>NZ_CP167894.1:648191-972287 GCF_041504345.1 Vibrio sp. BS-M-Sm-2
TAGAGCGGGTAACATCGGTAGCAAAACTTAAAGCCTCTTTACTTTTCCCTAATTTTAAGAGTAATTTCGCTTTATTGAGTTTGAGCCAAATATTTTCAGGAAAACGTTCAATAGCATTATCTAAATGTGGGAGAATATATTGTTGATTCTCAATAATATCAGAAGCAATAGATTCCTTAGCAGCCTGCTGTATGACTTTTTCAGCTAACGATGGATATTGAACCCCGTTATTGTTGATATAAGGTTCATAGTCCTCTTCTCTGAGAGAGTCTAACTGCCAATACCTCGAAAAGCTGATGAGACTAAAACTAGAATTACCAGCTAACTTAGCTGCTTGTTGTAGTATGCTTGAATGCAATAGTGACGGCTTTTCAACTAGATTGAGCTTGAGATAGTCAGCTAACAACCTTTTTGAACTTGATACATTTATGTGCTCTTGACCCAACGAGTGCTGTAAGAGTCGAAATAACTCCCACCCTAAAGAGGTTTGTACATTTAAATCACCAGCACCTGTGCTGCAAAGCTGCTTATAAATATTAGCAGCCTGAAGGTAATCTCCTTGTTTACTTAGAGATTTGGCCTTTTGTATCAATTGCCCATTAGGGTTGCACAACGATAGTGCGTATTGAACCTGAGTCGTTAATATCTCATCACTTGCAGCAACGTCTATCGATTGCAGTTGCTGTGAATAATAAGCTAAGTTCTGTTGATGATTGGACTGAGAGTCTCGTTTCAACAAATCGATTAAGCACCAAGCTAACGCCTTAAAACTCCACTCATCAGAAGCATTCACCTTAACAAGCTCTACAGCCATTTGATAGGCTTCATCAAGCTGCCCTGATTTCCGTTTAGCAAAAACGTCTTTACTAGTAATCATCCACTCAGCCCCTCTGTAAGTATCATATCAATCTCACCGACAAGCTCAGAACCTACGCATTTATTTGGTAAAACAGACTTTTTAGTAAATTGTTGCTTACCATTAAAGTTAATATCAAAAACTGCAACAGAATTGCCCTTACTAAACGTATATCTCAATGCCCATTGCTGCTCTTCCGCTGAGTTCAAAGTAATACCTGCACTACTCACCAATTCCATCAGACGCTGGTGAAACTGATTTTGAAATTCCTGCGAAAATAAAACTTCAGGTACTTCACTCGAATCATTGACCAAGCCAAATTTTAATGGTGCTAGTAGCTCTGCAACCTCGCTACTAAACGGATTAACTTCGGTCAACTTAACCTGACTCACTTTTCCCTTTGCGTTATACCAAATATTGATCCGAGCGAATTCACTTCCTCGTTGAATAGTATATGCCTCGTGATATTGCTTATGATCAATATCAACTACAGCACAGCCACTAGCTTTTAAGGAGTCACGAACTGAGCCTAATAGCTGTATTAAAAATGCTTCACTCTGAGGTATACCAAATGTGTTGTCATCTGAGAGATCAAATACTGGAGATTGCTCAATGTTGTTACCTTCAAGCTGTGAGGAAACGGTAGTCTCGCGCACATTTGCTTTAGGAGCAGGTTCTATAAAACCATTACCAACGGTTGTTACTGATTTCAAACCCCCACCAAGTTTTATTTTGGGAGGCTCTAATAAGTACAACTGCTTGGCGGTACGAGTGATTGCGGTATAAAACCAACGGAAATATCCTGCACTGAGTGTATTCTGATGCGTTTTACATTTAACAAAAACATGATTCCATTCGCTACCTTGAGCTTTATGGCATGTTATCGCATAACCAAACTTAACACGAAGTGCATTAAAGTACGGATCTGCTCGCAGTGTTTCTTTGAACTCTAAGCTATTCCTACGTAGGTTTGAATGCCGCATACAAAAATCAACATACAAAGCCTTATTTTCATCTGAAGATAACTGTGGTTGCTCTGAGTAAAGTAAATTTTCGACTATTTTTGCCCTAAAGAAACGCGCGGTTCCTGTGAGATCTTTAAAACCAATGCCCACCTCTCGGAAGCTCAGCTCTACCTCGACTCTCTTCTCTTTACTTTTTGGGTTTAAAACGACTCTTCTTACTTCACTCGGCCCAAGTACCTGACGAACTAAGCCAAACTCACCGTTAGAAATATAGAATCCATAGCTGTCATTGTTTGAGACAGCGATGACTTTGTCGCCATTTGAAATTTCTGGTTGTTCTGGAAAGAAGTGATCTCGAATTCGACAGTTATATTGCATCACATCACGATTTGAACCAGCAACGACTATAGACTCACCGTTGATCTTCCCCTGACATGACTCAAGATATTTAGGTAATAAATCAGCGTATTCTATTTCCTCAACATCGGCAGAGGTAGTGTCTAGACTAAGTTGGTTAAAGACTCCTGCTTTCAGTGCATTACGTAACTGAATTGAATTTTTCATTACACCGCTGTCAGCTTTTTGTCTGACAACTTCAGTTAACTCGTAACTTACCGTATCTAACCCAAATTTCTGTTTCAGGTAATCTGCGGAGAGTGCAGGTGAAAAACTCATTCCAACTGGCGGTAACTGTGCATCGTCCCCAATAAAAATAACTTTCTTACGGTGATCATTGTGATCTAAATTTACGAACTTCAATAAATCACTCAATAACTTTCCTGAACCACATCGGAAAAATTCATTATCGTTGTATACATCAGAAATCATAGAAGATTCATCAATGATGAATACAGTATCAGCAGATAACTCATTTACCGCGATCTGAGCATAGAGCTTGTATGTCTCAGACTCTTCACCTGATTCGTCTCGATATTCAACTAAATCTTTGAAAGAATAGATTGTTTTATGGATAGTGAAGGCGCTGCATCCCGTTTTATTTGAGATAACCTTTGCAGCTTTGCCCGTAGGCGCAGATAGTACACACGTACGACCGATTGACCTAAAGTACTCAGTAAGGCCTTTTGTAATGAAAGTCTTACCAGTACCCGCATAACCTTTTAGTTGAAAGACACTCTTTTCTTTATTAGAAAGAAATTGCTCTAATTGCTCTACAAGTTCAGCTTGCCCAGCAGTTAAATTATATTCCGAAAAGCTATCATGAATTGAAATGTTCTTATTAGTTACTTCCTGTTCAAAATCAATAGATTGAGCTGCTTGCTCTGCACTTTCCTTAAACCTCTCAAGTTTAAGCGCATCAACTTCCCCACGAAGTTTAGAAAGCTCATCTAAAGCACTTTGCTCATTAGCTTCAACGGATAACAGCTCCTGTTTAGCTACTTCTAGCTGTGATTTCAACTCTTCATTGCTTTTAGATAGCTGCCCAAATGAATCTGGTTTCTGTGGTTGAACGAAGGCTGGGTAACTTTCATCTGATTCACCACTATATGCTTTATATAACCATTGACCTAAAAGGTAGGCCTCTTTAATTAGCCAAAGAGCATCGTCAGTTGTTCCTTCATCATGATGTACCGCCCTATTCCCCTTCATACGAAGCGCATGAAGTTTCTGACACACATCATCACCAACAACTTCGATAAACTCGTCGGACTTGAGTTTATCGATTAAGTTGGTTCGTGGCTCGCACGGCAGGGAAAGCTCACGATACAAAATACCCACAAGCGCTTCACAGAAGCAACGAAGTTTTGTTAAAGACGACTGAGGGTCAGTATATGCATAACCCTCTGCGTATTGAGCAAAACTAGCTAACTGAGGCCAGCGATGCTCAAGAAGTTCAAAGTTCCCAGCCATTTATAACCTTTATTATCAGTGTGACTTCATATGTGAGTCACTTTTATTTAGCGATTAATATTCAATACAGGCGTCAAACACTCCTGTAATGACAGTCCACCATGATTATAGTGATCGCCCGACACATAGCCTGAGATACCAGGAGCCATCGCGATAGAAACGCTCGGGTTCCAGAACCAAGGGACGACTAAACCATCATATTGAACATTACTCTTCAATATCGCGCAGCGACGTTGACGGTTTGTTCCCAATGACTTGTGAATTTCACCTTTTGGTAAGCCATCTGGCACCCACAACCAGCCGTGGTCTGTGACGATTTTGATCCGCTTCCAATCCGCGTCCAATAGACCTCGGATTCGTGCGACCACATCATCCAATACCTGCTCAATGTACTGTGGCATCTTTAACTGTTGCTTGTGACCTAAGTTATCTAGGTCTCCAGTTTGAACCCAGGCATAACCATTCGGTTCACCTGTTTCGAGGCCATCTAAGTATTGCCAGCCTCGTTCGGCAAGTAGCTTCTTGAGGTAGTGACTACTAAAAGACGCTTGTGTACTCGCTAGCGCTGGAATGAAGTCATCGTTATCCTCTAAACCCGTTAGCAAATCAGCCAGCGGTGTTACTGCGGCTTTGGCTGTTGCTGTCAATGACGGGAGCGCAGACCATTGCGAAGTGAGATCGGTAATTACACCAATGGCTGAAAGTTTGTTCTCCAGTTGCTTAGCGGTATCAAAACGTAGCCCATCAACAAAGAAAATCACTTGGCTACCAACAGAGTAGTTTGCTGATGTTTCTTTTAACTGTTTTTCGCCAGGGTAACCATTCAATCGGACTTGATCTTGGAAGTTAAGCGCCACCCTTTCCAACCATGGCGTATAGATAATAGCTAGTACATCCGCAACCAACTGCTGATGGTGAATATCTTTCGCTTTTGCCATCGCACTTAGCACTGCTGCATCAGCCTGCCAGAAACGACTGGTATACAACTCAGCCATGCCCTCTGGCGAACCTGATGTAAATGGAATCTCTGTATGCTCAAGAACAATCGTAACTTGCTCTAAAATGTCTAACCAAGGAGAAAAGCCTAGCTGAGACCATATCCAATCTTGGCGCGATTGTTGGCTATTCCACAGTGTAGTGAACGTCTGCTTAAGGTTCTCACGATTACTGCCCGCAATATGCTTAAATGCACTTTCAATAACAGATTCATCACGCAAGTTTTCGGATAAGTAATTTTGTGCCTCAAACGCAAGCCCCGATGGTACTACTGTTTTTAGGCGATCAACCAATGCAGAAAGATTGCTTGCTGTCTCTTCAAATCGCTCCCATACGCCTTGCCATTCACCTTGAGCATCACAGAGCAGCTCCAAAGCAAGTGCCATATTCGCTTCGCTCGGTTCAAAGCCGTATCTTGAAATGCAGGACTGGCTGAAAATATCCCACTTACTGCCTTGCCATTGCTCAGCTTTTTCTGTTGGGTTGTTTAGCCACCCCAAAATGTCTTTAATAGGATCATCGAGAACGATAGAGTAAAAATCTTCGGCTTCTAACTTTTTACCCATCAGCTTCGTAGCTGGTGTTTCTAGTAGATCGGGTAATACCTTCAGTATCGCGTCTTGAGTTTTAGTGTCTTTTGCAAGGTCGAGTTCTAAACCTACTTTAGGGTTAGTTAGAAATGAACCAACAGACCAGTCACGTCCTGCCGTGTTATACGCCCACCAGCAACCACGGTATTGCAGCTCAGCCAATGGTTGCAAATACTCAGGGCATTGCTCAATAGCTCGCAAATCTTTTCGCCCAACACCAGGAAGATAAATGATTGGCGTTTTATCTTCAGGTAGTTCGCACTCTTCTAGTTTTGCGGCAATCGCACACTTAACCCAAATCGCTGGGCCTGTACGCTCTTCTGGCTTGTATTCACCGAGTTCAATAAGTTCAGGCAACTGTTGTTTTATGTATGGCATTGCGGATTGCCACTGGCAATCAATGTCTGTCCACAAAATAGCAGCAGGTGCCACTTGAACTGACTTATTAAAAGTTGCTGCTTTTCGCAACTGCTCGATTAAATAATTAACGACTAACATTAAAGCCTTTCTTTGTTCGAAATTGGTAACGGGTACATCTGCAAAATCTGTTGCACAAGATCTTGCGTTCGACTGTCGATTTGCTCGACTGACCATGAATCAGCTTTAGCAAGCTCAGCATTGAGGTACAAACCATTATTGTATCCCACTAGGGCTGCCTTTCTTGTCCTGCCTATCTCGCTTTTCAATAAAGCTTTTGTTTCCAAGCGTACTGTTGTAGCCAGAAATAGTCAGATTACCGAGTTTATGAGCGTGTGTTTCCAAATACTGCTTCGCCAAAGCCTCATCACTTTGTGCGATCATATCGACCCAGCACTGAGGAACATTTTCTCCTTGCGGGAAGATATGCTCAATAGTCCAGACAAACTGCTTACCTTTAACAGCCCACAAGTTGCGCTCTGTCTCTCGTGTCATCCGACTCTGCTCTAGCGCACACAACACGTAACGACACACCGACTTATTGTCTGCGTATAAGTTGCCTGACAAATCACGTTTAAATGTTTCGTCATCAGCACTAACTCGACTTAAGCTCGTCGCCACCGCATCAACAATTTCATCCCCTTGAAGAGTTGGTATTACCCCAGTCAAATCCATAAAGATTCGAGTAAGATCGCGAGTGGCAGGTTTGTCGGTTGTATTACGTCTAACAAAGAAAGCAATCAATAACTTGGTGATATTTTCTAGGTGATCAAATGACAACCCTAGCTTTTCTTGCTTAGCAAAAAGCAGCATCAGAAGCAGATAAGAAGGCACCCCTTGAACACGTTCTAAATCTTCAAGCAAATAAGAAAACCTTGGTTGCTCTGGAACCTGGTTATGGCAAATGATCTGTGCATACAGCTCGGAATGCTTAATCATCTTAGCAAGAAATGTCTCTGCATCATGTGAGATAAGCTTCTCATAGACTTGCATCAGGTTCGACTTAGTCGCAACAGGAACACTAACTATGTCTTTCAACTTAGGCTTAAACGCATTGTAGTATTGCCTAAAAAAGCGCTCCTGAACGCCATAATCATCACCGAGGTAACCTAATACCTTCGTCCAATTATTGAAATGCTTGTCAATTTGGCCTTCATCATCACTTTCAAGCTTAGCCAGGAGCTTGTTTTTGATAAGATCGATCGCGGTAAGTGGTACACCTCTGTTGTTCAATGATTCAAATAATGTGTACGCATCAGAATGACTTGCCACCTCAATCTTGACTAAGGTTGCAGTATTAACTTTTTCAATTAGTGATGTTAGCGCTGACACTCTATCGCTTGATTCTTGGAGATATTCCTCAATTCGAGAGCTGAAATGTCGAAAAGCTCGCACAACTCGCCGATTACCTGCATTTGATGGGTAGTCGGCTTCTTTGAGTACGCCCGCTTGATTTAATACCCAGAAATAATCCTGCTGATTGCTATTTTGAACCTGCGGCACAATACGAGTCTGATCTGCATTGCTTTTCAAAATCAGCTTATGCTTCAAGTTATGAAGTTCGAGTTGTTGTTCAAATTCGAGTTCTACGTCCAGGTTCTTGAAGCAGGAGTATATGGCTGCTTTAAGCAATGACAGAGTAGTCATTCTCTGTTGACCATCAACCAGCTCTAATGATTGTACGGCTAGTGCGTCAGTACTTTGGTTGATACAGATAATAGAACCTAAAAAGTAGCTTGGATCATTATCGAGCAAGTCCTCAAATAATGTGTCCCACTGCCATTTACCCCAGGTGTATTCACGCTGATACCTAGGGATAGCGTAGATGACTTTCTCATCTACGCTAAACAGGGCAGAAACCGCGTAGTTTTCTACCGACTTAATCATTCACTTGTTCCCTAGCCGCTTTCTTTTCAGCGAGCGTCAGGTGATGATCGTTAATACGACTACCCTCTTTCTCACCGTAGACTGGGCCAAGGTCAAACCATGGAGCTGAAACTACATCTGTGCCTCGATCTTTTTTCCAGTGGATGTTTGGCTTACCACGCAGTACACCTGCACCTTTTTTGCCCACATCTTTCGCTAGCATAAATGGGCGGATGTTGAGACGTACCCCATCATTCAGATCTGGGTTCCAACCAATAGGCTGTTCTTCTAACCGCTTCCAACGCACGAAAATATCTAAACCTTTTTCACCAGCAAGAATTGCCTCTAACTGCTTTTTAAGGTTTTCAGCCGCAGTTAAGCGAATATCGGCACCATCTTTGCCATCAGCTAAATCACGTTTCTGGGTACTGATCCAGTCATCCAGATAGGTGTAGATCAGGCGCTCAAGCCCTTTATAATCAAGCTTATGGTAGTTAACCAGTGCAGAGAAGCCATCTTTCAACCCATCCCAAACTTGCCAAATAAACGGACGGTGTTGGAACAGTTTTGAGTGCTGGTCAAAAAACTTGTCTCGCAACCAGCTTTCTAGATCTTTCGCCTTTACTGCTTTAAGTAGATTTTGTTCGACTGAACTTGTCCACTCGTCACCGTAGGCTTTATGTAAAATCGCTTCTAAACGCTTAGCCGCTGTTCTCTCACCACGTACTGCTGGAATACAAACTATACCGTCATCATCAATCAAGTCCGTAAAATCAGTATTCTTCTTAATGACTTCACACATTTCTGGCGCAAGTTCCATTTCAGGATCAAGTTCAGCAGGCCATTGGTAACCGAGTAAACGAACAACAGCGACTTGAAGTACTGAATCATCTTCGCGATTATTACTTACGGCAGTAGTTTTAGCCTCTTCGTCCCAAATAACTGATGCGCATGGGTGACCATGATAAATCCATTGCGTTGGATCATCCGAATGAGGTAGAGGAAGACCATTAGGATATTTTTCGTTAGCAACAATTGACCATTTATTTAGGTCAAAAGGTATTTTCACTAAAGTTGCATTTGTGACCTTTAGTGATTGGTCTACCTTTCTTACCTCCTCCCCAAAACTATCTGAAGAACAAAATGCCCATATCGCCTCTAAGTAATGCTCGTTCTTTGGCATTATCGTAGCAACATTTTGATGAAAACGTTCCGAACTATATCGATAGGAAAACAATTGTCCCATACGATGAACTGCAATTCCCTTCTTACCTACAGCTTTTAGCCCCTTAGAAGGGTATGCTGTTGGTGATGCATGTAGCCTTCCCTTACCTTGTTCCCAACGAACTAGCCAGGATAGGCCATCAAAGCGTGTATAAGAGTCTGGTGTAGCTTGTAGCCATTCCCAAACTTTAGAGTTTTGGCGCTCTATTTCCCAAAAACCTGCCATGTACATTGGATCATCGCTACTTTGCATTCCAACTAGTCCATCCGCATATTCACTCAAAAGCGGAAGCTCATTCTCGTCCCCTAAGGATATTCTCGCATCAGGATTAGATAACTGTGTGCTTTGTCGAGTAACAAACAGCTCACTAGTTGGCAGCATTTCTAATTTCTTCTCCGCACTTCCATAATCAGAAACATCAATTGCCGATATCATGTGGTTTTCAAAGGGTCTTATGTTCGAAACTGTAAGTAACTGCACGTTGAAGTCCCACATTGGTGTCTGAAACCCTTTAGCACCAAGTCTAGCGATATTATTCCACGTATAGTTTTGCAGTAACTCCTCTCTGAATTTCTTGTAGGTAGTCAAGAAAAGCCAATTCTGAGGTAGTACAATACTCGCAACTCCTCCAAGACTGGAGGACAACCGTAATCCATATTCAAGGAACACCGTAGCTAAATCATTTTTTGAATTCGGATATTGCTCGTCGACAAAGTTTCTCAATACATCTGACTGCTTGTTCCTAGTCAAGTAAGGTACATTTGTCAAAACCCAATGATACTGTTCAGAAAGCAAGTCTGCTGATTTAGCTAACCCATGAGCAGCCGCTTTCGCTTCAATACTTGCATTCGCTTTTTTATTTATTGCATTTTGTAATTGAACCCACGGTAAAGTCTCTCTTTCCTGAAGATTTCTCGTTGGGTCAATCAAACTCCCCAAAGTTGGCGCATCTTTGAAGGTATGTTGCATCCAAGTAATAGCATCTGTTAATGCTTCGTCACCTTTCGCTAGGTCTTTCCACTCTTTTTGAGCTTCAGCAATCGACATACCAGAACAAGCTAATTGGAGCTCAGGCAACACACGGTAACCTCCCGAATTGGGGTAGCGCCATGCCTCTAAAGCCAGCGCAAATGCAGCCAGTTCTACACATCGTTGGTCTAGTTCTAAACCATGGATATTTTCGCGCAGTACCGCATCAACCGCTTGCTTCTCAGACATCCCTTCAAGTTGCATACGCATAGGAACAAGCATCAGAAAAACGGCAACCAGGAAGTGTCCAGAGCCACAGCAAGGATCGAGTGTTTTAAGCTCCGATAAGTGCTCAGGCCATTTTTCAAACCCACCCGCTGCTGGTTTCCATGATTCTGCGTCCTCTTCTTTAGAGAAACGAAGGTACTCTAGAGGAACCCCAGGAATAGCCGCTAACTCACGAAGCTCTTGCTCGTTGTTTGCGCGAATTAAATCGTCTTGAGAAAGACGCTTGTTCGCCCACCAAGCGCCAAGCGCATTGTCGAGTAGGAAGCTCACCATGTACGGTTCAGTAAACAACTGCGTGACAGGGCTTAGTTCTTGCGCACCAATTTTCACTCCAGACTTGTTTACCTGATCTTTCTTCTTGGTTTGCCAGAACTGGTAACACCAACCTAAGCTGTCTTGAGCTTGGTAGGTTTGAGGGTCTAATTGTGCAATTAGATTTTCTAACTCTTCAACGCGGTTCATCGACAGCTTGATATCAAAAACAGGCGAGTCTACTCGGAAAATTTGTGGCAACATTTTTTGCGCCAACCGACCTGCTAATGCCCAGCCGTCCGCTCTTCCCGAAATAGGATCTGGCTCTTCTTCTGCCAACTCAAAACACTCATCCAGTGTGACAGGCGTGTACTCGTCATACATCAATAAATTGTTTTGCTCTAGGTAACGAGCAAACAGCATACGATGCCAATGCTCATAGGACATTTCATTGATTAGTCGTTCAGTTTCCTGTTTACCATCTTTTAGCTTATCGCCGAGCTGACGAGCATGGGCACGCAACTTATTACGTAGCGCACGTTCTTCTTCGCTCAAATAGCTTGGAGCTTGAGCTTCTGCAACACCCAAACGTTGTAGCGCTTCAAATACGGCTTGCTCTACAATATCGCGGGCTTTGACAACCGTTTCTTCTAGCTTCTTGCGCAGTGTTTTATCTAATGCTTGTCTCATATCGTTCTTCTTAATTCTATTAGTCTGCCCTACCTAAATAAGAGCATTTGGACTAGTGAGATAGTGTTCGTTAACCACAAACTTCAATTCGCCTAGGGGAATACCTCCTAGGCGATCTCCTTTTAGGAGGTGGTTTCTAAAAACAAAGTGATATTACTGTGGTACAACTGGCCCGTTTACTAATTCCGAACGTAGCTCTTGCTCTACGTCAGCTAGCCACTTCTGCAAGTCATCTTCCGTTTCTAGTAATGGTTTATTGAGCTTGTAGTACTTCGTTTTAGGTTGAAGTTCACTGATCGCATCTTTCAGTACCGCATCGAAGATGCCAGGAAGCAAGGCGACTTTGTCATTCCATCTATCAAAGCTGGTTTCATCTAGCGAGTTGAATACCGAGTCCTCATCAGCAATATTAATTGCTGGAATAACGTCTAAGCTGCGCTTGTTCAAAAACTCATTACGCTTTGCTTCATCAAGCTTTTGCCAGTTTTCATCTGCTAATAAGTCAGACATACAAGCGCGATGCTCTTCTTCATAGCGCTCACGATGTGCAGTCAACGCGGTGCGAAGTTCATTGGTCGCTTTGTCTAGCAATGGTTTAACTGGGCAAGGTTCAGATAACAAGCTTCGGTTAGTTACGATGGCCTGTTGCTCTTGTTTCAGCTCTTTGTATATAGCAAGTGGGTAACAGTACTCCATCGCTTGAGTTAGCTTCTTCCATAGCTTCATACGAAGTTCAGCTTTATGGGCTTGCTCTTTCCACTGTTGGAAGTCACTAATCAATTGGTCTTTGCTATCAAATGCTTTTTGCAGTTGGTCATTACCTGAATACATTTCAAGATCTGATAGTAATGCTGTACTTGGTGCCATAGGGAGTGGCGCGTCACCACCCGCACTGCGAGCCACGTTTTTTGCATTAATAATCGCGAAAGGTAGCTTAGTTGCCTCTTCACCCGTATTGCATGCTTCTTCAAGCAAGGTAGAAACCACACCACGGACTTTAATAAGCTGAACTTTAGATAGCGTTACGTTTTCTGGTCGGAACTTAGTTTGCGTCACTGAGCTACGATCTAGACTTTTGGCATCAATCGCACGCTCTTGCACATCAGACGCTCGTAGCACGCCTGCCGCTAACATTGCATACAACGCACCATCAACGACATCTTTACCCCAACCGTATGGCGCATCATTAAAGTTGTCTCGAATGTCTTTACCTGTTTTCATTGCGCCAATGAAACGGTAAATCTCAGCACACACTGGTTGTTGGTTTGCTTCTCCGTTGAAGCCTACCGCTTCAAGCGCATTTGGATCGGCAAGTTGACTAGCTTGACTGTACACTTTTGCCCAGCCACGGCTGTCTGCCATTTTGAATTTGTTGTACAAGCGCTGACACGCTAATGCCCCTGCGTTTTGAATTTGTTCTGCAAGTGTCTCGCCTTCAACTTCTTGACCACCAGCTAAACGCACTTGTATCTGTGAAAAGATATCGTTCAAATAGCCTTTCTTGGCACGCTCAGCTTCACTCAAACGAGTTTCCATTGCCTGTAAGGCGTCTTTACCCGCTTCTGTTGTTGCTCGACCACGAACCTCTAACGTGTTTTCTGCCGCTTTCAGCGCAACAATGGCATTCTTAAGCTCACTACGGTGGATCGTTGGTACATAAACAAAGAT
The DNA here is from genome assembly GCF_041504345.1 of Vibrio sp. BS-M-Sm-2. Lineage (NCBI taxonomy): Bacteria > Pseudomonadati > Pseudomonadota > Gammaproteobacteria > Vibrionales > Vibrionaceae > Vibrio > Vibrio sp. BS-M-Sm-2. The sequence goes on from NZ_CP167894.1 coordinate 660,843, forward strand.
GGTTGCACCATCTGGATCTGCGCCACGAGAAAGGTCATTAAATTGCTTCTCGGTTTGCTCTGGTGCCCAAGCATAAATGCGTTTTGTTGCTTCATTTGGCAACTCTGAATCAAATGACACGTTGATCACTCGTGGCTCTGCTACCTCACCCTGGGTGATTCGAGCTTGAGCTACTTGCTTAGTAATATAACGTTGGATTTCTTTTGAACGATACGCCTCTAATGTCTGAGGGTTACCCATAAGATCGTTTTCTTGGCGACGGAACTCGTCGTACCAAGCTTGGCTTTCTACCGTCTGTAAGCTGAACTCGCGCCCCTGTGCTGTCTCGCGGGACATAATTAGGTGCTCATCTTCAAGCTGTTGCAGCATTTTAGGCACAAGCGGGCGAAGCTTGTGTTTGTCGTTTTGTAGATCTTCTAATAGCAAATCAGATAGCGTATCTACTGTTGCATAAATGCCGTACTCCATCTCTGCTGGTAGCTTGCTAATCAGTAAGATCAGAGATAATAATCGACCTTGTAGTTGCGCATCTTCATCACCACCACGCTTACGGCTGATGGTTTCGTAAATCTCCTTAGAGATCACGCCTGTTTGCAGTAAGTTTGTTGAGATCTGGTCATAAAGAAAGTCAGCAGGAACGACATAACCCAGCTCTTTATCTGCTGTTGTCTTTAATGCTTCATGCACAACACGGAGTTGGTTACGGAGTTGCGAACCTGTGCCTGTTTTATCTAGCGCTGGTAAGATTCGTTCCCAGAAACGGCGGCGGACAGGTAGTAGTGGATAGTCTGGCACCATCCACTTTTCATCATCTTTATTATGCTCAATGGTGCTGCCACGTAGGTGACGAGAAATTTCTCCTAAGTTATCATCGACAACCGTTTTAACAGCATTTTCTGCTGACGATTTCTTTTGTAGGATAACTTTACGGATAACTGCATCTACATCTGTGTCTTCCAACTGCACTGGAACTTGGAAACGCCCCATTAGGCGTTGCAGGTTTGCCATACCAGACAAGGCACTTTGACCTGTTGCAACGAACAATAGCTTTGACTTAAGTGCACTAGCGCCACTACAGGTTTCTACTACTTCTTGTACATCAAATGCTTTTTGAACGTTGTCACCGATGTACTGTTGCACCTCATCCAGTACAACTAGAGTTAATGGTAATTCGCCGTCATTAGAAATGGCATCAACAATCGCAGAGACCATCTCATCGTTGGTCACATCATCAATGATTTTGTATTGAGCGCGTAGCATCTCGCGCACTTCTTTCATATCTGCGCCGATGCCTGGAATCGCTTGTAAAACCGCATCATGCATGATTGGAGATACGTGCAAGTTTTTAAGCTCTTTCGTCCAAGGGTCTACACCCTCTTTCACTTTTGCCTTAGCTTCAACAAATGACTTAACTTGTTCAAAAACACCTTCCGCTTTTAACCACATGACAAAACGTGCTAGGTGATATTGCTCTGGTAAACCAGCGGATTTAAAAATGATACCAAGAAACGCCATGCGAACTTTATCGCCAGCACCTGCACCTAAAGTACCTGAAGCTGCATAAAGGCCACCGTTACCTGCGGCAATGGATGATAACTCATCAAAATGCTTCGCAATGTGCTCTGGTAAATCTGCGGTTGAGCGGGCATCAGAGCCGTTATTTAGCGTTTGGTTTGTCCAGAGTGTACGCAACATTTTAGCAAGGTGAGATTTACCTGAACCAAAAAAGCCACTGATCCATACACCTGGTTGCTCATTGTTTGTCTTAAACGCTGACAAATAGTTGCTCAGAATGCTGTCCATGCCTTTGGCATATGCACCATCACAAACGAATGTACGCAACTCATATTCAAGCGTATCTAGCGCTCCTTTAGACAGGTCATCCTTTACTTGAGCAACCCCGTTGTTAGCCAAGCGGCTGCTAACTGGATCGTTTACAAAAATTTCGCGGTTTAACATTGAATAAAGCCCTTATGACGTTGCTGAAATGGCGGTTGCGTGATATCCCCAACCGTCTTTCGCATCTAATAATTGATAGTTGTTGTTTTGTACTTCACCAGGGAAGAAGACGACTAAGCGCCCTGTCACCTTTTCAGCTAAAGATTCGACGACCCCCGACACAGATGCGAATCCAAATAGAGTGCCGCAGCCAAGAAGAGCAATGACTCCATCTTCTGTTTGATTTGACTCGACTTTATTGGTCAGTTCTTCGACTAGTTCATCGGCGAAGTCATCGTACAATCCTTTAAGATACTCAGGATCTTCAAAGTAGGTTTCTTTGTAATCTTGATCCGACATCCAGTTTTCAAAACTATGAGTCAAATCTAGAAGTTGCCAGGGGTGGTTATGCTTAACACATGCTTGTTCAAACTCTTCGACACGCGCACGAAGTTTTAACTCATCTTCTTTGTGGTAGACCAGAAAGATGGTTCGCTCATCAGCAGAAACCGCCACTGGCCATGGGATACTAATGTGTTTTTCAAAGCTTGTTAGTAACTTGGATAATCGATCTGACATCATTTGTCCTCAGATTCGTTTAATTCAGGCATGACTAGGCCAGGGAAAGTTACTTCAACGACTTCACTTGCCTGCTTGAAGTTAATCATTCCTCTTAGCGATGCTCTATGTGCTAGTTCAAACAATCGTTCTTTGTCTTGAGCCAATATACGACACCAAAAACTATCGAATAAACGTTGCCCGCTTAGCCCATGGCAGTGGGCTAGAAATAGAGCGTATGCGACATTCACATAGCTCACTTCTGGGATTTCTCGATACTTCTTTGCTCTACCTGATAGGTATCCTGCTTGAGTCCAGGTTCCATTAATGTTTTGTGCGAAAGATTTTAGGGATGCCGCACTGAAACGCTCAGGGTCATCTTTGGATAGAAAGGTCTCCATTGTCTCTCTAGACAAATGTTGACCAGGTTCTAGGTTTAAAATCACTTCAGCAGAACTACGCAACAATGGGTCTCTGGCTACAGCAAGTTGCAACGCTAGAATCGATTGAGATCCTTCATGCTGCTCCCACCAGTCTCGAAGGACTTTAAAGAGGAAGATATCAGGTGATAAACCATACATTGAAGCCAGAGGTTGGAAACTGTATTTACGTGCATTTTCACTTGGTTTTTGAAGAACGTTGAATACTTCAATATCTTCTCTGTAGTCTTCTAAGGTTGCGTTTTCAGGACGTCCAAATAATAAGATCTTTAGCTCTTCGATCATCATACTGCGAGATGTATGGGCACCACTATTACCGAACTTAAAACCCAGAGCGTTCAGGTAAGCTTGATTATTCATTGTTATTACCTTCATAACCAGGAGCTAAACTGGCGGTCTCAACACCATAAATAACTGCATTTTCTTCTAGTGCTAAATGGTATTGCTGTGGGTTTAATTGATAAGTACTTGAGCAATCCACATTCCATTGGTTTAGTAAATATCCAGCCAGCGCAGCACGGCATTCAACTTGAAGCTTGCCATGCACCATACCGTAATCAAGTTCTATCGCTTCAGGGTGTTTTGCCGCAGGATGAGGAACAAAGGTTAAATCAACAATGCGGTTCCACTGCTTGTCTGCTGAAATCGACTCTTTCACACTATCGATTTCGTTCGGAGCAAGGCTCGCGGATTTCATGCGAGTAAGAACGAAATCACGAAAAGAACTTGTCGAACGATCATAAGCACGAACATGCCAACGACTGCCGTTATTCGCAAGGCTATGAGGCACAATGGTTCTTGTTGAGTTACCTGAACTAAAGGAAATGTACTTAATCTTAAGAGCCATTTTTTGGTGTATGGCACGCATAACTGCCGACAGGATATCAGTCGAAGGTTTGTTCAACTGTTGAGGCTGAATACAAACTTGGCTGTTTTCCAGTTGACTCGCCAATCCATCACCAAAACCTCTAGCAAGGCTCACTAATACGGTATCTGGGTCGTGGTCAAACAGAGGCACAAACTGGTCTGTACGATGATAAGACTTTGATTGATGAATTAGCTCTAGGTTGCAAGGAGCAAACTCTTTATAAGTGGCGAAGTCACGAGTTGCAGCAGCTAAACCTGTTTGGAATTTAGCGATGAGATCGGCTCTAGCAATCTCACCAAAGTAGCTCAAACTAAAATCGATAAACGCCAAGCGTTCTCTTTGAGCGTGAGGTAGTTGTTCGAGTTTTTTCATCAGAAACTTCTGTTGAGAATATCTGACGGTAAATATACTCTAAACACAAGCATGGTACAATCAAAATGATTAGATGGTGTGATATAGAAGGTTAGTTATTGTATTGTGAGTTTTCTAATGGAAAATCGACTATTAGTTGTACGTATTCACATGGAAATATAGCTAGCTTACCTCCAGGAAAGCCAACGCCTGGCTTTCCTGAAAAAGACGAGTTTTGCCCGCCTTCTTAAAATACTAAGGCGTATCTCTGGTCAATTAATGAACTTAAGATTGGTTAAAAATTGCTAAGAACTAAGCTAAGTATCTCTAATCGCTCCTTTTCCTAAATCTTTGACCAGTTTTTTCATCTCTTTTATCTAGATTTCGAATGCTTGTTGTTCGTTGTTTAGGGTGCCTTTGTGCTTTTCGTGCTACCATTAGCGCCTCTGCATGCTGAACTGCAAGAGTATTCTTTCGTAATCGACGTGATAGGTTATCCGCTCCACATTCACTATTTTTAAATTCACCAAACTCTTTGTTATAAGCGCTCTCTAATATTTTTACTTGAGACTCAGCTTCATTTAAGTTGTTTTTCGCAGAAAGTAATTCAGCATTGACTACACCATTCTCATCAAAAACCTCTTCAGACTTACCATGCAAAGCACACATCATGCACTGCTTTTTGTACTCTGCTCTCGCTTCTCTACGATTCTGACGAGCACGCTTAATTTGTTGGTAAGCAGACTCTGGTGGTGTCAGTAATGCTTCTAGTTCCCTAACTTGAGCCTCTGCATCTTGAATCTGTTTCTCACAGCCAGAAATTTTTTCCTTTTTAGTTAGATATTTAGATATTTCCTTACCGCTGTTAATCGCATCAATGCGTTTACGAATACGCCTGATTAGTGCTTCTAAATCATCGATCTCATTATTCTTAGGCTGCCCCGAATGACCGACCCCTTTGGGCTTATTGATAACAGGATCATTGTAAGATTGAATGTCAAACTCACTCATTTCGGGACGAGAATCTTGTTTCTCTATTTCACGAACACGAGCAACTGCAACCAGATATGCTTCATGGGTTTTGAGTGCAATGTCTTTAGCCGTTTGAGCAGGTCTTCCACGACGAGATTTATTCAACGCCGCAATTCTTTCTCGGTCTGCTTCGGTTTCTGCCCGTGCAGCAGTCATCAACTCCTGAAGCTTCACATGTGATCTACACGCAGCTCTAACAGCTTTTTCGTACTCAGTTAAGGGTTTCCTCGCCATCAAACATCCTTAGTTTATTTTTAATATATTATATTTAAAATGACTACTAAACACCAATAGAATGTCACTCAAACCCACTTGCCACATACATTAATAACTGGCAAATTGAACCAAAAAGACAGAGTTAGGTTGGAATTTTTATTTTATTAATTGATGCCAGACCTGCTCGACACCAATTATATTGACAATGATTACTGAAGTTTATTTGAAATTCTTGATTGGTTTTACACTTCAAACTTCACGAGCAATGAGCCTCTTCAACATAGCGTTCTCTAATACTCCACATTATTGAGTCGATATTTTCTAATACCCACTCTGTCATGTTTTCACCATGAGTGGCTACAACGGACTCAGCTAAACGCTTCAACTTCATTTGAGCTACTTCTTCACTGGCCTCAAGAAAAGCCTTATCTCCAAATTCACCTTCTAGTTCTTCGGCATAAAACAACAGATCTTCATCATTTGTAATTATGTAATCTTCACTGACCTCTCCGAAACCATCCATCTCAAAGTGCTGTATAATTTCTATGCCTCGTTCGGAAGTAATTCCAATTTTATTACCTCCTTTATACTCAATTCGAGTTTCATTCATTAACTCTTCAAGCAAGGTTCTATTTGACTCGATGGTCTCAAGAAGATTTTCGACAGTAACTTTGGGATCTATCTTAAACCACTCCTCCGATCCGTTATGCTTTTCAAAGGAGACCCCTTTTTCACCTGCACTTCTGTTCAGCAACGAACAATCGCCCGTATCTAAGTCAACAACCACGTAGAGTTCGTCAGGACAATCATAACCATCAAGATCGTAAAATGGGAATTTTTCGTCGTATGCATCTATGTTAATTGTAATATTTAGTTTTTTCATTTTTAGTACCTTTACGTGTCTCTCCATCATCTCAATGGTTAATTTATTTTTAAATTATTAATTAAATTGGATAAATCAACATCATTCTGTTAGAGGGTTAATTATTTTCTGTATTGGGAAAGCTGGCTTTTTAACACCTAATTGGAACAGCAAATGATCGTAATAGACTGTAGATAAGCCAGCATCGTTTAGCATTCTTTGGGCGCTTCTCATGCTTATGTTCAACATCAAGGAGAGTGTTTTAGAGCATGGGTTCTTTAAATGATTCATATACCCAAGACTTAGCAAAAGATTCCTTAGCTCTTCTGCTGATAGTTCTGTTTGCTGTTCTAATTGTTTCTCAGTAATCATACGCCTTGAACTGTCATGATTATATTTAAAATATTATTTTATCTGAACATTGATACTTTTGCAAGCCTTTCGTTTCTAAGCCAAAGTATTTAGCGTTTGTTATGGCATATGGTGATAACGTAAAGACATTCACATTAACTGATCGACCACCAATTACGCGCTTTCGCCTCCGACTTCTAAAGCCTGCGGCGTTAAGAATATCTTTCACAAACTTTTGTACCTTCGACGGGCTCATTTTGTCTTCAGATCGCAGGTTGTCAACAAGAGAACCATTGATGCTTTGTATGCTCAATTGGAGCTCTCTGTATATGCTCATAGCAATACTCTGATTGATTAAAATCTCTGAGTTACCACGTATTCTTACTGTCACTTTATCAAAAGCGGCACGTATTTGAGATTTTTCGTTTTCAAGAAGCCTGAATGCACCGATTGAAAAACTGTTACAGAAATCAATCTCAGCTTTGGTGATATTTTTAATACCCGTCTTCTGCTGATACTCATGCCGTGTAACCTCAAAGTTCTCTTGTCTCGTCCTTCCTACTTTCTTTTTAAGCAACTTGATTTCAGATTCTGTCTTATCCCCTGCCCTTAATATGCATTTAATTTCATTATCTTTATTCTTTTTTCTATTAGTTTTAGCCTCTATCTCTGCGGCCTTCACTTCTTCTTCTGAAGCATTTACTGAAGCGTGCTCAACCATTCTGAACTTCAGAGCTCTGAGAGTCTCCGTAAGAGTAATTGAAATATTGCTCGTAAGTAGCTCATGTTCGGTTTTGTATTCGGCAATCATTCGATCAAATGCACTAGCTTCTGGTTTTAACAAGGCGACATGATCAACTGTTATTTTGTGCTTAGTACTAACACCAAACACAAGTTCCGTAGCTGTCCTAAAGCGTCTTGCAAACTGCACTGTGCTTGTGGGGTCAAGCACACCATTGGCAATTACAAACACTTTTTGGGTGTAATGATGAGTGATCGAGAACCCTCGCCCTAAAGTCGGCGAGCACAAGATCGCCCTATACTTGTTCTGAGCTAATATAGAATTTGGATCATCAAGAAATTCTTTTTGCTCTTTCCTTCCGCTAGTGGCTGAGTTGAGCACCAGAATTCCCGCTTCAAGAGCTGTTTCATCGTTAAGGTCTAATCCCTTCAAGAACTCATTTAACTCTCTTATCTGGTCAAACATTACAACTACATTGTCAGTATATTCTTGGATTGAGTATGCGGCTTCTTGCATCACCATAGCTTTTGTCGCAACACTTGCTGTAACGTCACGGTAGTCCTGCTCAATGTTATAGATTTGAATGTCAGGGCGAATAGAAATTAGAAAGTTGGCGGTCAGTGGCGAGATATCGGCATCTGCAACCATAAGCTTGGGTGCTGACTTAATTACTCTGGTTAATGCGTCAATAATTGACTTACGCTCTTCCTTTGACATACGACGCTTAGATTTTTCACTATCATTGCCCAACAAAATTCCTCGGATACACGATTCAATTTCATCAATTACGACTAAGTCACTACCAAGCACCTGTTCAAGAAAGACTTTTCGGTTGAGAGAATTAATACACACTGCGAAAGCATTAGGGCTTGTCACATCAATAATGTTCTGTCCCACCTCATAGCTAGTAAAACCCATGCAAACATCTTCATGCGTTTTGGAGTTCTTGTTAATAATTGTCTTTAGAGAAGTTATAAATGACACTTTCTCGCCATTACCTAAAGCTTTCCTGATAGCAGGATCGATATAATCAACATTTTTTCCGTAGCCCGTTTGAGCTTTCATTGCTGATGCCGCTGCATTAGTCACTTCTGAAAGATGGACTATATTTAGAATATTAATCGACTTGGGCAAAAATAGATTATCATTGACTGTATTTGTTAATTTCCCGTTCTTTCGGCTCATCAAGTCTTTAATTACTGGTTGCGCCATACCGAGCTTACTAAGAATTTTAACCAGCTTTGCTTTGCCCACTTTGATATTAATTATCGACTGAATAATGAATGCCAAGGCATCGCTGTAAGCACTATCACCAGTCAACACAAACATCCGCGCGTTCAACTCTAGAATGGCTTTAAAACTAAAGCGTTCACCAGTTTCGAAACAAACAATATCACGCTTGTAAGTGAACTTTTGTTCTTGAATAGCATCTGACAAGCTGTCCTTACTAACTGTAACAACAAGCTTAATCGATTTATCATTTGAGTAGTAATCCAAAACATCAAGCATTGCCCCCTCATTACTTACTTTAATTACTCTTGCCCAAGGGTCTCGCTCTAATATTCTGTTCGCAATCTCTTCAGGAGCTATTGCAATTTCTCTCTTTTTTGATTCACCAAAATCAACGTTGTAAGCTACGTGAGGTGCCGTATGTTTTGCCTTTTCTAGCCTGGTCATTTACGCCTTCTTTAATCTTATAATTGTTATCTGTACAACAAAAATACTACGACATTATGGCGCAGTCAATTTATTTTCAAAATATTAATTACCAATAAAATAAAAGAGAACAAACCTTGCTCCGCAGGAATGATACGATTACCTAGATTTTCTCATACAGCTAACCTTAATCATCAGCACCATCAAAATTGGTACACTTTACAACCGAACCACTCACTTTTTTTAATTGTTATATATAAAAACAGTAAAAAGTGAGTAGATTGAAGAAGTGATAGCCAAAACAATCGACAGTTCGCAGCATAGCTGCGGCGCTCATGGCACTGAACATAATGGATTTACGTCTGACAATGCATTTTAGGTCAAGCTAACTAGACCCTACCCTGTATTTCAGTTGATGACTTTGACTGTTCATCGTGTTACTTCCCTAATCTAATAGAACAAGATTTAAGCAAAGTAAGTCGCTCTAGCCTCATCACAGGCTTTAGGTTCCTCCCCCAACGCTTATTAATATTATTCAATACGTTATTAGGGGGAAACCAACCATCAATCGCCATCAAATCAATAGGACAGACAGTTTTTGGTTGGCGTTCAGTTCTCCTTTACTAGGGATTCAATTTCAACATTCACCCGACTGTTCAATAGCTTGGAATAGCGCACTTGCTGCTTTGGCTGCCCCAGCTTGCCCAGGTTGTAACACAGTTATATTTGCTCCAACCTGCACAACAACTGAACCATCTTTAGTCAAGTGCATTGAAGCTACAGATTGCTCAGCAACGCCTTGCAGCTCCTTTGCAATCACCGATCTTTGTTCTTCCGTAAGATCAAATTCACTCATATACATTCCCTAGGTAGCATCATTAATTGCACTAGCTTCGATTCCGATACACCTAGCTATTTTTCATCTCTTCAAAAGCACGCCCCTGCTTGCACCAATGTTCTAGAATATCTTCGGCCGTGTCAAACTGGCTATCATTCTTACTTAACTTTTCTTGAGCATATAAAAACAACTTTGAATCAATCTGAACTTCCCTTGTCATTAGCTCATTAGTACGATCTCCGTGTAACAAGATAAAATCAGCGACTCTCTGACTCTTCTTTCTTAGGTTCTCGCGCTCTGGAAAGATATATCCACCCTGTACTGTGTAGTGTTTTTGAGTATGAAACACAAGACGCTTGATGGTTACTGAGTTAACCCCAACATACTCAGCAAAAGTTTGATAGGCTTTACGGAAAATACCCGCAGTGTAGCGCTGACCTGTATCAGCTAACTCTGTTAGCTTGTTATTGTAGTCCGTGGGGTTTGCTTTAAGATGATTGCTTAAGCTAGCATTTGGAAACACGTATTTGCAGTCAAAGTTACGTGCTTTAAGTTCTAGGAGTACATTCTGAGCCTGCCTATTTAAAGGCGCTTTATACATCCCTTCAGCATTTTTCAGCTTTTCAGCCGCCTCTTCATCGCTCCAACTTACCTCTTTGCAATCATCCGACACTTGGTGCCATTCAATACTTACAGCGTCACTTGGACGCCAGCCTGTGAATAGCAGTAACTCAAAGAAACACGCTGCTACAAACATGCTTTGGTTCTCTTTGTGCACAAACTTGTTAACGCCGCGATATGCCTTCATTTGAGCGATTGCACTTAAGATTGAAGGTAAATGGACAGTATCGATAGTTTCAGCTTTACGTCCTGTATAGCCATTATTGAAAAACCATTTCTTTTGGGTTCGGAGGACATCAACAGGATTTCTTTGAACAATGGGCATTTCATCTTCATCGAGATAAACAGCCGCAGCCATCCTATAGAGAGCATCAACATGTCGCATTACTTTGTCAGCAACTTTACCTGTGTGACGCACTTTGATGCTCTCATGCTCTTTAATTATATCGTCTTGCCTGATGCTGAGAATGTTGCGCGTCTTAAATTTGGGGCTCATGGCTTTCAAAAAGCCATTAACAGATTTGAGGCTCGAATCTTTTAAGTCGCGCTGAGAGGTGTAGTCGTTATGAACTGACTCAAGGCTTGCCGACAAGTTTTGAGAGTAATAAGCAACTCGGGGATCTTTACCTAGCTCCATGAGATTGTGGAACTCAGAAGCGATATTTCTAGCTTCATAGAGATGCATCTTCGATGGGTCGCCCACACTTGGTCGAAGCACGCTACCGTTGCTACCCTTTATACGCCCTTCAATAAAATAGGCCCCTTTACCTTTAGGCGATACCCTAAGCATCAGTCCATTAGCTTTCTTATGCGTATCTTTAAATAAGCGACTTCCAGCACCTTCCTTTTTCAGCTCCTCTTGCACCCAGCTTTCGCTAAAATTGCATGCAATTTTTGGCATAAAAATTCACTCCTGACCATGTGTTTTTTTCAACATATGTTCAACAGCCTGCTCTTTTTTCAACAGATTTTCAACAAAATTTATTAGCAACCATAAATACCCTGACGCTTAAAAAGCTTAGCTTATAAGCAATTATTTATACATATCAATAATTTAACCAAATTCAGCATCAGGATATTTATAGGATTTTATATCAACCAGCATTCGAACTTTGGATTATTCGCTTTGCCAACATGCAAATGCCTCCTCTGCGGTAAACTTGCCATCAAGTAGCGCGCGACCCACAATCACACCAGCCACCCCGCTACCTTTTAGAGCTTCGATGTCTGCTAGGTTGCCAATGCCGCCCGATGATTGGAATTGCACTTGTGGGTACTGCTTACAAAGATCAACATAGAGCTCTACGTTTGATCCTTCTAGCGTACCGTCACGTGAAATATCGGTACACAGAACGTGTTTAAGGCCAACCGTGAGGTAGTCTTCAATTAGCGCTTCAATGGTCACGCCTGAATCTTCTTGCCAACCTGAAATCGCGACTTTACGTGTACCGCTTTCGTCAATGTTGATGTCCAGAGCAAGCACGATTTTTTCCGCGCCGTATTTCTCCATCCAGCCTTTCACCAACTCAGGTTGTTTTACTGCTGTAGAACCAACCACAACACGCTGTGCACCCGCTTCTAGCAGATCAACGACATCTTGTTCGTTACGCACGCCACCACCAATCTGGATATTGGCAGGCGTGCTAGCCAGTAGCTTAGCAATCAAGTTTAACTGACGAGCCGTTGTGTCTTTTGCACCCGTTAAGTCAACGAGGTGAAGCCAACCTGCACCAGCTTGGTGGTACAGGTTAAACTGCTCTGCTGGGTCTACTTTGTATTCTGTTACTTGCCCGTAATCACCTTGGAATAAGCGAACTACTTGGCCTTCAATTAAATCTAACGCGGGAATAATCATTTACATTCCTTATATGGCAACGTTAGCCGCTGCCTAATCCTTATTACAATTCCAAGAAGTTCTGAATCAGCTTAGAGCCAGCTTTTGACGAACGCTCCGGGTGGAACTGAACACCATAATAATTGCCACTTTGCACCGCTGCAGTGAACGGATTACCGTAATCACATTGTGCGATTGTGTAGTCACCCACTGGCATTGCGAAGCTGTGAACGAAATAGAAGTACTCGCCTTCTTCAATGTCTTTAAACAAAGGGTGATTCGGTGTTGCCGTTACAGTGTTCCAACCCATGTGTGGTAATGGCAAGTCGCCCGTTTCAAGTAAACGAACTTCACCATCACACAAACCTAAGCATTCAACTAACTCGTCAGCCTTTTGGCCTTTCTCTTGAGACAGTTTGCCTAACAGTTGCATACCTAAACAGATACCTAGCAGAGGCTTCTCTACTTGCTTCACAAGGCTAACAAGGTCGCGCTCTTGTAGGTTCTTCATTGCCTCACTTGCTGTGCCTACACCGGGTAGGAATAACTTATCGGCAGCAAGAACAACTTCTGGTTCTTTTGAAATTTCAACTGCGTAGCCCAGACGTTCAATCGCAAACTTCACTGAAGAAACGTTGGCACAACCAGTATCAATAATAACTACTTTCTGCTCTTTCATACCGATCCCTTACAGAACGCCTTTGCTGCTTGGTAACTCATTACCTTCAACTTTGATTGCTTGGCGAAGAGTACGACCAAACGCTTTAAACAGGCTCTCAATGATGTGGTGATCATTATTACCATTAGAAGAAAGGTGTAGCGTACAAGCCAGTGTGTCGGTTAGAGAGCGGAAGAAGTGAACCACCATCTCGGTTGAAAGATCACCCACTTGCTCACGGCTGAACTTAGCATCGAATTTCAGGTATGGACGACCAGAAAGGTCTAGCGCACACTGAGCCAAACACTCGTCCATTGGCAGGCTAAAACCAAAACGGCCGATACCACGCTTGTCACCTAGTGCATCTTTCAATGCTTGGCCTAAAGCCAGAGCGGTATCTTCTACTGTGTGGTGATCATCAATGTGCAGGTCGCCCTTCACAGTCAGATTCATTTGGAAGCCACCGTGTGTCGCGATTTGGTCAAGCATGTGGTCGAAAAAGCCCATGCCTGTATCGATCTTGTTGCCACCAGTTTCATCAAGGTTTACTGCCACCTTGATATCTGTTTCTTTAGTGGTACGAACTACCTCGGCAATACGCGCATTAACCGTCAGATCTTTAACGATTTGTGGCCAGTTAAGCGTGCCTTCAGTTTCCGCATCTGGGCCATATTGGATACCGCGGATAGCCATGTTTTCAGCCAGTTGAAGATCCGTCATTCGATCGCCAATCACAACAGAGTGTTGGAAGTCGACTTTACCGCCTTGTAGATACTCTTTAACCATACCCAGTTTAGGCTTGCGGCAAGAGCAATTGTCTTCGTCAAAGTGAGGGCAAATAAGGACTTCATCAAACTTAACGCCCTGAGATTCAAAGAACTCCATCATCATATTGTGCGGAGCATCGAACTCTTCTTGTGGGTAGCTATCTGTGCCTAGACCATCTTGATTCGTTACCATCACCAAGCGGTAACCAGCATCTTGCAGTGCAAGTAGGCTAGGAATCACTAGCGGTTCAAATTTTAGTTTGTCTAAACGGTCTACTTGAAAGTCAACTGGCGGCTCAACAATTAAGGTGCCGTCACGGTCTATAAAAAGTATTTTCTGTTGTTTACTCACTTGAACTTCCTTTTAATTTTAAATCTGGTGGCCTAGCTAAAATCAAACGCTAACCCAAAATATTGGTTTCACTTGCCAGCCTGCGATTAATCAACTCAAACTGGCAAATGTTATTACTGGTAAGCCTTTCGTTACTGATAAAAGTTACGAATGAATCCAAGTGTCTTTTCGCACTCTTCGCGGTTACCAATACTAATACGAACACAGTCTTCAATTGGTGAATTACGCAGGATGATGCCCGTATCCCAAGCAGCTTTAAACAACTCATCGCCGTTCGGGAATTTAACCAGTAAGTAGTTACCCCAACCATCAAATACCGTCACTTGAGGCATGCCTAATAGACCCGCTTGCAAATACGCTCGGTTAGCACTTAAATCCAGAACTTGGAACTTAGCTCGCGCTAGTCCTTGTTCTGAAAGTGCTTGAACGGCTATGTCAGCAACAGGGATTGGCACAGGATAAGGAGCAATCACTTTCAACAGCACATCGATAAGCTCTTTATTCGCTAGCGTAAAACCACAACGTAAACCCGCTAAAGCAAAAGCCTTCGACAAGGTGCGCAGGATCGCAAGGTTTGGATATTGCTCAAGCAAATCAACGGTTGACGCTTCTGGACAAAAATCGATATACGCTTCATCCATCACTACAATCGCTTTGTCTTGTGTCATTTCAAGCAGCTTGATGATGTCTTTACGATCAACCAAATTACCGGTTGGGTTATTTGGACTACAAACAAAGACCACTTTTACGTTGTCGAGTTGAGCTTCAATCGCTGGAAGATCCAATTGCCATTCAGAAGTCAGAGGCACAACTTTACGCTCAACACCAATCGTCTCTGCACTGATTGCGTACATACCGTAAGTGGGTGGGCAGTAAAGAATAGCGTCTTCGTTCGGCTCACAGAAAGCACGAATCAGTAATTCAATGCCTTCGTCAGCACCACGCGTTGTCAGTGTTTGTTCTGATTTCACACCAGCGTATTGGGCGTAAGCGTCAATCAGCTCTTTTGGCTGACACTCACTGTAGCGGTTAAGACGAGACAAGTTCAGGTTGTACTCATTATCAAACGGAGATTCATTGGCGTTCAACCATACATCTCCACTGCCACCAATGCGTCTTGCAGACAAGTAAGGTGTCAGAGCCTGAACTTGTTTTCTTGCTAACTTTTCCATGCCCTACCCTTATTTTGCTTTATTTAACTTTTCAACTCGGATGGTCACAGCGCGTTTGTGTGCATCCAAGCCCTCGGCTTCCGCCATTGTTACTACTGTTGGCGCTAGGCCTTTCAAACCATCAGCCGTTAGCTCTTGAACCGTCATTCGCTTGGAGAAATCAGCCAAACCTAGACTCGAATAAGTCTTGGTATAGCCGTAAGTCGGAAGAACGTGGTTTGTGCCTGATGCGTAGTCACCTGCAGATTCTGGAGACCAGTCACCAAGGAAAATTGAGCCTGCATTATCTAACAATGGCAGCAATTCACGTGGATTCTTAGTTTGAACAATCAAGTGCTCAGGACCGTAGAAGTTCGAAATCGCAATAGCTTGAGTGATAGATTCAGCAATGATGATTAGGCTTGAAGCCAATGCTTGCTGAGCGATGTTCGCACGAGACAGTTCTTTCAGTTGCTTCTGAACCGCTTCTGTTACTTGGTCTGCAACCACTGGAGATGGTGTTACCAGTACAACCTGAGAATCAGGACCGTGCTCCGCTTGGCTCAACAAATCCGCAGCAATAAAGTCTGCATCTGCAGTTTCATCGGCAATCACTAACACTTCAGACGGGCCCGCAGGCATGTCAATCGCTGCGCCGCGGAAGTCATTGCTTACTTGACGTTTCGCTTCCGTTACATAGGCATTACCCGGGCCGAAGATCTTGTCGACCTTAGCCACGCTCTCGGTACCGTAAGCCATTGCAGCCACCGCTTGACCACCACCAACGTTGTATACCTCGTCGATCTTACAAAGCTTGGCGACATACAAGATCTCATCAGCGATTGGCGGAGGTGAACAAAGCACAACCTTACGACAACCTGCGATTTGAGCTGGAACACCTAACATAAGAACCGTTGACGGAAGTGGCGCACTGCCACCTGGAATATAAAGGCCAACAGTATTAATAGCGCGCGTCACTTGCTCACACACAACACCAGGCTGTGTCTCAACCTTAATTGGCTGTGGCTTTTGAGCTTCGTGAAACTTAGCAATATTGCTATAAGCCTGCTCTAACGCTTGCTTCATCTCTGGTGTTAGACGAGCACACGCCTCTTCGATCTCACCCGAGCTGACACGGATAGACTCTGGAGTCACACCATCAAACTTTGCAGTCAGCTCTCTAAGCGCGGCATCGCCTTCATTTCGTACTTTTGCAATCACATCAGAAACTGTCGCTGTGATGTTTGCACCTTCAGTAATAGCTGGACGCTCTAATACCGAGTCTTGCTGTGATTCACTTAAAGATTGCCAAACAACGGTTCTCATCGTCACTACCCCATCATTTTTTCGATTGGTAATACTAGAATCGAGCTAGCACCCAACTCTTTCAGCTGTTCCATTGTTTCCCAGAACAAGTTCTCTGTACTTACTAGGTGAACGGCAACTTTGTCTTTGTCTGTAGATAGTGGAAGAACAGTCGGATCTTCAGCACCGGGTAATAGTGCTTTGATTTGCTCTAGCTGAGATGTTGGCGCGTGAAGCATGATGTACTTCGACTCTTTCGCTTGTTGAACACCCTGCATACGAGTCAGTAGTTTTTCAATCAATGCGGTTTTGTCTGCGTCGAACTCACCAACACGTTGAATCAGTGTTGCTTTAGATTGGAAGATAGCTTCTGCTTCTTTTAGGCCGTTTGCTTCTAGCGTTGCACCTGTAGAAACTAAATCTGCGATAGCGTCTGCTAGACCTGCACGAGGGGCAACTTCAACCGAACCTGTTAGCATACAAGTGCTGAATTCAACACCCTGCTCATCCATGTAGGCTTTTAGTAGTTGTGGGTAAGTTGTCGCAATACGTTTGCCCGCGAGATCTTGTGGGCCGTTGTATACTTCATCTTTGTTGATTGCGATAGAAAGGCGGCAACCACCGAAATCTAAACGACGTAGTGTGCGAAACTCTGATGGCTCTTTTAGAGCAACACGGTCTAGGCGAACTTCTTCTAGTTCATTTTCACCGATAAAACCAAGGTCAACCACACCATCCATGATAAGACCTGGGATGTCATCATCACGAACTAATAACAAGTCGATTGGCATATTTAATGAATGAACAACTAGGCGCTCACCCATGATGTTAAATTTAACACCACATTTTTTAAGTAGATCTTGGCACTCTTTACTTAAGCGACCTTTCTTTTGAATTGCGATTCTTAGGCGTTGTGTCTGCATTGCTGTATCCCTGTGCAAATATTTGAATTTATTGATTATTTAAAAGCGCTAAAACTAAAAAACCCTCGGAAGACTTTGTCATCCCGAGGGTTTAAATCTAAATTCTTTGACTTAACCTCCGGGAGAATTCTTGCTCCCGGGTATACGTAAATCTCCCCGAAAGACTAGATAGGGTGATGATGGTGATGAATGTTCATTACTAATTTACGCATACTTATAAGCTCTTCAGTTGTTTGCTGTCTTGTCTCCACACTAACTAAGCTGAGATCCTTTTTCAACCATTTATTCGAACTTTTTTCACGAAACTTAAAATTAAATTAACAAGCACAAAAAAGGGAGGCTAACGCCTCCCTGATAGTTTACTGATTAGCTTTCAGTTTTAGCTTTTGCACGTCGCCATTTTACAGCGAGAGAAGTAAGCCAATGCAAAACATACAGCGACAAACGTTAGAGACGCTGCGCCAAATGCGATGCTAATTGAAGATGTCATACCTAGGGTAATGAAACCAATGCACGATACGAACGCCACAGACAGCGCGTATGGAAGCTGAGTCGATACGTGGTCAATATGGTTACAACGAGCACCAGTAGAAGACAGAATCGTTGTGTCTGAAATTGGAGAGCAGTGGTCACCAAATACAGAGCCCGCAAGAACCGCACTTAGCATCGGCAAAATTAGCGCGATGTCAGATGCTGCAGCCATGTCACCCGCAATAGGTAGCATGATACCGAACGTACCCCAAGATGTACCTGTCGAGAAAGCCATCAAACCAGCAAGAAGGAACAAGATAACTGGTAGCCAGTGGTAATCAATATTGCCCGTTGCTAAAGATGATAGGTACGAACCTGTTTTCATGTCGCCGATAACAGAGCCGATAGTCCAAGCGAACACAAGAATTAGGATAGCGCCAAACATAGAGCTTGCACCGATCCACATTGTTCTTGCGATGTCTGCCATAGACAGCTTTTGCTTAAATACAGTCGCTAACGCCACAAGTAGACCGATGATGCCACCGTAAACAAGAGACTTACCTACATCCGTGTTTTCAAACGCACCTAAAAGGTTAAATGCTTGACCGTCAGCAGTAAGCGCTTGCCCACCTGTGTAAAGCATCGCGGCAACGGTCGCTACGATTAGCGATACGATTGGCATAACCAGATCAGAAACAGAACCATTCTCGCTCTCTTCGATATCTAGTTCTTCATTTAGATCATGCGCTTGCTTTTGATCGTTGTCGCCTTCAAAGCCACGGCCTTGAGATGCTTCGATCTCATGCTCACGCATTTTACCAACGTCTAGGCCGAACCATGCAACGGCAAACACCATTAACAGAGCGAATACAGCGTAAAAGTTCATTGGGATAAGACGAACGTAAGCACCCAGTGCAGAATACTCTGTCACACCGTGTGTCACTAAGATGCCACCAATGATAGTGATGATGTAAGCACCCCAGCTAGAAGCAGGCATGATCACACACATAGGAGCAGCCGTTGAATCTAGGATATAAGCAAGCTTAGCGCGAGATACGTAAAAACGGTCTGTTACAGGACGAGAGATGGCACCAACTGCTAGGCTGTTAAAGTAGTCATCAACAAAAATGAATACACCTAAGAAAGCAGCAAGTAGTTTTGAACCACGTTTGCTCTTAACGCGAGACTGTGCCCATTCAGCAAATGCGCGAGTACCGCCAGACAGTGTTAATAGTGCAGTTGTCATTCCAAGAATAATTAGGAATGCAATGATGCTCATATTCCAAGTGTTGATGCCACCATCTTCGATGAAAACACCCGATGCTTTAGTAAACACGTAGCTAGCTGCGTTACCTACTGAGTAATCAGCAAGTAGAATCGCACCCATAACAATACCGACACCCAAAGAAACCAATACACGTCGGGTAACAATAGCAAGAGTCAATGCAACCAAAGGAGGAAGCAGTGATAAAGGCGATGTTGCAAAATCTATTAAATTCATGATCTTCAAAAACCAGTTTTTTATTTGGCTAGAGATCTACTGCAGACAAACTTGATACGGCTGACCAAGTTCATGTTGAACTAAGCGAAAGGGAAGTGAACACTTCACCCAACCCTACAGTAGCGCTCCATAGTTTAAAATTAAGACTATGGCAGTGTTGTACCTATTGAGCACAACCCCAGCAAATTGCTTAGATATACAATTTACTTCGGCAATTACACCTTTCATTCCCGCTCATTGGCATCACCCCAACGGAAGTTACTTTTTATAATTGCACCTCTACGTGCGATAACATTATTAACCGTGTAAACCAGAGTTTAACAACAGATTAACCAAAGCCTCGCATCAGGTAGCCGCAATTGTACTCATGAAGAGCAACAATGCAACATATCATTCCGAGAAAAATAGCTTTTTGTTAATGAAGCAATCAATAACAGAATAGTCAACTCTGGTGAACTACTCCACCAGTCACATATCATTTTTTAAGATAATCTTAATAATTATTATAAATTCGATAGGAATACAACGTTGAGTTTTCAACTATTCATCTCACTTTTATATTTTAATATGTAATAGAAGAAATACTATTTGTTTTATTCTTGGGCTCTGTTTATTATTAGGAGGATTATTTAGTTTACCTTGATGGAAAATATCATGTCTGAATTAACAAAAACTCTATTAAATATCCGTAGCCTTCGTGCGTTCTCACGTGAATTAACTCTTGAGCAACTTGAAGAAGCGCTAGACAAGCTAACTATTGTTGTACAAGAGCGTCAAGAGTCAGAAGCTGAAGAGCGTGCGGCTAAAGCAGAACAAGAAGCTAAACTTTCTGCTATTGCTGAACAAATTGCAAAAGACGGAATTGATGTTGCCGATCTTATTGCTGCACTTTCTGGTGAAGCAAAATCTAAAACAACAAAAGCTAAACGTGCTCCTCGCCCAGCGAAATACAAATATGTAGATGCGAACGGCGACGAGAAAACTTGGACAGGTCAAGGCCGTACGCCTTCAGCTATCCAAGAACAGCTAGATGCTGGTAAATCTCTAGAAGAGTTTGCTATCTAAGCATTTAGTTTACTTAGTGAGTAATCAATTACACACTAAGCAATAGAATTAATATTTAAGTCAACCAAAGTATTATTTACGACTTCAATATATTCAGAAACAAAAAAGGCTCCTTTCGGAGCCTTTTTTATATTTATACTATCAGTATTAAAATGAGCTGATACTGATAGTACTACTGATTAAAGAAAGTAGCTTATCTTTCCCAGTACGCTTCTTCTAGGCTATCTTCTCTTTCAGGAAGGCCGCGAGATAAACGTGGAGAGTGTTGAACTAACACTTCATAGCTCGCACGGTTTGAATATTTACAAACTTGTGAGAAAGAAGAGTACGTCAAGAATGAATGTTGGTGCTTACTTGAGTTTGGTACGTTTTCTTTGTGGTACTTATTAGCAGCCATATCATGTAATAAAGCTGATAACGCAGCATCACCTGCACCGTTAGTGTTTTTGATCTTTTCTGGCCCCCCCATGTATGGCGCAATGTGCGAATACACTTTAGTTGGGTTTTCACATAAATCTTTATGCGCAGGACGACTAAATTCAAAACGGTTGAATTCCGCAATTGAACCTGGAAGTAAAGGCAGTGACGTTTCGCGCTTAGCTGCATCTTCCGTATAGCCAGCCATAAATAGACCAACAGGTCCCGCAGTGCATAGAACAAGGTCTACCCACTCTAACGCTTTATCTGATGCAGCCAGTGGATCGCTTTCACCCGTTAATGCTTCAGCTTCGTCTTCATTCATTGCAACAACCGTTACGTGTTGCTCAAGGAAATCTTTCCAGAATTCTGGATCATCTTGAATAACGAACTTAGTACCCAATGTAAGAACTACTGGCACATCGTATTTCTTCGCGTACTCGATCGCTTTCATTGTTGCTTCAGGCATAGGGTCACCTGGTTTACAACGAACTAAATAAGCCGTTAAAACTAAAGCAGAAGCACTTTTGAAGATTTTTTCAGGAATGCTTTCTGGTTTTAATTGGTTCATTTGTCCTTCGCTAATTGCGAAAGTACGTTCACCGTCTTCTGTAATTAATGCAAAACAGCGACCGATTGCACCATCTACCCCTTGTAAATGGTTCAGATCCATTCTGCTTGATGTATTACATAAATAGCGGTAACCGTAGCTACCAATCTTAATATCTTGGCTCATGACACCCAGTAGAGTAGAACGGTCATCCGCTAGCACTGAATAGTTGTGTAATGTGTTACCAATTGTGCCACCAGCGTATTCATTGGTAATCAGGCACTGTTCTTTTAATTCTTGATATAAAGATTCAGCGGCTGCGTCACCAATAACCAGTGAATGTCCCTTGCTCAAACCATACTTCTCAATAAGTTCAGAACTCACCTTTGCTTCAATATCCACCAATGTTTGGTCAATACCGATAATATGAGTGCGTGACATTCTTTTACTGCTTTGAGCTTGGCTCACTAGAGGATCACGAGCGTGAACCGGAAAGTAGTGCTTTGATTTACGTTGTCCAGGGAATTTCATAGGGCTAGTCTAAGTCAAGGGGAAATAGGTGGCGGATTCTACCGCGCTATATTTAACGCGGCAATCTTTCAAACTATAGCAAACGTTTGCTGAAGGTTTTTTTTATTCGCCTTCCATAAAGCTTAAATCAGGCAGCATGCCCAAATGCTCTGCGTAACGTTTCTGATTAAACTCCGCGCCGTTTTTCATAACGTCAAATACTTCAATTGCCAATGCACATGCCATAGCCGCAATTGCCTCTTCACGAGGAGTACCAGTCATCATTAAACGCATCAACGTCTCTTTCACTTTCACTGGCTCGCCATCTTCAAGCTGGTTCTCGATAATCTCAATCAGCTCTTCTTCTTGCATAAATTCATTTTGTTCAGACATTTTTTTATCTCAGGTCTTGGATTTCGAGCGACTATGCCACATATACTTCTGACATCCTAGCGACTCACCTCGCTCTCATGCGATTCTCTAACAAAGTCAGCGCACTATTTGTGCAAATGAAACTGTGATTCCGGTCTCGGATCTGTCACGGCGTTTCTCTTTCTGTTAGAATCTGCGACCAAGTAATAGTAACGGTGTTTAGACATGTCAGATATCAGCTCTGGAAACAGCGAAAAGAAAGTAATTGTCGGTATGTCCGGCGGTGTAGATTCGTCAGTATCGGCGTATCTTCTTCAGCAACAAGGCTATCAGGTAGAAGGCCTTTTCATGAAAAACTGGGAAGAAGACGATAACGAAGAATACTGCACGGCAGCTGAAGACCTTGCTGATGCTCAAGCGGTATGTGACAAACTAGGTATCCACCTTCACACTATCAACTTTGCAGCAGAGTACTGGGATAATGTATTCGAATACTTCCTTGAAGAGTACAAAGCAGGCCGTACGCCTAACCCAGATATCCTTTGTAACAAAGAAATCAAATTCAAAGCATTCTTAGAGTTTGCGGATGAAGTGCTAGACGCAGACTACATTGCGATGGGTCACTACGTTCGTCGTACTTTCCCAACTCAAGAAGAGCTAGACGCTGGCGTAAAACCAGAAATGCTACGCGGTCTAGACAGCAACAAAGACCAAAGCTATTTCCTATACACGCTAAGCTCAGATCAAGTGGCACGCAGCCTATTCCCTGTCGGTGAATTAGAGAGAGCCAGAAGTGCGACGTATTGCTGAAGAGCAAGACTTGATCACAGCGAAGAAGAAAGATTCAACAGGCATCTGCTTTATCGGCGAGCGTAAGTTCACTGAGTTCCTAGGCAAATACCTACCAGCACAACCGGGTAACATCGAAACACCTGAAGGCCAAGTTATTGGTCAACACCAAGGTTTGATGTACCACACGCTAGGTCAGCGTAAAGGCCTTCATATTGGCGGCACTAAAGGTGGCGGCGGTAACGAAGAGCCATGGTTTGTTGGTGAAAAAGATCTCAAGCGTAATGTTCTGATCGCAGTACAAGGTAAAGACCACCCTCTTCTAAAATCAGAAGGTTTGATCGCGTCTCAGCTTCACTGGGTAAATCGCACTCCAATTACTGAAGTTATGACATGCACGGTAAAAACACGTTACCGTCAAACCGATATTCCTTGTACAATCATCCCAATTGATGATGAGAACATTAAGGTTATTTTTGATGAACCACAGATTGCTGTGACCCCAGGTCAATCGGCAGTGTTCTACCTAGACGACGTTTGTCTTGGTGGCGGTATCATCGAAAAGCGCATCTAATCGAACGAACAACAAACGATAGAAGACAACTAGGAGTTACTACGTGGCTAATACACTTTATGACCGTACGATTGCTTTCGCCGGAATTTGCCAAGCTGTGGCTTTGGTTCAACAAGTAGCGAAAGACGGCCATTGTGATAAAGATGCCTTCGAAGCTTCACTCAGTGCTATTTTAAATACCAACCCGGCGAACACTGTGGGCGTATTTGGACGTGAAGCGAACCTAAAGCTAGGTCTTGAGTGCTTAGTAAAAGGTATCGATAGTACTCCAGCTGGTAGCGATATTACTCGCTACATCATCAGCTTGATGGCTCTTGAGCGTAAGCTATCTTCTCGTAACGACTCAATGTCTCAGCTTGGCGATCGCATTCAAACTGCAGAACGCCAAACTGAACACTTTGATCTGTTTGACGAGCAAATGATCAGCAACCTAGCGAGCATCTACCTTGATGTTGTGAGCCCTATTGGTCCACGTATTCAGGTATCTGGCACACCAGCGGTACTTCAACAGACATCGAGCCAGCACAAAGTTCGTGCACTCCTTCTGTCAGGAATTCGAAGCGCTGTTCTTTGGCGCCAGGTTGGTGGTAAACGCCGCCACCTTATCTTCGGTCGCAAGAAGATGATCGAGCAGGCTCAAATCCTGCTAGCTCGAATGTAATTTATTAGCTCGCGCCTCGTCGCGAGCTTGTTTTTTGTACCAACACAACTCTCACGCAAACGATTGCGCAATGTGCGTGACAATTGAGATTGTTACTGGTATAAACCTCTCAAAATTTAGAAAACTCAATTCAGGAGAACACCATGGAACTGTCAGCATTGACTGCTGTTTCACCAGTAGACGGCCGTTACGGAAGTAAGACTATTGCATTACGCAGCATCTTTAGTGAGTTTGGACTACTAAAGTACCGCTCTATCGTTGAAATTCGTTGGTTACAAAAGCTTGCAGCAACTGATGCAATCAAAGAAGTACCAGCGTTCAGTGCAGAAGCTAACCAGTTTCTTGATGAACTAGCCGCTAACTTCAGCGAAGAAGACGCTCTGCGTATCAAAGAGATCGAGCGCACGACAAACCACGACGTAAAAGCGGTTGAGTACTTCTTGAAAGAGAAAGTTGCGGGCGTTCCTGAGCTTCACGCAGTTAACGAATTCATTCACTTTGCATGTACTTCTGAAGACATCAACAACACCTCTCACGCGCTTATGCTTAAAGAAGCTCGTGACACAGTGATTCTTCCAGAAATTCGTAACGTAATCGATGCTATCAAAGCACTTGCGAACGAGTACCGTGATATTCCTCTTCTTTCTCGTACACACGGTCAGCCAGCTTCTCCTTCGACTATGGGTAAAGAGATGGCGAACGTTGCGTACCGTATGGAACGTCAATTCAAGCAAATCGAAAGCGTTGAGATCCTAGCGAAAATCAACGGCGCTGTAGGTAACTACAACGCTCACCTTTCTGCATACCCTGAAGTTGAATGGCACCAATTCAGCGAAGAGTTCATCACTGAATCTCTTGGCGTAACTTGGAACCCGTACACAACTCAAATCGAACCTCACGATTACATCGCTGAGCTATTCGACGCTGTTGCTCGTTTCAATACAATTCTTCTAGACTTCGACCGTGACGTTTGGGGCTACATCGCTCTTGGTCACTTCAAGCAGAAGACTATTGCTGGCGAAATCGGTTCTTCTACAATGCCGCATAAAGTTAACCCAATTGACTTCGAAAACTCTGAAGGCAACCTTGGTCTAGCTAACGCTGTATTTGGCCACCTAGCACAGAAACTTCCAGTTTCTCGCTGGCAACGTGACCTAACAGACTCTACGGTTCTTCGTAACCTAGGTGTTGGTGTTGGCTACGCAATCATTGCATACACTTCAACTCTGAAAGGTATTAGCAAGCTAGAAGTTAACCGTGAAGCGCTACTTGCTGAACTAGACAAGAACTGGGAAGTACTAGCAGAACCAGTACAAACAGTAATGCGTCGTTACGGCATCGAGAAGCCATACGAGAAGCTTAAAGAGCTAACTCGTGGTAAGCGTGTAGACGGCGAAGGCATGCGTGCATTCATCGACGGTCTAGAGATTCCTGAAGACGAGAAAGTTCGTCTGAAAGAGATGACTCCAGCAAACTACATCGGTCAAGCAATCGAGCTGACTGACAAGCTGTAATATTCGAATTTCGAATCGCAGAATAGATCAAGGCTTCCCATGTGGAAGCCTTTTTATTGCGCGGAACTAAATCTATCGCCAAAAGAATCGTCAACATAGAACACCAAGCCTTCTTCAATTGATCTACTCGTCCCTTACTCATTCATTATTCACCTAGCGACAACTGCACCTCATGTCTCAACACTTGTTATCTTAAACGCCAAGATCAAAAAAGGCCTCCCGAAGGAAGCCTTTAGATTTACCTTGTCGATTAGCGATGGCTAATCGTATTAGACATTACATGTTACGTAGAGACGCAATACGCTTGTCTAGCGGTGGGTGGCTCATTAGTAGCTCAGTTAGAGACTTCTTACCGTTGATACCAAACGCCATCATAGAACCTTCGAGTTGTGGCTCGTGGCTCACTTTTAGACGCTCTAGCGCTGCAATCATCTTCTCTTTACCTACCAAGTGCGCAGCACCTGCATCGGCATGGAATTCACGATGACGGCTGTACCACATCGTAATGAAGCTTGCCAAGAAACCAAATACCAATTCCAGCACCATAGACACACCGAAGTACACCATCATGTTGCTGCCACCCTCTTCTTCGTTATCATTCGACGCAACAATGTTCGCGATGAAACGAGAAAGGAAGATAACGAACGTGTTCACGACACCTTGCATTAGGGTCATTGTCACCATGTCGCCGTTTGCGATGTGGCTAACTTCGTGCGCTAATACCGCTTCAGCTTCGTCACGTGTCATGTTATGTAGCAGGCCTGTTGATACTGCTACCAATGAATCGTCACGCTTAGCACCTGTAGCAAATGCGTTGATGTCTGGCGAATCGTAGATCGCCACTGTTGGCATACCAATACCAACTTGTTGAGCTTGACGGCTTACCGTCTCCATCAACCAATGTTCTGTTTCATTACGTGGGCTTTCAATGACCATGCCGCCAACTGAGCGTAGCGCCATTTTCTTTGACATCATTAATGAAATGAATGAGCCGCCAAAACCAAATACCGCAGCCATTAACAGCAAGCCTGAGAGGCTTCCTGGTTGCATACCTGTAACTGCGTATACAATATTAAGAACAACACTTAGTACCAATACAACCGCAAGGTTGGTTGCAAGGAACAACATTACTCGCTTCATTACTTATCTCCGCATGAAAGCTGTTTTTATAAAACTTATTGTTATAGACAAGGCAGACAGCAATTGATTCCAACCTTGAGACTTATACTTACTTATACATATAGTCTTAGATTAAGAAAACAAGGTTAAGCATTAAATTGCAACATTTGATTACGGGAGTGGTTCATTTCTCAATCGTCCATTAGACCTAAGTAGTATGGTTAACCACCAACGATCCGTTTAGAGTGTCAGTCAATTACTGTATTGGCTAGTTCATGGAACAAAAGGAAAGGATCATGGTTGAAGGTACTAACACTCAAATGGCTATCGATTTACTGTGCTGTCACCTAGGGATTACTGAAGAAGAAGCAAAGAAACAGATCGGTATTCTTACGCCACAAGCAGCGCAAACCAATATAACAGAGACACAACAAGCACTAATGGGACTTACAAAAGAACATTAATCCCAAGCTTAACTCTACACAGGCTTAAAATAGCAAAAGGGCTGCAATCGCAGCCCTTTTCTTGTGTCACGTATAGCTTGAGAATTAAAGCTCAAGCAATGGCTGTACATTAATGTACTTGCCAATATTCTTAGACTTCGCTTTTGGTACGTAAGGGATCTCACCTAGCTTTGGCGCACCTAGTTTGTCTTCAAGCATCGCAATAATATCAGCGTAGTGCTCAGTGCCTGGATTAATGCGGTTTGCTACCCAACCAACTAAGTTTAGCCCGTCAGCACGAATCGCTTCTGCCGTTAACAGAGCATGGCTTAAACAACCCAGCTTAATACCCACGGTCAATACAACTGGAAGCTGTTCTTTTTTAACCCAGCTAGACAAGTATTCGTCATCTGAAACAGGTACACGCCAGCCACCCGCACCTTCAACTAGGACGATGTCAGAGTTTTGCTTATGCTCGTCTAGCTTCGCTGATAATACCGCTTCATCAATCACGACACCGTCATGCTTGGCTGCGATGTGAGGTGATGATGGTAGTAACAGTGCGTACGGGTTAACGTCTTCGTAAGCAATGTCTTGTGTCGCCGCTTCTTGAAGATGTAATGCATCACTGTTACGTAACCCTTCAGGGTATTGCTCACACCCTGCAGCAACTGGCTTGTAGCCAATTGTTGATAAATCTTGTGCGGCCAAAGCTTGAAGAATCGCTTTTGAAACCACAGTTTTTCCCACTTCGGTATCCGTACCTGCAATGAATAATGCATCAATCATAATTGAATAACCCCTAAACAAACTTGATATGTTGCTGGTAAGAAACCTTGATGGTTTTTGAACTCTCGATATTCCCGTTCAACAAGCTGCAACATGCGGCGACTTGTTAAACCTTGTGAGCGACCACTTACGTGATTAGCGCCGATGCCTTTAAGGTCGCGCATCAGTTCAAACGCAGTGTCGTACCAAACGGTGATGGTGGGCAAGTCTAGTTGATGAGCAGTACAGCTAGATTGCGCTAACGCAATTTTTACCTGATTGATTGTAATAAAATGGTTAACGTGTTGATGTGCGTCAATTTTGGACCATGACTTTTCCAGTTCAAACAGTGACCCATCAAGCAAAGTTGAAAAAATCACACGTCCACCAGCTGCTGTAACGCGCTTCATCTCTTTCAAAGGCGACGATAAATCATCACACCATTGCAACGCTAAGCTTGAAAAAACGATGTCAAAACACCCATCCTCAAACGGCAACTGTTCAGCGTCAGCTTGTTGATATAAAGAGACTGATGAGCCGCAGCGTTGTTCTGCCGCTTTTAACATTCCAACAGACAGGTCAGCACACACTACCTCAGCACCACGCTTCACTATCTGTTCGGAGAAATACCCCGTACCACAACCTAAATCGAGTACCTTTAAACCGGAGAGGTCGCTAGGTAACTTATCCAGTAATCGGTGGCCGACATCGCGCTGAAACTCAGCGTGTTTATCATAGGTTGTTGCTGCTTTGCCGAAAGCGTCGGCAATCGCACTCTTATCTTGGCCTACGTAATTATGCACGACTGCTTCTTGTGACATTTACTGAGCCTCATTGTTTATTTCGATGTGAGTTTCGCTATTCGATTCAAAGCTTGATTCACTTGATTGAACATTTCTTTCGACTGCTTGACGTAACGAACGGGTTAACTGAAGAATCTGCTTTTGAGTGTGATTGGCGGTTAATGTAATACGCAGACGAGCCGTCCCGGTCGGAACCGTGGGTGGCCTAATTGCAGTGACCCAAACTTGGTTGCGCTTTAATTCTTCTGCAACGGAGAGCGCAGCCTGAGCCTCACCGATCACAAACGGCTTAATCGGAGTATGAGTATCAACAAAACCTTTTACGCCATTCATCTGCTCCGCATAGAGAGCCCCTAGCTCGGTTAGCTTCTCGCGACGCCACTCTTGCGTTTGAATCATCTGACACGCATGAGACAAAGCCACAGCCTGTGAAGGTGGCATTGCCGTCGAATACACATGATGACGAGCAAATTGAGTTAAGTAGTCACCCACTTCTGATGAACACAAAATCGCAGCACCAGATAGGCCAAATGCTTTACCAAAGGTCACGACCAAGATATCAGGCGTTATTTGCGAAGCGTTGCAGCTCCCTGCCCCTTTATCACCCAATACACCAATACCGTGGGCATCATCAACTGTTAGCCAACTGTCGTATTGATTGGTCAGGTTAGATATTTGATTAAGGGGTGCCTGGTCGCCATCCATGCTGAACACGCCTTCCGTCACAACCAAGGATTGCGGAGAACGGCTTAATAACGACTCTAGATGTTGCGTGTCGTTATGCTTAAAACGTTTCATTGTGGCAGGAGAAAGCATCCCCGCTTCCATCAAAGAGGCGTGGTTAAGTTTGTCTTGCAATAGTGAATCGTCTTTCTCGAGCAGAGAAAACAACAAGGCTTGATTAGCACTGAAACCAGAGCTAAAGAGAATGGCACGTTCAAAACCTAACCATTCACAAAGTTGAGCTTCTAAATTTCGATGAGCAGGAGTAAACCCCGTGACCAATGGCGATGCCGCACTACCAGCACCATACTGAGAAAGTCCCGCTTGCCACGCCTCCACCAATTCAGGATCGCTCGCCAAGCCTAGGTAATCATTACTCGAAAAATTAATGAAGCTAGAACCTTCGCTAGTAAGCAAAGGACCATTACTGTTTTCTAACACCTTAAGTTGGCGAGTTAACCCTTGCTCACGGCGATGAGCAAGAGCTCTTTTGATACGAGATTTAAACAGTGGCATCGTAGAACATGTCATCTTTCGTTGGACGAGCAGCAACGCGCTCCACCACTTGATCTAACAGTTCGTTTTCTTGAATTTCATCAGGCTTTTGAGCCACTTCTTGGCTGTTGATACCCAGCTTCTTAAACAGCTGCATATCCGTGTCTTCATCTGGGTTCGGCGTAGTCAGTAGCTTACAACCGTAGAAGATAGAGTTCGCACCCGCCATGAAACACATCGCTTGCATCTGTTCATTCATGTTCTCACGGCCTGCAGATAAGCGAACCGCAGACATAGGCATCATAATACGTGCAATTGCAATCAGCTTGATGAAGTCGAAAGACTCAACATCATCGACGTTTTCCATCGGTGTGCCTTTCACTTTTACAAGCATGTTGATTGGCACACTTTCTGGGTGTACTGGAAGGTTCGCCAGCTCTACAAGAAGGCCTGCTCGGTCATTGGTGCTTTCGCCCATACCGATGATGCCACCAGAACAGATCTTCATTCCGGCATCACGCACGTGAGATAACGTATCTAAACGATCTTGGTAAGTACGAGTGGTAATAATGCTGCCGTAGAATTCTGGAGACGTATCAAGGTTATGGTTGTAGTAGTCCAAACCTGCGTCGGCTAGCTCACCTGCTTGATCCGGCGTTAACATGCCCAGTGTCATACAGGTTTCTAACCCCATGCCCTTCACACCTTTGATCATGTCAGTTAGGTGAGGCATATCGCGTTCTTTCGGGTTTTTCCATGCCGCGCCCATACAGAAGCGAGTTGAGCCCGCATTCTTGGCTTTTTGCGCCGCATCCAAAACACGCTCAACTTCCATTAAGCGTTCTTTGTCGACATCCGTTCGGTAGTGAGCACTTTGAGGGCAGTACTTACAATCTTCAGGGCAAGCACCTGTCTTTATCGATAAAAGCGTACTCACCTGCACGTGGTTGTGCTCTTGGTACTGTCTATGAACGACTTGAGCTTCAAACATTAAATCCATAAACGGTTTTTCAAGCAGCGCTGTTACTTCAGCAACTGTCCAGTCATGACGAACTTCCACGTGTCGATCCTTTTTTATTTTTTTGATGTTACAACTCTGTGTCTAGAGTTTGCATTTATGCTTGGCTAGTCTACCGACAAGCTTTAGACTGTCAACACATTGATAATATCAAAAGTTTACATCTGATTATTTTTTAATCACCTTAAGAATGGAAGTTACTATGGATCTCGCCTTTGATCGCCAGCATATCTGGCATCCCTACACATCAACGTTAACACCTCTGACCTGCTACCCAGTCACCAATGCAGACGGTGTTTACTTAGAATTAGAAGGCGGACAACGAATTATTGATGGTATGTCGTCTTGGTGGTCAACCATTCACGGCTACAATCACCCAGAGCTCAATGCCGCTGCTCATAGCCAAATAGATAAGGTTTCACACGTTATGTTTGGTGGTATCACCCACCAGCCTGCCATCGATTTATGTAAGAAGCTTCTCAACCTAGCACCAAGTAATCTTGAACATGTATTCTTGGCCGATTCAGGCTCAGTTGCCGTAGAAGTGAGTCTTAAAATGGCGCTTCAATACTGGCATGCCAAGGGGCAACCTCGTTCGAAATTCCTCACACTCAGAGATGGCTACCACGGTGATACCTTTGCAGCGATGTCAGTGACCGACCCTGACAACTCGATGCACAGCCTCTATAAAGGTTTTCTGCCAGAACACATTTTCGCTGATTCACCAAAAACTGGCTTTTGGGATGAGTGGAACGCCAAAGACATTGATAGCTTTCGCGAAAAGTTGACCGTACACCATGAAGAAATCGCTGCCGTGATCCTAGAGCCAATTGTTCAAGGCGCTGGCGGTATGCGCATCTACCACCCTGAGTTCCTAAAACAGGTTCGATTGCTGTGTGATGAATTCAACGTATTGCTGATTTTAGATGAGATTGCGACCGGGTTTGGCCGCACTGGGAAATTGTTCGCGTGTGAGCATGC
This sequence comes from Vibrio sp. BS-M-Sm-2, assembly GCF_041504345.1. Lineage (NCBI taxonomy): Bacteria > Pseudomonadati > Pseudomonadota > Gammaproteobacteria > Vibrionales > Vibrionaceae > Vibrio > Vibrio sp. BS-M-Sm-2. Next base: position 693,080 of record NZ_CP167894.1, read on the forward strand.
CGATATTCAACCGGACATTCTATGCTTGGGTAAAGCGCTGACTGGCGGCTACATGACCCTTTCTGCAACGCTGGCGAGCAAAGAGGTAGCAGATACGGTATGTGGTGGTGAAGCAGGCTGCTTTATGCACGGGCCAACCTTTATGGGTAACCCATTGGCTTGCGCGGTCGGTGCGGCAAGTTTATCCATCATAGAGCAAGGCCATTGGCAAAATCAGACTCAACAGATTGAACAGATCTTTTCAGAATTGCTGCCACCTTTGCGAGAGCATGATCTGGTGAAAGACGTACGCTGGTTGGGCGCGATTGGTGTAGTTGAAACGCATTCGCCTGTCGATATGGAAACCATTCAAGCTCACTTTGTTGAACAAGGTGTTTGGATTCGCCCATTTGGTAAATTGATTTATATGATGCCTCCTTTCATTAGCAAACCTGAACATATCGAACAACTTGTTTCAGCCATTGAAAGTGCATTACAGGATAATAACTGCTTTAAGTAAAACTAACGGAGTTTACTCTTATCTTCCTTTGTTAGTGAATCTCATAAATTAAAAGGCCTTACGTGAAAGTAAAGCCTTACTCTATTTTCGGTGATAGTTAACAATTTAACGTAATTGGCTATCTTTACTTGCTCGACGGTTAAACAATGAATGTCGATGTGCGTCATGCTCTAATATTGACTGACATTCGATACAGAAACGTACGCCTTTAATCGCAAGACGTCTTTGTTCTGGTATCTCATCACCGCATTCATCGCAATAACGCAAGCTTTCTCCGCCTTGAATGTTACCTCTTACTCGAGAGATCTCATCATCAATGGTATTTTGAATTTGCTGGCTGACACTATCGTCACCAGCCCATCCTACGGCCATAAGCCCTCCTCAGTATTTGAACGAGAAAATCTATACCTACCGCGGTAAGAGCATATTATAGCCATATTTAAGGATTGTAATAATTATCAAAATTAATAAAACACTATTACGCACAGGTAACAAAAGTTATTTATTTCTCGCCACCGCACTATTCTATAGGCAATAAAAAACCCAGCCTGCTGGCTGGGTTTTATGAGCAATCTGATGCTTAATCAGTCTAATTAACCGATGTGCGTTACGCCGCCCATGTATGGCTGAAGCACTGCTGGGATAGCAATACGGCCATCAGCTTCTTGGTTGTTCTCAAGAATAGCAACCATAGTACGACCAACAGCAAGACCAGAACCGTTTAGTGTGTGTACAAGTTCAGGTTTCTTCTCGCCTTTACGACGGAAACGAGCTTGCATACGACGTGCTTGGAAATCCCACATGTTTGAACAAGAAGAGATTTCACGGTAAGTCTCTTGTGCTGGAACCCATACTTCTAAGTCGTAAGTTTTCGCAGAACCGAAGCCCATGTCACCTGTACATAGAATCACTTTACGGTAAGGAAGCTCTAGAAGTTGAAGTACTTTCTCAGCGTGACCAGTTAGCTCTTCAAGCGCTGCCATTGAGTCTTCTGGCTTAGTGATTTGTACTAATTCAACTTTGTCGAATTGGTGCATACGGATAAGACCACGAGTGTCACGACCGTAAGAACCCGCTTCAGAACGGAAACACGGCGTGTGAGCCGTCATCTTAAGTGGCAGTTCAGCTTCATCAGTAATTGTGTCACGAACCATGTTCGTTACCGGAACTTCCGCAGTAGGGATAAGCGATAGCGTCTTAAGAGGCACATCACTTACTTGCTCAGTTAGCGGGCTTGTGTGGAACAAGTCTTCGCCGAACTTAGGAAGTTGACCAGTACCGTAAAGGCTATCGTGGTTCACTAGGTACGGTACGTACATTTCTGTGTAGCCGTGCTCATCTGTGTGAAGGTCCAACATGAACTGAGCAATAGCACGGTGTAGACGCGCAAACTTGCCTTTCATCACGATGAAACGAGAACCAGAGATTTTAACTGCGCTAGCAAAATCAAGACCGCCAGACATTTCGCCAAGATCTACATGATCTTTCACTTCAAAGTCGTAAGTCTTAGGTTGACCCCAACGAGAAACTTCTACGTTGTCGTCTTCATCTTTACCATCTGGCACTTCTGCATCAGGTAAGTTAGGAATAGACATTGTGATCGTTTCTAGCTCAGATTGAAGATCAGCCAATGCTACTTTAGCTTGGTCTAGTTCTGCGCCTAAGTTGCCTACTTCTGCAAGGATACGCTCAGCTTCTTCATGGTCGCCTTTTGCTTTCGCTTGACCAATGGACTTCGATCGAGAGTTACGTAACGCTTGTAGCTCTTCAGTTTTCATCTGAAGGGACTTACGTTTTTCTTCAAGTTCACGAATTGTCTCTACATCAAGGGTGAAGCCTCGACGTGCTAATTTTGCCGCTGTTTCATCCAGCTCAGCTCGAAGTAATTTAGAATCCAGCATTGCTAATCCTATGCTTTAGTTATTTGAATATTCAGTAGTTTGCTACTGAATCACTGCTAAACCCCTAAAACTGGTGCTATTTCGACCAACTTTTAACGATTTAATTGAATTTTTATGACTAGGTAACGATATCCAAAAAAGACTACTTTTCATAGCGTTTTTGTGGGCTTTTTGCGTCCAAATCCGCCAGATAATCTAGCTTCTCGCCAATTTTGGTCTCTAAGCCTCGTTTTGTTGGGAAATAGTATTGCTTCTCTCCCATTTCAGGAGGCAGATACTTTTCACCAGCCGCGTAGGCTCCAGGTTCGTCATGAGCATAACGGTATTCTTGCCCGTAGCCCATGTCCTTCATCAAAGTTGTGGGTGCATTCCGCAAATGATGAGGGACTTCATACTCAGGCAGATTGTGCGCGTCTGTTAACGCTTGCTTCCAAGCTGTATAAACGGCGTTACTCTTTGGTGCACACGCGAGATAAACAACCGCCTGTGCAATCGCACGCTCCCCTTCAGCAGGGCCAATACGTGTAAAACAATCCCAAGCCGACATCGCGACTTGCATTGCGCGAGGGTCAGCATTGCCAATATCTTCAGAAGCAATCGCCAGCAAGCGTCTAACGATATACAGAGGATCGCAACCTGCCGCAATCATGCGTGCCGACCAATATAAAGCGGCATCAGGGTTTGAACCACGAATTGACTTATGAACTGCGGATATTAGGTCGTACCAAATATCGCCTTTATTATCAAAACGAGCGACCTTCTCACCGGCCACTTCAGCCAGCAACTGCAAGGTTATCGCTTTCTCGCCTTTATCGTTCTCTTCTGCCATGTCATACAGCAGTTCAAGATAGTTAAGCGACATACGCGCGTCGCCGTTAACCAGTTCTGCAAGGCGATCTAAAACATTATCAGCAAAATCAGCAGGCACATCACCTAACCCGCGTTGCTTATCTTCAATCGCTTGGCGGATAACGAGGGAAATATCCTCGGTATTGAGAGAAGTCAGTTTGTAGACACGCGCACGTGACAACAAAGCATTGTTCAATTCAAAAGAAGGGTTTTCTGTCGTCGCACCAATAAAGGTCACGGTACCATCTTCGATATGAGGCAGAAAAGCATCCTGCTGACTTTTGTTAAAGCGATGGACTTCGTCCACAAACAGGATGGTTCTGCGCCCTGCTTGCTTGTTCTCGCGCGCTTTTTCAATCGCAATACGAATGTCTTTTACGCCCGAAGTTACCGCCGATACGCGTTCAACTTCTGCATTCGCATAGTTTGCTGCTACTTCGGCTAACGTCGTTTTACCGGTGCCCGGAGGCCCCCACAAAATCATCGAGTGGATATGGCCCGCTTCCAATGCTCTGCGAAGTGGTTTACCTGGGCCTAATATATGCTGCTGACCGATGTACTGCTCGACAGTTTCCGGTCTCATACGAGCAGCAAGGGGACGAAAATCTTCGTCCCCCGCAAAATCTAAGCTGTAATTACTCAATTGCAATCTCTTGATTCGTTGATGGCATTAATGCCTATCGACGTACTACCAAACGATCTGCTTGTTTAGATCAGTTTCTTTGGTCGTCGACCTCGACACCTTCCGGCGCCACAAAAGTAAAACGGTCTGCTGCAGGTTTACCCAAGTCAACATTGCTAAAGGTAAACTCACCTTTTTGACCGTCTTGTTCAACCACATTAAAGCCCTGAACAATGCCGCTCTCGGTGATATTAATCTGGAAGTCACCCTGATTAGAGTCCGCTGCCGTTGGTGTTAGTGTAAATTGGTTACCCGTTTGTGCGACATTGTAGTTATCCCAATCGCTTTCTTGGTTACGAGTCAGCAGTACGAAAGGCGTTTGCGACGTCGCTTGTTCTTGCCAGTAAATGCTCACTTGCTCAATGAACGGGCTGTAGTACCACAAGCTTTGGCCATCAGATACCAATAGGTTTTCATCAGGGAACGTGGTTTCCCAGCGGAATAAGCTAGGGCGCGCAATCTCTACAGTGCCCTCGCCTTCCATTACTACATCACCATCAGGGCTGGTCACAACTTGTTTAAAGTCAGCACTAAAACCTGCGTTCAATGCCAAACGGCTACTCAACTCTTCTTTCGGAGAAGCAAATACTGAGAAGCTCATAAATAAAAGTGCAAATACTTTTTTCATCAATAATCCTGTTAAAACATAAGTCGGTCATATTCTCGATTTGACCGACTTAATGGACATAAGTTCATAGGGCGTGTTGACCTAATCTTTTGGTGGCGCTGGCGCTAAGACTTCTCGGTTACCGTTATGGCCCGGCGCACTTACGATACCTTGCGCTTCAAGTTGCTCAACAATACGTGCTGCGCGGTTATAACCGATCTTGAATCGACGCTGTACGCCAGAAACTGAACCACGACGTGAGTGAACAACGTGTTCTACTACTTGATCAAACAGAGGATCGACTTCTTCATCACCTTCCATCTTCTCGCCCGGAAGCAAGGTTTCAGGAGTTTGTTCACCGTTGGTGATTTCATCAATATAGTTTGGCTTACCACGCGCTTTCCAGTTATTCACGACTGCGTGTACATCGTCATCAGACGCAAAGGCACCATGAACACGAGTTGTATGACTAGAACCCGGCGGCAAGTAAAGCATATCACCCATGCCCAATAGTGATTCGGCACCACCTTGGTCAAGGATAGTTCGTGAATCCGTTTTGGTTGATACCGTAAAGGCCACACGAGTTGGAATGTTCGCTTTGATAAGGCCGGTAATAACATCCACCGAAGGACGCTGCGTCGCTAGGATCAAGTGAACACCCGCCGCACGAGCTTTTTGTGCCAAACGTGCAATCAGTTCTTCAACCTTCTTACCGACCACCATGATTAGGTCGGCAAATTCATCAACGATAACCACAATGTAAGGCAGCTTCTCAAGCAATGGCGCTTCAGGGTCCATGCTGTCGCCCGGCTTCCACAGTGGATCGTGAATTGGATGACCCGCTTCCGCAGCCATCTTAAGCTTATCGTTGTAACCTTTAATATTACGAACGCCTAACGCTGACATCAGCTTATAACGGCGTTCCATCTCGCCTACACACCAACGAAGGGCGTTCGACGCATCTTTCATGTCGGTTACCACTTCAGACAATAGATGAGGGATGCCTTCATAAACCGATAGCTCAAGCATTTTCGGGTCGATCATGATGAATCGAACATCTTCCGGTGATGCTTTGTAAAGCATACTCAGAATCATTACGTTCACACCTACCGACTTACCAGAACCGGTTGTACCAGCAACCAGAACGTGAGGCATTTTCGATAGATCAGCAATGACCGCTTCACCTGCGATGTCTTGTCCTAGAACCACTGTCGTCGGCGATTTCGCTTCTTGGAACTGGGGGCTAGCAACCACATCTGAGAAGAATACCGTTTGACGACTCATGTTCGGCAGCTCTAAGCCAACATAAGGTTTACCCGGAATCACCTCTACAACACGTACAGCCAATGCAGAGAGCGAACGAGCCAAGTCCATAGAAAGGCCCGAAATACGGCTCACTTTCACGCCTGGAGCCAGATCAAGTTCGAATCGAGTGATTACTGGACCTGGGAAAATATCAACCACATCAGCTTTGATCTTATAGTCCGCTAGCTTAGATTCAACAAGGCGAGCAATCGCCTCTAATGCATCACGGTCAATAAAGGTTTCACGTTTTTCAGGGTGGAATAACAATTCAAGCGTTGGTAATGGCTCAGCAGGTTTCGGTAAATTAACATCTTGTTGAACCAAGAACGGGTTCTGCGCCGCTGCCATATTCGCTTGTGCTTCAGAAACAATGCTTTGGAATGCGGCGACATCTTGATCTTGATGCGAAGGTTCTTCTTCCGTTACCTCTTCCCAAGGAAGATCAACAGCTGGTTCTTGGCTTTGCTCTGTTGGTTGTTCAGGTTCTGAATGTTCTTCTTGGTAAGAGAAAGGTTCAAACTGCTCGTCGGTTAATGCTGCGTCAGCTAACTCAGCTTCAGTCTGTTCAGATTCAAGATCTGAAGCCTGTTCGTAGCTTTGATCTTCCGTTACATCAAACGGTGAAGGTTGTGCAGAGAAATCGTCTTCCACTGTTGCTTCTGGCTCGCCTATAGGTGAAGCGTATAAAGATTCAGGCTGAACATCTTCAGCACCGAATTCGCCATTTACTTGTGGTGAGCTATCTAACTCTGGTTCAGCACTTTCAAGTTCAGCATGAGTAGGGCTAACTTCTGATTGTTCGTTCTGCATGTATTGTTGGTACGCAACCTGAGACTCATGCGCGTCGACCTGATCTTGTTCCGCTAGATCATCTTCATACATGGCAGCATTTTCTAGCTGCTCTATCGTTGCATTCAACTGCTTCGAGCGCTCAATACCTTCTTCTAATGGCTCTTCTGGCGTTTGGTAAATAGGAGCAGTAGGGATCGGTTGCTCTGGCTCAATTGCAGCTTGAAGCTGAACCTGAGGTTGTTCATGAACAGCAACATCTTGCTTCGCAGCAGCTTCGACTGGCATGTGAATATTGTAATGACGCTTCGGCGATGCAGCATTGTCTAGCGCACTTGTCGCCACACCTGAAGAATCATTAGTCGCGGAAAAGCTCATCGCAGGATCTAGCGGGTCATGCTCTGTTGATTCTTTGTTGTCTTCTAAAGCAGGAACATCACGGTAAGTCGGCTCTTGATGACGCTCTTCGATTAAATCGCGGTCTGCTGATTCTCTTAACTGAGGCTCTAGTAGCTCTTGATCTTGGCCACGAGCCTTATTAACAGCAGATGTGAAGAATTTGATGGCACATTCACCCAGCCATTCCACAATGCTTAACCAAGAAATACCGGTTAATAGAGTAAAGCCAGCACCCCATAAGAAAAGAAGGACTAGCGTACTACCAAGAACATTCAACGTCGGAAGTGCAAGGCTGGTTAAGACGTCGCCCACTACGCCACCTGATGAAAAGTACCAGATGTCGTCAAAGTTGATATCCGCTAGACCACAACTAGTAAGGATTAAGATAGTCAGGCCGAGTAAGCGAGTGCCCCACAGCATGAAGTCGATCTGCTCGTCTTCATTACGTTTGCGGAATAATACCCACGCAGCAACCGTCACTAAGATAGGCAAAGGGTAAGCCAAAGAACCAAATACGAAGAAAAGCGTATCCGCCAACCAAGCACCTAGGTAGCCACCCGCATTTTGAATGTCACCACCCCACGCCGTTTGCGACCATGATGGGTCTGCAGGACTAAAAGTTAATAACGCAACGGCAAGTAGAATAGAGAAGAGAACACCGAGAATCAGACTGCACTCTTTGAGACGTTGAGAACCACTCAAACGAGGAGACTGGGGCTCTTCACTCGTTTTAATGATTGTTTCTACTTTATTACTGCTCTGCTTGAACATAAACCAACTTAATAATTAAACGGGATAAAAACATCTCGAGCGGCCGAAGCCGCTCGTTTCAATGAAACTACTGTTGATTTAACCATATCAAACAGAAAAACCCAATTCCAGAAAGCAAGAAAGCGGAACAAATGTCCGCTTTCTTTCATTTCACCAATTGTGACTAACGAGTTTTAATCACAAGTTGATTGGTTTGTTTCACTTCTTCCATTACTACGTAAGTTCGAGTGTCGTTTACGCCCGGTAGACGAAGTAACGTATCACCCAGTAGCTTACGGTAAGCACCCATATCAGATACACGTGTTTTTAGAAGATAGTCAAAATCACCCGACACTAAATGACACTCTTGGATGTCATCCAGTTTCTGCACAGCGGTGTTGAATTGTTCGAACACATCTGGCGCACCACGGTTCAACGTAATTTCAACAAACACTAAAAGTGAAGCATCAAGGTACTGTGGGTTCAGCAACGCTGTGTACCCAGTAATGTAACCTTGACGTTCTAAACGACGAACACGTTCAAGACATGGAGTCGGAGAAAGTCCTACTCGTTTTGAGAGTTCAACGTTTGAGATACGACCGTCTTTTTGCAACTCATTAAGAATGTTGCGGTCAATACGATCTAGTTCCTTGGACGGCTTCTTATAATTGTCTGCCATTTTTTATTCCACCTTATTACTTCCTTGCAAAAAAATATACTACAACTTTTTAATATTCAGTATCAAATTTTATCTGAACCTATCTATACTAGATATTAATTCGACAGAATTACCCTACACATAGATAAAACAACCAAAATAAAATGAGGAGTCAGGATGATCATTGGCGTACCTAAGGAAATCAAGAACCACGAATACCGCGTTGGTATGACCCCAGCTAGCGTGAGAGAACTAATCTCACACGGCCACCAAGTTTTTGTAGAAACCAATGCCGGTACTGGTATCGGTTTTTCAGACGATGATTACATCGCTGTAGGCGCATCCATTCTTCCTACTGCTGCTGACGTTTTCGCGAAAGCAGAGATGATTGTAAAGGTTAAAGAACCTCAAGCTGTCGAGCGAGCTATGCTTCGCGAAGGGCAAATATTATTTACCTATTTACACCTTGCACCAGATTTTCCACAAACTGAAGAGCTTATCAAGAGCAAAGCTGTCTGCGTAGCCTATGAGACTGTAACAGATAATATGGGTCGCTTGCCACTATTAGCACCAATGTCTGAAGTAGCTGGTCGTATGTCTATTCAAGCAGGTGCACAAACATTAGAGAAATCTAACGGTGGTTGTGGTCTTCTTCTTGGTGGCGTTCCAGGTGTTGAACCAGCAAAAGTTGTTGTTGTTGGCGGTGGTGTTGTAGGTGCTAACGCAGCACGTATGGCTGTTGGCCTTCGCGCTGATGTTACAATTCTTGACCGTAACGTAGATACTCTTCGTCGTCTTGATGAAGAATTCCAAGGTCGCGCAAAAGTGGTTTATTCTACTGAAGACGCTATTGAGAAGCATGTTCTAGAAGCTGACCTAGTCATTGGTGCAGTACTGATCCCAGGTGCAGCAGCGCCTAAACTGGTTACAAAAGAACACATCGCTAAGATGAAGCCAGGCTCAGCTGTTGTTGACGTTGCTATCGACCAAGGCGGTTGTTTCGAAACTTCTCACGCGACAACTCACGCAGACCCAACTTACATTGTTGATGACGTAGTTCACTACTGTGTTGCTAACATGCCAGGTGCTGTTGCTCGTACTTCAACTTACGCACTTAACAATGCAACACTTCCTTACATTGTTAAGCTAGCAAACAAAGGCTACCGCGAAGCACTTCTATCAGATAAAGGCTTCCTAGAAGGTCTAAACGTAATCCACGGTAAAGTCACTTGTAAAGAAGTTGCAGAAAGCTTTGACCTAGAATACGTAGATCCAGCAGAAGCTATCGCAATGTTCAACTAATGATGTAATGGCTAGCTGAACGCAATAACCTTCTCGTTGAGCGTTCAGTTAACTCATACACATTAAACAAAAAGCCAGTACGACATTATGTCGCGCTGGCTTTTTTGTATTTATAACTTTTACTTTGTATTCAGAGTTTAGATCGTAAAAACACGTACCAGTGCTGTTTACCGCTAGATCTTAACCCCATGAATCAATAGATTTCTTGGCGTAATACTGCGCTCGCAGAACTCTTCAATTGAAGCTTCATAACCTTGTTCTTGCAGGTAGAGTGCACGATCTAAAGCTAACCATATCTCTAATGGGCGCCTGAAAACTTGTTGAACCAGACTTAGCTTTTCCATTTCCCAGAAAAGTCCTTCGCCTTGAACAAAATAAGAGTCAAAATCGATATCTGAGCCCAGCGATAGTTCTTTCACTTCAGATGCCCAGCGACAGAATGATTCAAATCCCTCAGCTAACTCTGATTTTTTGATACTCGGAACAGGTATGTACTCGTCAATCCCCATTTCGGACTTAAGCAGTTGGCTAAAGCCCAGACGGTAACTCATCTCTAGTTGACGATGTCTCTTTACTCTTTCACCACCAGTAACGGTTTCTTGCAGCGGGATTCGCAAATCACTCTTACTCAATGTCAAAGTAGAACTTTTCGCGACAGAAGACATCGCTTGATAGCTTTCGTCTCTGATCAAGTGATAGCAACAAGGAGAAATGGTTACTGCAGGTAACCCATGTGCGACAGACTTTTTAACCAACTCAACGTGCAGGTCACCACAAGCATGAAGAGCTACTGCATGTTGGTCTGAGTTAAATACATTATCGGCATCGTCTGAAAACGCGTCACCTTGAACAAAGCTCATCTCTAACTTCAGGTCATCAGCAATCTTTTGTCCGCTTTCGCATAACGATTGCTGCCATTCAAAACTAGTGACTTTTTGATCAGATTGCTGAGATAGAATTCGACCGAGGAATCCCTTTCCAGAACACCACTCGAGCCACTCTTTGCCATGGTGATGATCTAATACAGCCTCGCCCATCGCGATAACTTGATATAGCTTTCGGCCAGGAATACCCTCAGCAGTACCACGAGGGAGGTCTAAACCAACCAAAGCTGTGTTATCGAACTGGATATTCTGAGTGGCAGTATCTAATTCAGGGAGGAAGCGAGTCAGTTCCTCAACCAAAAGCTTGGGCTGCTCTTTTAAAGTTTGAATGCTTTCATTATTTAAGCTTTCTAACCAATCAACGAGTGGACGATTGACCTCTTTCCACGGCTGCTGTTGAGTTTGGCATAGGTGAAAAGGCTCTGAACGCCAGTAAATCTGGTGCTCTAGCAAAAATGAATCGAGTATTTTAAATCGTGAATGCATGCTTCCCCCTATGATGCGTGGATTGTAGGGGGAAGAGGTCAAAATGGAAAGGGGCGATAACGAGAACTAAAACGAAAGCTAAAGCCCAAAAGAAAAACGGCCTGCAAATACAGGCCGAATAAAAATCTAGATTTACACGATGAGATTAACGAACAGGTAGCTCAATATCTTTAAACATCTCTTCGATCTCTTCATTCGATTTCAAAGAAATAGCTTGCTCAACCACTGGGCGAGTTAGGTGCGGCGCAAAACGCTCCATAAAGTCAAACATGTAAGAACGCAGGAAGGTACCTTTTCTAAAGCCAATACTGGTTGTGCTTGCACCAAATAGATGGCTCGCATCAATCGCAACCAAGTCAGTATCTTGCTCGTGGTCAATCGCCATACTTGCGATGACACCAACACCAATGCCCATACGAACGTAGGTTTTGATGACGTCTGCATCGGTTGCGGTAAACACAACGCGCGGTGTTAGACCAACTTTGTTGAACGCCGTATCAAGCTCAGAACGTCCAGTGAAACCAAATACGTAGGTCACTAGGGAATAAGCCGCAAGATCTTCAATCGTGATATTGCGCTTCTGTGCCAGAGGGTGATCTTTGGTCACGACGATCGAACGGTTCCAGTGATAACAAGGCAGCATAATTGCGTCTTGGTATAGGTGCAGCGCTTCCGTTGCAATCGCAAAATTCGCTGTCCCCTTAGCGACTGCTTCTGACATTTGGCTTGGTGTGCCTTGGTGCATGTGAAGCGATACTTTTGGATAGCGCGCCGTGAAACCTTTAATCACATCAGGCAGTGCATAACGAGCTTGAGTATGAGTGGTTGAGATATTCAACGTGCCCATCTCGGGATGAGTGTGCTCGCCGGCTACGGCTTTAATACTTTCAACACGAGCCAAAATCTCTTGAGAGATACGAATGATATCCTCACCCGCTTGGGTAACCTGTGTTAAATGCTTACCACTACGCTCGAAAATCTGAATACCTAGCTCATCTTCAAGTAATCTAACTTGCTTACTAATGCCAGGCTGAGATGTATACAAACTCTCTGCTGTCGCTGAAACATTTAGGTTATGGTTTACAACCTCAACAATGTACTTCAGTTGCTGTAACTTCATATCTAACCTCGTAATCCTTTACTCATTTCTGTGCTAACTTATTTGCAAAGAGAGCGTGATAGTCTCGTGTAATATAATTATTAGTTATAACGCTTCGAGCACAGAAATGACAGAAAAATTGAATTTTTATAGCTCAACAAACAAAAACATCACTAACGCTTTGCAACCAAGTCCTCATTCTCATACATTAGTTGGTAAATTTTGATTGCCGATTTCGCTCAACAAGAGATAATCAGAAATTGCAATTTACGAGTGCCGATACACAATGGAATCGTGTATCCTCTCTAGTTAGCTATAGAAAACAATAAGCAGACACAAATATATGAATATTGGTTTAATAATCGCCTTAGTAGCCGTTCTTTTGGTGTTGGTTTTAGGCTACAACATCATGCTTCAATACAAAGTTAAGGTAGAAACAGCGAAGAAACAGGAAGCATCTCGTTATCTAACCATTATTGACGGAACAGAAGAGCTGATTGGCAATGCTCACCATATGCCGTTTAGCCAAGATCTTCTTATATGCTTAAACAATCGAATTCTAGATGCATTAGAAAACATGTATCAGCTCGATCCTAAAAACAAGCAGCTTGCCCAACGCATTGAAAGTGTAAAACAACAGATCACGCAACTTAAAGAGAACTACCAAGGTGGTGAAAGCACTACTTTCCGCGTGCCAAGCAGTGACAAGCAAGCAATCATGATGCTTAAGCTAGTTAAGCGCCTACGTGACACGGTACGTAACGAGCACAATAAAGGCCGCTTCGAGACTCAAGCTTATGTGGTTGAAAACGCTCGTCTAGAGACGATTCAAATTCGCATCAACATCGAAAATGTTATCAAGCGTGCAAACGACTCGATTTCTCGCGGACAACCAGGAACGGCAATTCAGTTACTGCGTAAAGGTATTGACGCACTAGCCACCAAGAACGATTCATATTCAACTCAAGCAAAAGAAAAGCTTCAGCAGATGCTTAACGAGCTTGATCAGAAGCGCCAAGATAAAAACGCGCAAGATTTACAACAGATCGAATCTAAAGAACGTGATGACGACATGGATGCCCTCTTTGGTCAGAAGAAGAAATGGTAACAGTCTAACTCAACACTTAAAGGCCGCCTTATTTACACAAATAGGCGGCCTTTTTTGTGCCTGTCGAATTTCCTTTCTCTGTATAGGGAGATCTCTTGAGCTGTGATAAAATCTCGCATTATCAACAAACTTGCCCTGACCATGTATCAAGAATTATTAGATCCAATCCACTCTTTTCTTAAAGCTGAAACGCCAGATTCATGGATCGATGAAGCCAAAAAGCCTGAAAATCTGCACATCATTCTGCGCGACCACATGCTTTGTGAACTTAAGGCGGCACAGAGTGCTTTGTTCCTTATCCGCAAGTACGCCGTTGATAAAGAAAGTGCAAAGCAACTGAATGAATGGATTTTGCCATACGAGCAATTTGCTTACCGTCGTATCGGAGACTTAGAGTCTCTGCGTGGTAAAAGCAACGTATCCAAGCAAATCACAGCGAAAGAAGGCTGTAATTACGGTGCTGACCTGATCGATAAGATGGTACTACTGATCAAAGAAGAGCTGCATCACTTCTACCAAGTCATGGAGTTGATGGAGAAGAAAGGCGTGACTTACCAACCGATCGAGGCGGGTCGTTATGCTAAAGGCTTGATCAAACAAGTTAAGACTTACGAACCTGATGCTTTAGTTGATAAGCTTATCATCGGCGCGTTTATTGAAGCACGCTCTTGTGAACGTTTTGCAAAACTGGCCCCTTTCTTAGAAGAAGACATGGAGAAGTTTTACGTATCCCTACTTCGTTCAGAAGCTCGTCACTACCAAGATTACCTTGAGTTAGCAGAGCAAATCGCAGGTAAAGATATCTCGGAACGTATCGCCCACTTCGCTCAAGTAGAAGCGGATCTGATCACCTCAGACGACAGCGACTTTAAATTCCACAGTGGCGCACCAGTATAATCCGCTAAGAAAGCACGCTCCAATCCAAACAAAGAAGGCCAGCTATTTGCTGGCCTTCTTATTTGTTTCGCGCTAGCTATAAGAGAAAGTTAAGCTAGCGTGCCGTTGATCTCAGCAAGCACAGCAGCAGGGTCTACAGCTTGAGTAATTGGACGACCGATAACCAAGTAGTCAGAACCTGATTCAATCGCTTTAGAAGGCGTCATGATGCGCTTCTGATCACCAACATCAGCGCCAACAGGGCGGATACCTGGAGTCACTAGTTTAAACTCCTGACCAAGCGCATCTTTCAATAAAGAAGCTTCTTGTGCTGAACACACCACACCGTCGAGACCAGAGTTTTTTGTAAGAGAAGCTAAACGCATCACTTGTTGCTGTGGTTCTAGATCCAACCCAATACCCGCTAGATCCGATTGCTCCATGCTCGTCAGTACTGTTACGCCAATCAGCAATGGACGATCTTTACCGTAAGGCTCCAAAATTTCGCGAGAAGCCGTCATCATGCGCTCACCGCCACTTGCGTGTACATTTACCATCCATACGCCTAGTTCAGCGGCTGCACGAACGGCTTTTGAACATGTGTTCGGGATATCGTGGAACTTTAGGTCCAAGAATACTGAAAAACCACGCTTGTGTAATTCACGAACAAACTCAGGACCAAACAGGGTGAACATCTCTTTACCCACTTTAAGGCGGCAAGATGCTGGGTCAATACGATCAACAAAGGCTAACGCATCCGCTTGGTTGTCATAATCCAAGGCTACAATGATTTTTTGGTCGTTCATTTCATCTCCTAACGCAGTTAACTTTCTTAAAAAATATCTATCTACCCTTGCAGGCGATATATAACAGTCATAAAAATGCAGCCCGAAAGCTGCAATTAATAATTTGGTCTTTTAATGACCACAAATCTATTCACCATCCAACCCACGAATAGGCTTGATCGTTCCCCACCCCTTACATGAAGGGCAGTGCCAATACATTGAGTGTGTTGAGAATCCACACTGACGACAACGATAATGAGGCTTAACCTTAAGCTGTTCACCAACCATAGATTGAAGCGTAGTTAAACTTTCTTTTGCTCGACCTTCTTCGGCTTCTGCTAGGTGATAATCGATTAATCGATAAAAACCTTTCATAGTTGGGTTTTTGACAAGCTGCTTGGTCAGTAACTCTTGAGCAGAACCAATGTCTTCATGATGCGCGACCAACTGAGCAAGCATCAATTCAGCGGATACACCGGCTTTATTCTGGATACACGCTTTAAGGAACTCGACCAGTAGCGCTTCTTGCCCAAGTTTGTGGTAACACTCAGCAAGGGTTGGCAACACCTCACTAATAAAATCGATATCTTGTTCGAGTACCGACTCCAGACAATCAATTGTCTTTTGGTAATCTTCATTCGCTAAGTGGAACTTACCTAAAGCAATACTGGCACGGACACATTTAGGGTCTTCAGAAAGCGCCTTCTTGAAGTGCTGAAGTGCTTTTGAGCGATTGCCATCAGCTTGTTCCTGCATCGCAAGTTCACACCAAAAATGCGCTACTGTCGCACGCATCTTCATTTTCTTCTTACCAAGCTTAACGAGGATATTTCCGTAATGGATAGCCTTATTCCACTCTCGAGTTTGCTGATAAATAGCAACTAACTGCTGCAAAGCACCCTCTTTGTGGTCGGGTTCTTCTACAAGCTGTTCAAAGATTTTTTCGGCGCGATCAAGAAAACCAGAGACCATGTAGTCTTTAGCTAATTGTTGCAGTGCGAGATTTTTCTGGTCGAGAGTAAGCCCCGAGCGGGAGATAAGATTTTGGTGAATACGAATAGCGCGGTCGACTTCGCCTCTTGAGCGGAACAAGTTGCCCAAAGCCAAGTGAGTATCAATGGTTTCATTGTCTACTTGAAGTAGTTCAATGAAGTGATCAACCGCTTTGTCAGATTGGTCTGACAGTAATAGGTTCAAACCCGTCACGTATTGACGGGAGATCTGGTGTGATTGCTTTTGTTTTTCTTGCTGAGCATTACGATTACCCATATACCAACCATAAGCGGCTGCGATGGGCAAAAGTAAGAACAGTAACTCTAACATCAAATATAGCCTTTAAGCTTTAGTATCAGCAGCGACCTGCTTTGATTGCTTATTGAGTTGCTTCTTCAAGCGATGAATTTTTAGCTGAGACCGCATGTGCATATTGCCAAAGACTAACCAAGCAAGGCCGAAGCCTGAAACGAACACAACGCCTAGTAAACTTGATAGATGGAAGTCACCTTGCGCTAGCAGATAGTTGAAATTCACAGTTGTTTGGTTTTGAGAGCCTAAAGCCAGTGCAATTAGGAAAAGTGCGATAACGGCGACTATTTTTATAATTTTCATAGTTCATCACTCATTGGTTAGTTAGCTGTACGATTATGCAGGAAAATTACTAATCAGACCACCATATTATGGTCATAAAAAAGCGGCATACATTATAGTATGCCGCTTTTCTTAATTCCGATAAGTAGGCTACAGTCCTGAGTTTACTCGTTCACGTAGCTCTTTACCTGGTTTAAAGTGAGGAACGTATTTGCCTTCCAACTCAACCTTGTCACCAGTTTTAGGATTACGTCCAACACGAGGCTCACGGTAATGCAGAGAAAAGCTGCCAAAGCCGCGAATTTCGATTCGATCACCACTTTCTAGTGTTGAAGCCATGTGCTCTAAAATGTCTTTTACAGCGTCTTCAATTTCTTTTGCAGAAAGATGCGTTTGCTCAGCGCATAGTCTTTCAATCAATTCAGACTTAGTCATAGTTACCCTCGTTGGTTTTCTTTTTAGAAATTATAGACCTATCGGAAAAATAAGCAAAAAAAAGGAGCCTTACGGCTCCTTTCTTGGCTAGATAGCTATAATTCTCTTAATGAGAAGCTATTATTCGCCTTTAGCAGCTTTGAATGCGTCTGCCATTGCGTTACCGAACGCGCCTTCTTCAGACTTGTTCAGTGAAGCCATTGCTTCTTGCTCATCAGCTTCATCTTTAGCTTTGATAGATAGGTTGATTACGCGGTTCTTACGGTCTACACCAGTGAACTTCGCTTCAACGCTGTCGCCAACGCTTAGGATTAGAGATGCATCTTCGATACGGTCGCGAGAAACTTCAGAAGCGCGGATGTAACCTTCAACGCCTTCGATTAGCTCGATAGTAGCGCCTTTCGCGTCAACTGCAGTAACAGTACCGTTTACAAGAACACCTTTCTTGTTGTCAGCAACGTATGCGTTGAACGGGTCGTTTTCCATTTGCTTAACGCCAAGAGAAATACGCTCACGCTCTGCATCTACTGCTAGAACAACAGCAGAGATTTCGTCGCCTTTCTTGTATTCACGTACAGCTTCTTCGCCTGCAGCGTTCCAAGAAATGTCAGATAGGTGTACTAGACCGTCGATACCGCCTTCTAGACCGATGAAGATACCAAAGTCAGTGATAGACTTGATCTTACCAGTAACTTTGTCGCCCTTAGCTTGCATTTCTGCAAATGACTGCCATGGGTTAGCTTTACACTGTTTCAGACCTAGAGAGATACGACGACGCTCTTCGTCGATATCAAGAACCATAACCTCAACTTCGTCGCCAACATTAACAACTTTAGAAGGGTGGATGTTCTTGTTAGTCCAATCCATTTCAGAAACGTGTACTAGACCTTCAACGCCTTCTTCGATTTCAACGAAGCAGCCGTAGTCAGTTAGGTTTGTAACACGACCAGAAAGCTTGTGACCTTCTGGGTAACGCTTAGCGATTGCTACCCATGGATCTTCGCCTAGTTGCTTAAGACCTAGTGAAACACGAGTGCGCTCACGATCGAACTTAAGAACTTTAACTAGGATTTCGTCACCAACGTTAACGATCTCTGATGGGTGCTTAACGCGCTTCCAAGCCATATCTGTGATATGTAGAAGACCGTCAACACCGCCAAGGTCAACGAATGCACCGTAGTCAGTAAGGTTCTTAACGATACCTTTAACTTCAGTACCTTCTTGTAGAGTTTCAAGAAGTTCGTCACGCTCAACACTGTTTTCAGATTCGATAACAGCACGACGAGAAACAACAACGTTGTTACGCTTCTGGTCTAGCTTGATTACTTTGAACTCTAGCTCTTTGTTTTCTAGGTGAGCAGTGTCACGGATAGGACGTACGTCTACTAGAGAACCTGGAAGGAAAGCACGGATACCGTTAAGTTCAACAGTGAAACCGCCTTTAACTTTACCGTTGATGATACCAACAACAGTTTCAGCTTCTTCGCAAGCTTTCTCAAGTACGATCCAAGCTTCGTGACGCTTAGCTTTCTCACGAGAAAGTTGAGTCTCACCGAAACCATCTTCAACAGCGTCTAGAGCTACGTCTACTTCAGCACCAACTTCAACTTCAAGTTCGCCAGCAGCGTTCTTGAATTGTTCAGCAGGGATAGCAGATTCAGACTTAAGACCAGCGTCTACAAGAACGAAACCGTTCTCGATAGCTACTACAGTACCTTTAACGATGCTGCCTTGTTGGAATTCAGTTTCAGATAGAAACTCTTCAAAGAGTTGAGCAAAAGATTCAGTCATTATTTAATCTTCAATAATTAAACGTCCATGGGTATCCTACCGCATGGGGTTGATAAATTCGCCGGTCATCATCCTTGCGACCAACGTTCGTACTAGCTCGGCGAAATTACCCAGCCAGTTTCGATTCAATATAGTGTAGTGCTTTTTCTACTACCTGCTCAATATTCATTGAGGTGGAGTCAAGCACTAGAGCATCCTCTGCTGGGCGAAGTGGCGCCACTGGGCGATTACGATCTCGATCGTCTCGCTCTTGGATCTCGCTCAAAAGGTCGTCAAATTTAACATCTAACCCCTTCTGTTGCAACTGTTTAAGGCGGCGACTCGCACGCTCTTCAGCACTTGCATCTAAAAATATTTTCGCTTCAGCTTCAGGAAACACAACCGTTCCCATGTCACGGCCATCTGCAACCAAACCAGGCGCGGCGCTGAATGCACGTTGACGACGAAGCAGTGCTTCACGAACGCGAGGTAAAGCAGCAACTTTTGAAGCCGCCATGCCCGTCTCTTCTTTACGAAGTTCACCAGACACATCTTCACCTTCTAGTATAACCTTAACTAAGTCGCCTTCAGCAATAAACTGCACGTCTAAGTGTGTAGCAAGCGGTACTAAAGCATCTTCTGATTCAGTATCCACACCATGGTGAATTGCCGCTAAAGCCAATACGCGATAGATCGCGCCTGAGTCTAGAAGATGAAAGCCTAGCTTATCTGCTAGCAACATACACAGGGTACCTTTACCTGCACCACTTGGTCCATCAACCGTAATCACTGGGCTTTGAGAAGGCATCTTTTACTCCACGTTTTGTCGTAAGTTTTATTCTGTACTAGCGATTCGCCACTACTTTATAGGCGGCATATTATAGAGAAAAATTGAAAGTCGAGCGAGGTAAATCTCAGATAATTCCGTGTTGATGATGCATAAACCAATGCAACCGACTCAATATCCGTTTGCTTAGGTCAATCAGACACGCATCCGCTTTTCGATAGCGTACTTTTCGATAGATAGAAAAAAGCCTCGCAACAAGCAAGGCTCATGATTTTGCATTTTTGTAGAGCAAAGAAGTAGTCGCTCAAAGAAGCTTAGCCAATAATAGCTCGAACCGCTTCAAGGTCTTCAGGCGTATCAACACCAGCAGCTGGTGCTTCAGCCGCAACATCTACATGGATTTTTTCACCGTACCAAAGCACTCGTAATTGCTCTAGGCACTCAATACGCTCAAGAGTACTTGGTTCCCAGTTGATGTAGGTATTGATGAAACCCGCTCGATAAGCATAGATACCAATATGACGCAGCAAAGGAGATTCCGCTGCAGTACCGTTGTTCGCGTAAGCATCGCGATCCCAAGGGATGGTTGCTCGGCTGAAATACAAGGCATAACCGTCTTTATCGGTTACAACTTTAACGGCGTTAGGGTTAAACACTTCATCAGCATGAGTGATTTCCACACCTAACGTTGCCATCGGAGCAGTACTGTTCGCAAGATTGTTCGCAACCTGATTAATGATCGCAGGTGGGATAAGTGGCTCATCACCCTGAACATTCACGATTATATGATCATCAGGAATATTCATAACTTCAATCACTTCAGCTAGGCGCTCAGTGCCTGACTCATGATTCGGTGATGTCATACAAACGGTCGCACCAAATGCTTTAGCCGCTTTTTCAACTCGAGCGTCGTCGGTAGCGATAATAACGTTATCGGCACCCGCCTTCATTGACTGTTCGTATACCCATTGAATCATCGGCTTGCCACCAATGTCAGCAAGTGGCTTTCCTGGTAAACGGCTCGATTGATATCTTGCAGGTATAACAACCGTATAAGACATTACTTACCCTCATCCATAGAAACGGTGCGAGCTTCAGGTTCTAAAAGAACAGGAATACCCTCTTTAATTGGGTAAGCAAGGCGATCAATTTTACAAACAAGCTCTTGCTTATCCTTGTCAAAAGTTAGTTTACCTTTACATACAGGGCAAGCAACGATCTCAAGTAGACGGTGATCCATAGTATTCCATAACCTCTTTTATTCTTTTTAAAATTTGCTGTTGCGAACCTTCATCAAACTGCGCAGAAACTGGAAGATACCACCAGTTGTCTTGAGCATATTCCTCGCATTTTACAGCGTCTTTTTCTGTCATAATCAGATTCATGCCTTTCTTAGCTAAGGCATGAAGTTCATCTTTATCAAAATCTTGGTGGTCGGCGAAGCCCTGTGTGAAAACCACATCACCATCAAGATCGTTTAATGTTTTAAAAAAGCGTGGCGGATGACCTATTCCAGCAAAAGCCACAAGCTTCTGCAGTTCTGCTACCGATATTTTCTGACCAGTTTTTAGATTCACAGCTTGGCTTGGTTGCAAAGACATTGAAAACTCTCGCCCTTGCTCCTTTCCGCCATTATTAATCAAGAAATCTACATCATCCAAACGTGATACTGGCTCTCGTAATGGACCGAGTGGAATCAAACACTCATTACCAAAACGTCTTGCACCATCGATAACTGAAAATTCAATGTCACGTTCAAGCGCATAATGCTGGAGACCATCATCAGTGATGATGACATTAACACCTTCACTCAACAAAGCCTTTACTGCATTCGCCCGTACAGGGTCAACCGCAACAGGACAACCAGTTCGCTTTCGAATCAAACGAGGTTCATCACCCGAATATTCGGCTGGTGTATTTTCATCTAGTACGAGTGGATAGCTTGGCGCTTTAGCTCCATAACCTCGCGACACCACACCTGGTTTAAAGCCGTTAGCTTGCAACATCTCAACCAACCAAATCACAACTGGTGTTTTACCATTACCGCCAGCGGTAATATTACCAACAACAATTACTGGCAGTGGTGGACGGTAGGTTTCTTTCTTCCCCGATAGATAAGCGTCACGACGTTGACCGCTGATCATTTTGAACAGCAGACTCAGTGGCCACAATAGCGGCCAGAGAAGATATTTCAAAGGGTGATTGTTAAACCAAATCTTTTCGATCACAACAAGACCTAATCTTATCCACTGAATTGAATTCGGTGTAACTGCGCATAAGCGCCATCATGTGCGATTAGTTCTGCGTGCGCGCCTCTTTCTACAATTTGGCCATCATCAACCACTAAGATCTCATCGGCTTGCTCGATAGTAGATAAACGGTGAGCAATCACCAATACAGTCTTATCTTTTTGTAGTTCTTCCAATGCAGACTGAATCGCTCTCTCTGATTCAGTATCCAATGCAGACGTCGCCTCATCAAGAATCAGCACAGGTGCATCTCTTAATAGAGCGCGTGCAATCGCAATACGCTGTCTTTGACCACCAGAAAGGCTTGCGCCATTTTCACCAACAACGGTATCGATGCCATTTTCCATGCCTTCGATAAACTCACTCGCATGAGCAAGCTTGGCTGCGTGTTCAATCTGTTCGCGAGTATATTGCTCTTCTGCGGCATACGCGATGTTGTTCGCGACCGTATCGTTAAACAGGTGAACATTTTGAGAAACAAGAGCAAAGTGCTCACGTAGGTTTCTCAATTCGTAATCACGAATGTCGTGTCCATCCAATTCGATAGAGCCCGAATCGACGTCATAGAAACGAGTAAACAGGTTAGCGATGGTACTCTTGCCCGAACCTGAACGGCCGACAAGTGCGACTGTCTTACCTTTCGGAATATTGAAACTCACCTTATCAAGTGCTGGTTTCTCTGCACCATCATAAGTAAACGTCACATCTTTTACTGCAACTTCACCGGTTACGGTTTCAGGTTTCAACGTGCCTTTGTTTTGTTCTGTATCTAGATCCATCAAACCAAATAGCGTGGTACTTGCTGCCATACCGCGTTGGAATTCAGACGTTACGTTAGTTAGCGCTTTTAGTGGACGCAACAAACCAAACATTGCAGAGAACACAACAGTGAATGTACCCGGCGTTAGTTCTGCTTTGATAGAGTCGACACTCGCCAAGAAAAGAACCACCACAATCGCAACCGAAGCGATCATTTGAATGATCGGGTTAGCAGCGGCTTGAGCGGTGATTAACTTCATGCTTTGTTGGCGCATCTGGTTACTTACTTTGTCAAAGCGGTGTTTTTCTAGATCCTGACCACCGTAAGTAAGAACCACCTTGTGGCCTTTTAACATTTGTTCCGCAGAAGAAGCAACGTGGCCCATGCTAGTTTGCATGTTTTTAGAAATCTTTCTAAATCGCTTCGATACAATGCTGATCGCCCACGCAACAAGAGGAGCAACCGCAAATAGAACCAAAGACAACTGCCAGCTGTTCCAGAACATCAATGTTAGCAAGCCAATAATGCTTGCACCTTCACGCACAATGCTGACTAGCGCTTTACTCGTCGCGGCAGACACTTGCTCAGAATCGTAAGTAATTCGAGATAGCAGCGCACCTGTCTGTTCTTTATCGAAGAAAGAAACAGGCATGTGCATGAAATGACTGAAAATTTTGCGACGAATTTCCATAACCACATTGCCAGAAACCCAGCTCAAGCAATAGGTTGAGACGAAACCACTGACACCACGAATGAACATCATGGCAAAGATAATGATTGGAAGCGTGCGTAAAAAGTCAGATTCAGCATTACCAAAGCCTTCATCAAGTAACGGCTTTAGTAAGGAAATCATATAAGTATCAGAGACGGCATTTATAATAAGCGCAATAACCGCAACACCAAGGCCGGCCTTATATAGTCGAATATAAGTCCAAAGTCTTTTAAATGTGACCCAGGTAGTTTCATCTGTTTGTGTTGACATAGAATCGCTTAATTTTCTCACAATAATCTATCTATTCTACTCCCTTACGAAGCATCTGCCTATACCACTGCCTGCCTTGTTGTTCTCTAATCGTATGATATTGCCAACCTTCTTCACTAAGAGTGATGGTTATTTGTCCACTTTCTCCAGTATCAAGCCAGGTACTCCCTGCTTCCTGATAACGTCCCACAACAGATCTGCTCGGCATTCCCCACTGATTGCCTTTGGCCAAAGAAGCTATCGCTAGCTGAGGTGACACGGCCTCAATAAACGGTTTAATCGACGACGAGTCACTACCATGATGCGGAACAAGCATTACATCACTCCTGAGCTGCTCACCTTCACGAGCTAGTAACCACTCACTTACCAGTTCAATATCACCAGTGAGTAACATCGAAAACTCTAAACTGGGTGCCGAGAGCCTGACCACACACGAATGTGGGTTATACGCCCTCTTCACTTGTTTGGGAGGCCACAACACCTCAAAAAAAGATCTTGCCAGTTCCAAGCCTCTCCAATAGTACATGCTTGAATATTTGACTGAGTTTGAGTGGTATATTGTGTTTGTTGATTAATATTCTGACTGGTTCTTATCCACTTAGGAGCGTAGCTCTCAAGTAACGCCGGATAGCCACCAGCATGGTCAGAATCAAAATGACTCACAATCACGCCTTCTAATTCATAAATCCCCCTCTGATTCAAAGTAGGAATCAACAAGGATTCGACAACCGAACCTTCTGGCCATGCATTACCAAGATCGTAAACAATGACTTGATTGTTCTTTTCCAATACCAAAGACAACCCATGTCCGACATCTAATATATCTATGGTTAATTTTCCTTGCTGGGGTTTGCCGAATTCCCACCACAGCACAAATACTGCAATGACCAATATCGATACTGTTCTCTTGAGATATCGACTAACAAAACCCAAAAACAAAATAAGGAATACAGATAGCGCAATCACATGATTATCGACTTGAATCCAAAATGGCTCAGAGAAAGGAAGGCTAAATACGAGAGGCTCAAGCGACAAGTCGACCAACTTCCACAGCTGACTAACCAAACCATTATCTAGCGCTGTTATACCAACCAAGCCAGACACTGACTCCGATATTAAGCTGAGAAACATTGCCAAAAACAACAGCGGGATCGTCACCATCGATATCCAAGGCAAAAGGAGTAAATTGTAGAAAACAGAGACTAAGCTAACTCCGCTAAAGAACAGCATCGAAAACGGTGTAATCAGGAATGTCAGCATTAGCTGAATCTTGAAGAGCTGTAGTGCTCGGTCGATAAATGTTGAGTTTGAATAGGATGGCTGACTATTCAACGCAATATAAAGAACGGCGCCCAACGCGCCAAATGACAACCAAAAGCTGCTCGACAATGCTGAAAATGGCCAAATCAGCAGAACCACGCACAAGCTTAAACCAACATATCGGAGCAAACTGATATTTTGTCCACGCCATAAAAAGTAACTTGCGATGACACACATCACCAAAGCTCTTAATGTAGGTAGCGTGAATCCAGCAAACCAACTATAGAAATAGGCTAAACCGAGCCCGAATATTGTGGGTAACCAAAGAAATGAAGGTGACAGTAACCTGAATATCTTTCCGACCTGATAACCAATACCAAAGGCAATCCCAATATGGAGCCCCGAGATAGCCATCAAGTGGATCAAGCCACTACTTTTAAGCAAATCCCAACGCTGAGGATTAATTAGAGCTCGATAGCCAAAACTTAAAGCCATAATGAGGTCTTTGTTTTCTAGCTGGCTTAACCTTCCAAGGCTGGTTTCAAACCACTGAGATCGCAAGCTCGTGCTAGAGTGAATCCGATATTTGGTATCGGCTCTGTAAGTTGCATTGGCAACCACGCCGGAACTAAACAAGTACTTTTCTAGATCAAAGCCCGCTTCATTGAGTTTGCCCCATACCGGCTTTATGGACGCAGATAAGTAGACGTCATCTCCGAGCGTTAACTTAAAAGGAGTAAATAATCGTAATTTTATCAATTGAGGAAAGATTAATTTTTCGCCGCCAATTGATCTGGCTACTATTACACTTTCAAAACCGTGGCTATTTTCACTAAAAAGGCTAACAACCGAAGCATTTATGGTAGTATTCTGCCCGGATTGAAATAATCGACTTGTCTGTATTTCAATTGTATTCCCAAGGCAAATAACTAGTATCAATGCTGTTACTGGACCTCTTGCACTCCGGAAAACGCTATACTTTGTTGATGCTATAAGTAACAAAAGCATCAATGATGCCCAAACCCAATGTGGCATCACAGGCCAAAAGCTGGCAGACACAACTGTCGCAGCAAATGAAATCAAGAACCAAGTGTTAAACAAGAGAGTAGCTTCCTCCTATGCCAAGAAAGTTTATCAAACGATTTATGCCTGACCATGAGCTAATCAAGCGTCAGAAAGCATTGAGAGTTTTTGGCAATGTTTTGTACAACCCCAACTTATGGTGCCTTAATCGTCGCTCTGCGGCCGGCGCGTTCGCTGTTGGGTTATTCATGGCGTTTGTCCCTCTACCAAGCCAAATGATTATGTCTGCAGGCCTTGCTGTCGCATGCGGCGTTAACCTACCTTTGGCTGTCGCACTTGTTTGGATCAGTAACCCAGTTACCATGCCCGTTCTCTTCTACTTTGCTTATAAAGTTGGGGCTTTTGTTATGCATGTGCCACCTCAAGCTTTTCATTTCGAACTGTCTTGGGACTTCATCTTGGCGCAAATGAGCACCATCGGGCCTCCATTCCTGCTAGGGTGTATGATTTGTGGCGTGGCTTCAGCGATGATTGGCTACTTTGGTATCCGCGGCTTATGGCGCTATTCAGTAGTAAGAAGTTGGAAGAAGCGACAAGCAAGGTACTGAACAACTTTTCCTTGTTATCCAATCTATCCTTGTATGTGCCTTACTTAAAACACACACAAGTTAAAGTCAGATGAACAACAGAACTCTGCAATATTGGTATGTAACCAAAGTCGCAAACAACACGAATTGAATTCAATAAAAAAGGATCCCATCAGGGATCCTTTTTTGTTTACGCCGTTTATATATCGCGAATAATTACAGGGCGTATTACTTAGACCATGGCTTCGAGCATTACTTTGAACTAAGCACCGAGGCTGGGTTTAACTTCGCCGCTCGTGATGCTGGGTACCATGTTGCCAGCAAGCTCAACACAATCGCAGTTCCTGAAACGACAATTACATCCATCATATTCAGTTGTGATGGCAAGAAGTCGACAAAGTAGATATCACCCGACAAGAACTGGTGATCGACCAACTTCTCAAGCCCTTTGATAAGCGTGGTGAGATTAAGTGCCACCAACACGCCGATCGCACTCCCCACTAAACTGCCTAACACGCCTGAGAATACGCCCTGCCAAACAAAGATGCGCTTCACAAGGCCGTCTGATGCGCCCATTGTTCTTAAAATTGCGATCTCTGATGCTCTGTCTTTCACTGCCATCATTAAGGTCGAAACTATGTTGAAACAAGCCACGCCAATAACCAATACCATCACCAGATACATAATGGTGCGAACCAGTTGGATATCTCGATATAAGAAACCAAACTTCTGTTGCCAACTTCGTAGGTAAACATACACATCAAGCTGATTACCCACTTCACGCACAATCGAGTTGGCATTCAGTACATCGGTTACTTTCAAAGAAACCCCTGTTACCGCCTCACCTAGGTTTGCGTAAACCTGAGCATCACCAAGAGGGATCAAAGCCAAGCTGTGGTCAATCTGGCCATTAAGAGTCAGCAGACCAACCACTTTGACTCGAACTCGTTTTGGCGCTTGAACCTTCACCGTTCCATTCACAGTTGGAATCATCAGGGTTAGGTAATCGCCGACTTTCGCACCGAGCACATTCGCGACACCTGAGCCCAAGATGATCTGCTGTTGTCCTGCCTTAAATTCACTCCAAGCTTGTTTATCGATAAACTTAGACAGGCTTGATACTTCTTGCTCACGCTTAGGATCAACACCGCGCACTTCGATCGCTTTCAGCTCTTTGCCCTTTTCAGCGAGCGCTGTAATTTTCACATAAGGCGCTGCGGCCACAACCTTGTCGTGTTTCTCGGACTGTTCAATCACATGTTCCCAGCGAGTGACTGGTTCATTCACGCCCTCAAACTCACCGTGTGGGATAACAGAAAGCACGCGCGATTCAAGCTCACGCTCAAACCCATTCATGGCCGACAAGCCAATAATGATCACCGCTACACCGACCGCAATACCAATCGTCGAAGACAAAGAGATGAATGACACCATCTTGTCTCGTTGTTTAGCACGACTAAAGCGGCCGCCTATCAATAGAGATAAAGAAGAAAACACTTAGCTCTCCTCTTTTTCTACGTTAACCAACAAGCCATCTTGCATGTGCAGTTGACGGTCCATCTTGCCAGCAAGTTCGCCATCATGGGTTACAACCAAGAAAGCGGTATCGTATTCGCGGTTCAATTCACGCATTAAATCGTAAATAGACAGTGCTGTGTTGTGGTCGAGGTTACCTGTTGGTTCATCCGCCAACACCAAAGCCGGCTTATTAACTAAAGCTCGCGCAATCGCTACACGTTGTCTCTCACCACCAGAAAGCTCTGAAGGTCTGTGGTCAACACGATGACTCAATCCAACTTTATCCAACAGACGTTGCGCCTCTTCTTTTGCTTTAGCTGGCTTTTCACCACCAATCAGCAGCGGCATTGCCACGTTTTCTAACGCTGAAAAGTCCGAAAGAAGATGATGGAATTGATAAACAAAGCCAAGATGCTGGTTGCGAAGCTTCGCCTGCTTATTTGAGCTCAAAGATGCTAAGTCTTGTCCGAGAAAGTTCACGCTGCCGTCAGACGCATCATCCAATGCCCCTAAAATATGCAATAACGTACTCTTACCGGAACCAGAGGTACCAATGATAGCGACTAGCTCACCCTTTTCGATTTCAAAGCTGACTCCCTTGAGAACCTCAGTATCTAACGAGCCTTCACGGTACGTTTTACGGATATCATTACATTGAAGAAAATTACTCATAACGAAGGGCCTCAGCAGGTTTCACAGACGATGCACGATAAGATGGGAATACAGTGGCAATCAAGCTAAGTGCAATAGCCAGAACCACAACAACGGCGATTTGAATTGGGTTAATTAAAATTGGCAACTGTCCACCAAATGAAAACAGAGCAACACCCATCGCCTCTAAAATAGTATTGAGGTTCATCGCTAGAGCAACGCCTAACACGCCACCTGATAGGGCACCAATCACGCCGCTACTTGCGCCTTGAACCATGAATATCCCCATCACTTGACCATCGGTCATGCCTTGGGTTTTAAGGATAGCCACTTCTGATTGCTTCTCCATCACCACCATAATCAGTGCAGAAATAATATTAAACGCCGCCACACCAATGATGAGACCCAGCATCAAGCCCATCATATTTTTTTCCATACGAACAGCTTGGAAAAGCTCGCCACGTTGGTCACGCCAATCGCTCCACACCCAACCTTCCGGTAACGGGGTATTCGATAAATCTGCGACTTCAAATGGGTCATCAAAAAACAGTCGCCAGCCTGAAATGGTACCTGATTTGTAGCGCATCAAACGCCCAGCATCTTTAATATCGGTCACCATCAATTGAGCATCGATATCAGAGCCCGTATTGAAAATACCAGCAACGGTGAAATTTCGTTGGCTTGGAATACGTCCGAGCGGTGTGTATTGGCTAGCGCTGGTCACCATCAGGCGAACTTTATCCCCCATAGATACCTTTAGGTTTCTCGCCAAGGTATGACCGAGGAACAACTGGTATTGCCCCGCTTTAAGTGAAGACAATCGACCTGCAATTAGATGGTCTTGAAGAGGGTCATCAGAATTAGGTTCAATACCGATTAACAGCCCTGCAGATAACTGGGCAGGACTTTGAATTACCGCCTCACTGCGGACAATTGGTTCAACGTGGCCATTAAGCGAGATTTGCTCTGCAAAATTAGGCGCTTGAGCAGAAAGAGAGGTGGTACCGCCCTGTTCATAAACCACCGCTTGAGGAAGAACACCAAGAATTCGGTCTTTTAACTGCGCTTCGAATCCATTCATTACCGATAAAACAGTAACCAAAGACAAAACGCCAATGGTGATACCTGCCGTCGACATATAAGAAACAAAACGGCTAAAGCGATCACCTGAACGGCCTTTCAAATAACGTAGGCCAACAAACAACGAAATAGGATGAAACATACTTTGAACCATCTAAAAGGGATGCGGGTTAATGTAACGGGTATTGCTGTTACTGTGTAGGGGGTAATTGAAAATATAGAGTGAATTAACTCAATTAGTTAGGCTTGAAAAACAGAACCTTGTCAAATAGCCAAATTTCAAACAACTATTTGAGACTTTCAATTAACTGACCTTGATTACTGCGGCCACATAGCGATAATCAATAGATCACTTCAAGGAACTAACGCATGACAGAACAAGAGTTTTTCACCGTTCACCACAGCCTTACCGCGAATATTGAACCAATGGACAGCGGCTTCACTTTACCTTCTCAAATTCAATTCGAATCTGAGATCCCAGCCCCGTTTGTAGTGGCAAGTGAATTTAGCCAATTGGATCTGCTAGCTGACAGTGCTCGTGCTGAACTGAAAAACAGCGACTTGAAGAATGTCACCAGTTTATTGGATGCACAGAACTCTAAATTAAACCTCTTGTTGAGCTTTATGTTGTCGCAACAAGATGATGAACAATTTCGTACCCACACGTATTCATTTGGCGCGAGTCAGTTCTCTTGTTTTTCCAAAACAGATATCGAAGCGGGTCGCTTAGTAAAAGCCAAGCTCTTCATCGAGCACCCTGCCGCCGCTATTTATTGTTACGCGGAAGTCTTCGCTAGCGAACCTAAAGACTCAGGCTTCGAAATCAAATTTAAATATGCTCATCTTCGTGATACTGACCAAGACTTGCTGATCAAGGCTGCACTTCATCAACAACAAAAGCTCTTACGTCAACGCTCTCTAGACCGAGATAACAAGTAAATTAACATGACCAAACAATCTATTTTTACCCTACCAACCCTCAAAGGAGCCGGTGACAAAAAGCACATTGGTAACCTTGTTGGTTCGTCTCTCGCTCTTGCTATCGCTAAACTCGCAGAGCAACACAACAGTCATACTGTACTTGCTGTGCCAGATCCACAAATCGCACTCAAGCTGCAATCTGAAATTGAACAGTTTACGGCGAGTGAAGTTGCACTATTCCCAGACTGGGAAACTTTGCCTTACGACAGCTTCTCACCACACCAAGAGATCATTTCTGATCGTATCGCGCGCCTTTATGCCTTGCCGACCTTAAAAGACGGCATCACGATCGTGCCGATCAGCACGCTACTCCAGCGCCAATCACCACGTGACTTCTTGCTACAGCACACTCTAATGGTGAAAACTGGTGATCTTTACTCACTAGAGAAACTGCGCCTGCAGCTTGAAAAATCTGGCTATCGTTACGTTGATCAGGTATTTGGCCCGGGCGAGTACGCAAGCCGAGGTTCGATTCTTGACCTGTTCCCGATGGGCAGTAAAGACCCATATCGTATCGACTTCTTCGATGATGAGATCGATACCATTCGTACCTTCGATCCTGAAAACCAACGTTCTATCGAAGATATCTCTGAGATCCGCCTGTTACCTGCTCACGAATTTCCAACCTCGGAAACGGCAATTGAAGATTTCCGTATTCGTTGGCGCCAACAGTTTGATGCCCGCCGCGAACCAGAATCGGTTTACATGCAGGTATCTAAAGGCACATGGCCGGCTGGTATTGAGTATTGGCAACCGCTATTCTTCGATCACACAGAAACGCTTTTTGACTATGTTGCCGATGAAGCGCAACTCTTGGTTCTTGGTGACGTAGAAACCGCTGTTGATTCGTTCCTTGCTGATGTCGCTCACCGATACGAGCAACGTGGCGTTGACCCACTACGACCACTACTGACACCTGAACAACTTTGGTTGAAAAAAGACGAGCTGTTCGCTCACTTCAAACAGAAGCCACAGGTCAACCTAAGCCTAGATTCGATTGAAGAGAAAGCAGGCCGCACTAACTTACCTGTCGTGTCATTACCTGACCTAAGCGTTCAGCATCAAAATAAAGAACCACTCGCAAACCTAAGAAAGTTCACAGAGGCCTTCGATGGCAAAGTGGTATTTTCGGTTGAATCAGAAGGTCGTCAGTGAAGCATTGAGTGAACTGCTTCGTGGTATTAAAGTACGACCAAGCGAAGTTGAAAACCTCGATGCGGCCATTAAAGCGAAAGACAAGTTCAGCCTGATTCTCGGTTCCGCTGAACATGGTTTTATCCACGAAGAACAAAACATCACCCTTATCTGTGAAAGCGATCTATTAGGCGATCGTGTTATTCAACGCCGTAAGAAAGATAAGAAAAGCGTAAACAGCGATACTGTAATCCGTCACTTAGCGGAGCTTAAACCGGGTCAACCTGTTGTTCACATTGACCATGGTATTGGTCGCTACATCGGCCTGCAAACACTTGAAGCGGGTGGCATGAAAACCGAATACGTAACGCTTGAGTATCAAAATGATGCCAAGTTATACGTACCTGTTGCTTCTCTGAACTTAATCGGGCGCTACTCTGGCGGCGCTGAAGATTCTGCACCACTGCATAAGTTAGGTGGTGAAGCATGGCAGAAAGCTCGTAAGCGTGCCGCAGAGAAAGTCCGTGACGTTGCAGCCGAGCTGCTTGATGTTTACGCTAAACGTGAGCTTAAGCCTGGCTACAAGTTTGTATTGGATCGAGGCCAATACGCAACCTTCAAATCTGGCTTCCCTTTTGAAGAAACCGACGACCAAGCGATGGCAATCAATGCTGTTATGTCGGATATGTGCCAAGCAAAAGCCATGGATCGCTTAGTGTGTGGTGACGTTGGTTTTGGTAAAACCGAAGTCGCGATGCGCGCGGCATTCGTATGTACCGACAACAGCAAACAAGTGGCTGTGTTAGTACCAACGACGCTACTTGCTCAGCAACACTTTGAAAACTTCCGAGACCGTTTCGCGAACCAACCGATACGTGTCGAAGTTCTGTCGCGATTTAAATCAGCTAAAGAACAGAAATTGATCATGCAAGATGTCGCTGACGGTAAAGTCGATATCTTGGTGGGTACTCATAAGCTGCTTTCGAGTGAAATCAAATTCCAAGACCTTGGCTTGCTGGTTGTCGATGAGGAACACCGCTTTGGTGTACGTCAGAAAGAGAAAGTGAAAGCGATGCGTGCCGATGTGGATATCCTCACGCTAACCGCAACGCCTATCCCACGAACGCTGAATATGGCGATGAGTGGCATGCGCGATCTGTCGATCATCGCAACTCCACCAGCACGACGCTTGGCAATTAAAACCTTCGTTCGCGAGAGTGATGATGCGATCGTCAGAGAAGCGGTGCTGCGTGAAATTATGCGTGGTGGTCAGGTTTACTTCCTGCACAACCAAGTCGACACGATTGAGAAAACAGCAGAGTCACTACAGAAGCTGATTCCAGAAGCGCGCGTTACCGTGGCTCATGGCCAAATGCGAGAGCGCGAACTGGAACGCATCATGAATGACTTCTACCACCAGCGTTTTAACTTGCTAGTGTGTACAACCATCATCGAAACCGGTATCGACGTACCCACAGCCAATACCATCTTAATGGACAGAGCCGATAACCTTGGTTTAGCACAGTTGCACCAATTGCGTGGGCGTGTGGGGCGATCTCACCACCAAGCTTATGCCTACTTGCTAACACCTCCCCCGAAAGCAATGACAAAAGATGCCGTCAAGCGATTAGACGCGATAGCTTCACTTGAAGACTTAGGTGCAGGCTTTACGCTAGCAACCCATGACTTAGAGATTCGTGGTGCAGGTGAGCTGTTAGGCGATGAGCAAAGTGGTCAAATCCAGTCGGTTGGCTTCACCTTGTACATGGAAATGCTTGAACAAGCGGTTGAAGCATTGAAGGAAGGTCGAGAGCCATCACTTGATGACCTACTGCGTGAACAAACTGAAATTGAGATGCGCCTGCCTGCACTGTTGCCTGATGACTACATCCCAGACATCAATACACGTTTGTCTACCTATAAGCGTATTGCGAGTGTGAGTGACACCGACGAATTGGCCGAGTTGAAAGTCGAGCTGATTGATCGCTTCGGCCTTCTGCCTGATGCAACCAAGAACTTGTTGTCAGTTTCTGAGCTAAAATTAGCCGCGGCGTCAATCAAAGCGAAGAAAATTGAAGCGCACGATAAGGGTGGATTCTTAGAATTCTACCCGGATGCTGACATAAACCCGGCCTACCTTGTTAAACTGTTGCAATCTCAACCGCAAAAGTTTTCAATGGAAGGACCAACAAAGTTCAAGTTTACGATACCATTGGTCGACAGACGGAAACGAATTCAATTTGTTAGTGATTTATTGGGCGAATTCAGACAAAACTTGCTGCCTTCAGCATAAGACCCAATCCACTGCACATATAAATTATCCGGCCGGTAGTTCGGCTGGAAGACGGAGTAAAAATGAAAAGACTGATCCCACTGCTACTATTGTTCGTCTCACTGCCAAGTTTGGCGCAGAGACAATTTGATATAGAAGTGATCATTTTCAAGCGCGCAGTTGATGCAGAGAAAGTGAATGAGTCTTGGCCAAATACACAGCCAAAGATTTCGCTTGAACGCGTTGGTTCATTTCAAGACACCCAATACCGAGCAAAGAAAGGCGTAAAAATGCTTCCTTACTCGGAATACAAGTTAACACCTCAGAAAGACAAGCTACGTAAACACGCAGGCTTTGAAGTCCTGATGCATACGGCTTGGCGTCAAGGTGACCAAGGTAAGAGCTCAGCACCTGTTTTCCACATTCAAGCAGGTAAAGACTTCTCTAAACAGTTTAATGCTGACGGTTCTGAGAAAGGTGCAGTAACTACAGCAAATGCCGATGGCTTCCAAGAAGAGACTATTGATAAGCCACTCTACGAATTAGACGGTAAGCTGCAAATCTACGTACAGCACTACCTATATGCTGAAACGACCCTAGATTTAAAAGCACCAAGCGTTCGTGAAGTCACTCTACAAGAACAACAAATCGAGCTAGACTCACCAGTAAGCGGTGCCGAAAGCAATGTCCAGGTGGGTAATCTAACCGAAATCTCTCCAACCGTTGAAGTGGAAGAGTTCCTTAAGAGCTACCGCATGGACCAAAAACGTCGTATGCGCAGTACAGAAACTCACTACCTTGACCACCCGCTTCTTGGCATGGTGATTCAAGTTCGTCGCGTCGCTCAGTAACCAGCCCAGAGATATAGCGACTGAACCAGTTACTCTGTTGGCGCCCAAGCTATACTCATATTAATCATTCAAAACGCCCTCCATTGTGAGGGCGTTTTATTAAGTGCTGGCTACTTTCAGCAGGTACTTATAAATTTAATTGGTACACCCTATGAGCCCTGAATTTCAGATCAACACACAAAACCTCAGTCTGAAGATTATTGAAGCTTCCGATGCTCAAAAGTTTTCACAGCTCATCAAGTCCTCCCCTAGCTTGCTGCCATGGGTCGACTGGTGCCACGATGAGTTTTCTATCGTCGAAGCAGAAAAATTCATTCTGGCAACTCGTTTAAATTGGGTCAAAGCCGACGCGTTTGGCTTTGGTATCTTTGAGCGAGAAAGCGATAAACTTGTCGGCATGGTGGCGGTCAATGAGCTTTACCACACCTTTAATATGGCGAGTTTAGGTTATTGGGTTGGTGATGAATTTCAAAGAAAAGGGATCGCCAAAGAAGCGATGCTAGCCCTATTCGAATTTTGCTTCGCACAACTGAAGTTAACGCGTTTAGAGATTGTCTGTGATACCGAGAACTTACCCAGCCAAAAGCTGATAGAGAAGTGTGGAGCCGAAAGAGAAACCATTGCCAAGAATCGATTTCTGTTTAACGGTAAGCCAAAAGATGGCGTGGTTTATTCTGTGCTACCTCCAACCTCTTAACGCTTTAGTTAGTTTGCAACCAGCGATAGCACGTAATCGACACGATCAAAAAAGAGCTCCGAAGAGCTCTTTTTTATTATCAGCGTAAGCCCCTTAGAGGGCTTACCTGATTAGTGAAGCTTTAGGTTTGGACGAAGTACACGGTTAATACGACCAACCAACATCATCAGTGATGTTTTGATTAAGCCGTGAAGCGCCATCTGGTGCATGCGGTACAAAGAGATGTAAACCACACGAGCAATACGACCTTCAACCATCATCGAACCTTTGGTCAGGTTACCCATCAAGCTACCTACTGTAGAGAAACGGCTTAGTGAAACCAGCGAGCCTTTGTCTTTGTAGATGTAGTCTTTCAGGTCACGACCATTCAACTTAGCAATGATGTTGCTGAATGCACAACTTGCCATTTGGTGAGCCGCTTGTGCACGTGGTGGTACAAATGAACCATCAGCTTGGGTACATTGTGCCAAGTCACCGATAGCAAAAATGTTGTTATCCAGTGTCGTTTGCAGCGTATTTTTCACAACCAGTTGGTTGATACGGTTAGTCTCAAGACCACCGATATCTTTCATGAAGTCCGGCGCTTTAATACCTGCCGCCCATACCATGATTTGAGCAGGGATCTTATCACCGTCTTTGGTTGTTAGACCATCAGCATCAGCTTGAGTCACCATAGTATTAGTACGAACGTTCACACCAAGCTTTGTTAGCTCAGAATGTGCAGCGCTTGAAATTCGAGGAGGTAGCGCTGGAAGAATACGCTCACCTGCTTCAACAAGGTTAACATTCAGCTTGCTTGAATCTAGATCACCGAAGCCGTAGGTGCGAAGCTCTTTAACTGCGTTGTGTAGCTCTGCAGAAAGCTCAACACCTGTCGCACCTGCACCAACAATCGCGATGTCTACCGTACCTTGACCGTTCTTAGCATGAAGCTTTAAGAACTGGTTGTTCATTTCAGTACGGAAACGGTGCGCTTGTTCTGGGCTATCAAGGAAAATACAGTTGTCACGAACACCTGGAGTGTTGAAGTCGTTCGACGTTGAACCTAGCGCCATAACAAGAATATCGTATTCAAGTTCACGGCTTGGCATCAGCAGTTCACCGTGCTCGTCGGTCAACTCACTCAATGCAATCACTTTACGATCACGATCGATATCGTTCAGGCTGCCCATTTGGAAATCGAAGTAATGGTTTTTTGCGTGCGCGCGGTAGCTTAATGCATCAACACCTTCATCCAGTGAGCCAGTTGCTACTTCATGAAGTAATGGTTTCCATAGGTGGCTTGCTTTACGGTCTACCAGAGTGATCTGGGCACGTTTCTTACGACCTAAAGTGCGGCCTAGCTTAGTTGCTAGTTCTAAACCACCAGCACCGCCGCCTACTACGATAATTTTTGTCACAATGACAATCCTCTACAAAATGAATAAATGGGGCTCGGCTCGATTACTCCAACCGATAAATTCTATGTATCTACTCGGCCTTGTTGATAAGGCTGTGACATATTGGATAACCGCGAAAAAGAATAACGACAGCTCACCGAGTAGTTAGAGGGATTACAAACAACAAACATTCGTTTGTCGCTTTGCTCACATGGATAAAAAAGGCGTCTAGCTGAGAGATAGAGCGCAAATAATGGGCAAGTTTTTCACTCGCTCTCAATTTTTTTTGATATTTGTCAAAATATTTTGCTTGGGAACATTATATATAGCAAAAAGATGACCGCAACAAAAATCCTTACCCACAATGAGGATTCGCCACAAAATAGTTAACGTTTGCGCAAGCTCGCTAACATAGCGGCTACGATAGCATCATCAATAGTAACCTTTGTTATCCAGATACAAAAAAGCAGCACCCAAACGAGTGCTGCTTTTATAAAATAACCAGAATAATTTAAGCGTTTTTAAATGCTTTCATTGCCTGAAGATGTTGAGAGATCTTTTTGAATTTATGACTCTCTTTATCGTCCCAGATTACGTCGTAGTAATCTTCTAGCGCTGCAGCCGTT
Organism: Vibrio sp. BS-M-Sm-2; assembly: GCF_041504345.1. NCBI lineage: Bacteria > Pseudomonadati > Pseudomonadota > Gammaproteobacteria > Vibrionales > Vibrionaceae > Vibrio > Vibrio sp. BS-M-Sm-2. The sequence continues at coordinate 730,688 of NZ_CP167894.1, forward strand.
TTGGAGTTATCGTGAATTTCGTCTTCACGAGAAAGCACCACTAGGCAGCGACCTTTGTTTTTCATACGGTACTGCTCAACACACTTGGTCGCAATATCTTCGTACTCTTCAGGACGGTCAATTCGACCTACCATGTTGTTTTCAGGTTGCAAGTTTGGATTGAAAATCACCTGCTTAATACCACACAAGAAACCAATGCGCTCAGACCAAAAACCACCTAAGCCTACACCACAAATAATTGGATGCGGATCGTCGGATTGCTCTATCACTTTATGCACTTCTTTAAGCAAATGTTGCATATCGTGTTTTGGATGCAAAGTACTGTAGTTGATGAAACGAACGTCATCATCAATGAATTGCAACTGCAGTATTTTTTCGTGATTGCCCGGGCTTGTTGAGTCGAAGCCATGTAGATAGATAATCATTGTACCTCCCCCATTGAATATTGGTACGTTTTGATCAATCTAACACGAAAAACAAGGTTTTAAAGGGAAGACCACCGAAATTATATTTTTCACTTCCTAAACGTGATCCTAGCTACATAAAGTGTGACTTAGAGCCTCTGCTTCCTGCAAATAACTTTCATCGCCCCAAAGCTGATGAGCAAGTAAATACCAAAGCATTGCCATCATTTGGCTTCTCGGTAACCATGCTTCTACACCATCGAGCCAAGGTTGAACATCATGGATGCCTCGCAGCTGGCAGTACTTCTCAACCGCTTCAGTGGCCTGCACTCCAGTAACCGCAATGGTCAGGGTTAAGTCGAGCCTAGGGTCGGCTAGCGCGGCGTATTCCCAGTCGATAATCTTAATACCGTCACTGTTTCTCACTAGGTTATAACCACCTAAATCAAAATGGCACAAAGACAGGTCGACATTGGTAACACTCGGGGCCACGCGCCACTCTTGATAAATCTTAGTGCAGATTTCGGTCTTATGAATAGCATCAAGCTGCAGCCAATAGTGGTCGACTCGCGCTGTGAAACTGAATGGTTGCAGTGGTAATCGCGCAGTATTAACCAGATGTACAGAGATCAACGTTTTCAACAGGTCATCGAGTTCTAGATCTTCGTAAAGCGTCTCACCAGCGATCCACTCAACCAGTAGCCCCTGCTCATTGACCACGATAGGGCTTGGACCGATGCCAAGACGCTCAATTGCAGACAGCACTTGAAACTCTTCATGACGAGAGATGAAGAACGCTTTGGTGATAGGTGTGGTTGGCCGCCAAACGTAAGCAGTGCCATCGGCAGCTACTAGCTTCCAACATCGATTGGTCAATCCACCAGTTAGTGTCTGCGCTCTGGCTGGAGGCTCAGAAAAGTAACCATCAAGCGAACTCAAACTGGTATCAAGAAGCTTAGCCTCAGACCAAGAAAAAATTGCCATTGCTTATTCCCTATAAACGTCTTCATTTCCCTACAAAAAAGACACTGACCAAAAGCCAGTGTCTCTTAATAAACAGCGCATCATGTGCTGCATTGGCGTACGACCAACCTATATGCAGCCAAGATTGAACACTGTCAAGCTTATGGTCAGCCAAGACTAGACGCTGTCAAAACTGGCTGCGTATAGTTGGCGAGTAAGCGAGATTAAAGACCCAGTAGGCTCTTAGATTGTTGCTTACGGATTTCGGTCTCGTCAGCCCATTCAATCAAGCCAGACTCAAGATCCATTAGACGCATGGTCATTTTGTAGTATACGTCTTCATCGCTACCCGCTTTCTTAACGATGCTTGATAGATTGCCGTACAACATGTACTGAGCGCCAACCATTTTACCGAACTGAATAGCTGAGCTTTGGTTCACTAGCTCATCGTTGTTTTGGAAATTCAATTGCTCACGAACAGACTCAACACGGTCCATATCAACAAAACGGAACTTACCAGAGTTCAGCATTTTAGTACTAATGGTATCAGTGATTGACTCTGTATCGATATGCTCACTCGTTTTGTTCTTGATTCGCTCTACAAACACGATTGGACGCTGTTCACGAGTAATGTAAGCCACTGAACCAGACGCCATCATGCTATCGACCATTTCACCCGCAATCGTTTGAAGGTCAGTTGAACCGAAATCGATTGTCGTGGTTTCTACTGCTTGTGCATCACCGTAGCTTACCTTGTTCGAACAACCGCCTAAAATAACCGCTAAACCTAGTAGCGCAATGACACTCTTTTTCATTTTGTTTCCTCAACTTATCACTGAGTGGGGTTACCCACACTCTTAAATTCTTGTATTTACGAATCATTAGACCCGTTTAATCTAACTTACTGCTCTCGGAACTGGACTCTGAACTGAGTCGCTTTCGGGTTTACCGACACTTCCGACAACGAAATACTTTCAAAACCACGAACAATCGCTTGCTTCCAAGGGCCTTGCTTTAGGTTGACCTCAAGCCCGGCATCGTCGTACCAGTAAAAACGATAAAGGATATGTTGATCGCCCTTATAGTTACTGTTTAAACGAACGATTCCTCGCGTATGACCGTCGACCAGATCAGTGCGGATATCTTCAACCTGTAAACGGCTGCCCAATACCTTGTCACCAAAGAAAACGTTCTGAGTCAGGCTATCGACCCTTACACCAGCTGTATTATCTGCACAACCAGCCAGAGCCATCACCGCTGCTAAGCTCACTAACCACTTTTTCATTACAGCCTCCCTAGCTGTTTATGCCACATTGTTGCGTTGTTTCCTTGTCGAGAAATCCACACCAAGGTGGTTTGCCCTTCTCGAATATCAAAGTCATATGTTTTAGCGCCCGCTTCCAACGTATATTGACCGTTGTTTGCTACAAACGTGCTGCTCTTAATCTCTGCAGGTAATGATTGCCAACTACGTGTGTCTGGTTGCTCTGTCAGTGTGTTCCACACGTTGAACAAAATATTGCCGACATCATCGCCTTTGGTGGCTTCTTTACGAATGCGATCTTTCGCGACTACGCGTAGCGCTTGGCGAATAACAATGCTCGTCATACGCTCGGATAAATCATTCTGCGCCATTGCATTTACGTCAGTGATCAAATGCTCTTGTAGCGGTTGCCCACTGATTCGCAACGCAGAAAAACGCTCTACGTTTTGGCTTGGGTAATATGGCAGCGCAAGAGAGTATATTGCTCCCTGATCGCGACTGTCATAAACAGGTAAATCTAGTCGCCAACTGTCCATAGCTTGCACAGCGCTCTGCTCTTGGAGAACAATTACTCGCCCTTCACCTGCACCAAGCTTAGATGATTGCTTGTAACGCTTTTCCAATGTCGCTAAATCTTGTCTCATCCCTAAACGAGCGGCTGTTGCCATGGTTCTATCTATAATTTCTTGGTTGTTTGGCATCACAGCCAAAGCACGACGATAGTCAACATAAGCGCTGTTTAGATCATTCGAAGCTTCATAAAGCAGACCAGACAAGAACATCAGATACGCATTTTGTACCGACTGCAGTTTTTTACCCGCATCAGGATAATTAGAAAGGATGCTACCCACATTGGCAGACAAACCCTGCTTCTTCGCATCGTTGGCTGCGCGATCTAACTCGGCTTCACGTTGCTTCTTTGCTTGTTCTTGAACTTGATTGGCGCGACGCATTTCGATCACCGCACCTTCTAAATCATTTTTCTTAAGGTAATTTAATCCGAGATATAGATGAAGAAAGCCCAACTCATAATCGGCTGGCACATACTCGGTAATATTGTCATTCACTGCCAACGCACCAACACTGGTTGCGCTGTCTGAGATTGAGATCACCGCTTTTCGTTGCTGCTCGGTTACTGCTTGATCAGCCACTTCAAACGAAGACTTACTCTCAGGGTATTTTTGATCCAGCAGATTAATTCTGCCTCTTTCAAAATTATCAAGGATGTCGCCTGCCGTGTAATCTGGTAGATCTTGCTGAGCCTTTGAATAATCTCCAGACTTAACGGCTTGGTAGATCGCTTTGTTTTGCGCACTGTAATGACTGAACAGGCTTCCTGCAGACATACTCGCACAACCCGCGGTCAACGCTGATAACAGGGCAATGGAAGCGAATCTAAACTGTTGCTTCACTTATCGTCTCCGTGCATGTTTAAAATGCCAACTTTAGTTAGTTGTCTCATTATCAAAACGAAACGTGTTGTAAAAAGGATCTCAAGCCAGTTGAAACCCTACCGATTTAGCCTCGGCCTAGGCGATGCCGACATTCAGACAACAGATAGAACTTAAAGTTGGCATACAAACTACAAATTTTCCAACTAACTACTTGCGTTAGCCCGCTAATGAGCTCGCTTAAACTAGCTCATTAATAGGGGACCAAGTGGACGGCCACCAACCAAGTGCATGTGAATATGGTAAACCTCTTGGCCACCGTGAGAGTTACAGTTCACGATAAGACGATAGCCATCTTCTGCGATGCCTTCTTCTTTTGCTAACTTGCGTGCAACGGTAAACATACGCCCCATCATCGCTTCATCTTCTACTTCAACATCGTTAGTTGTTGGAATCAGCTTATTAGGAATAATTAGGATATGGCTTGGCGCGCGAGGGTTAATATCACGAAAGGCCGTTACTAAATCGTCTTGGTATAATAAATCTGCTGGAATTTCTTTATTGATGATCTTACTAAAAATGGTTTCTTCAGCCATGTTTCTCTCCGATAAAACATTTATTTTTTAATGCTTTGAGTATGCGCTATGCCGCATCAAACCACAATAAATCTGCTTTAAAGCATAATAAAAAACACCGTTCAAATCAAAGAAAACCAGTGTTAGCTCTCAAGAATGGCATGTTGGTTATAACTGAGGGTTATTTTTGACGTGTGCGTCATAAAATGCGTAAGCCGAGCTCAATAGAATGCTGATAATTTTGTTAGTTTTACTTTGACCTGACATTAGGTCTGCATTTTTATTTAGGGAGAAAGCCATGAAGGGATCTGTGATCAAGCGTATGTACGCTGGTTTCGCACTGATCATCATCATGTTCGCAGTCACGATAACCATCATGATGAACAGCATGAATCAGATACACAGCAATTTTGAGAGTGTCTCAGAAACCTCATTACCACTTGTCGCGCTTTCAAATCAAACAAGTGTTCAATTGCTTTCTGCTGATAAGTCATTCAAAGATTTCTTAACCACACAAAACGCTGAACGCATGTCTGCAATGCGTACAGAGTTTGCTGCATCACAAAACTCGTTTTCTGAAGTGCTAGGTAACTTAGAAGCAGCGAGCCAAGACAATGTTTCGCTCACCGAACGTATCGCGCAATTAAGAGCGATGGAAGAGCGCTACTTCGCCGAAGCAGACGAAGCGATGAACAACTACGTCGCAATGTTTGAAGCACAAGAGCAGGTACAAAAAGCCTCTCGTGACTTCCAACGTCTACATTCAGAATTAACTGTTGGCATGAAAGAGTACGTTGCTGATCAAAAAAGCATCTCTGTAAAAGTGATGGCAAAGAGCTACTTCATTAAACTGCAAGACGCAGAAGTCATTACCTCTGATGCGCTTGCTAGCTCTGATGTTGCCTTCGTTCAGAAAGCCGTTAACCAAAACAAAAAGGCCGTTACTCACCTTAACTACGCTTATCGCGGTCTATCCACACAGCTACCGGCGCTTAAAAATGTCTTCGATGAGTCGGTTCAGAAATTCACCAAAGACGTTGGCCAGAAAGGTGGCGTACTAGACAAACACAACAACTACCTACAAGCCAAGCAAGCACTGTACGTGAACATCGCCAACCTAGCCGTAGAAGTTGACCAAGCGATGGCTGTTTTAGACTCATTCAACGTGACCGCTGAAGAGCAACTCAACTCGTCGTTAGCTGACGCAAGCAGCATCTACGACAAAGGCCTATTCAACGCGATCACAATTGGCATCATTGTGACCGTATTCGCTGCAGCGATTGGTTACCACATTGCACATAGTGTAAGAGAACCACTAACTCGCATTCTCGGGACATTAGAAGGCCTGACTCAAGGCGATATGACTCAACGTATCGATATTCGATACGACAACGAATTCAGCCGTGTGAGTCGTCACATCAATACCTTGGCTGACAATTTGCACAATATTCTCGTGAAGCTAAATGACGCTTCAGATGACCTAACCAAGACCGCAAGCGTAAACCAGAAGACTTCTTCTGAAACGCAAGCTCAGCTGAACAGCCAACGTGAACAAACCGCTACCGTTGCGACCGCAATGACAGAGATGTCTCATTCTGTACAAGAAGTGGCAAACAGCGCGCAAAGCTCACTAACTATGGTTCAACAAGTAGAATCGGCTTCTGAATCTGGTCGTCAGATCATGAACACCAACATTAGCACCATTAATCAGCTTGAGGTTCGCCTTACTGAATCAGTGGGTGCGGTGGGCGAGCTACAGCAAATGAGTAGTCAGATTGGTTCAATCCTTGACGTTATTCGTGGCATTGCTGAACAGACCAACTTACTTGCACTCAATGCGGCAATCGAAGCAGCGCGTGCTGGCGAACAAGGTCGTGGCTTTGCAGTTGTTGCCGATGAAGTACGAGTGCTAGCGCAAAAAACTACCCAATCAACCTCTGAAATCGAGACCATGATCAGCAATCTGCAGTCAAGTTCGAAAACCGCAAGCAACGTAATTGAAAGTTGTATGAGCGATATGGACATGTCGGTTCAACAAGCTTCAAGTGCAAACAGTGCGATGGAAGAGATCCAAGCCTTGATTCTAGAGATCAGCCACATGAGCACGCACATCTCTCAAGCAGCCGCAGAGCAGAGTGAAACGTCTGGTGATATCGCACGTAATATCGAAGACATCAACCACATCGCAGATAAGAGTTACCAAGCGATGTCTTCAATTGCGGAAGCAAGCCAAAACCTAACAATTCTGGCAAATCAGCAAGGTGATTTAGTACATCAGTTCAAACTATAGATAAATAAAGAATCGATAGATATTTAGTGAGATTCTTGAGACTTAATACCCAATAGTGGTAACTAATTGAGCTAGGGCAACTTTTATCAAGGGTTGCCCTTGTTTTTTATGAGCTTTGTCATTATATGATTATTAAGGCTTGCTGCTTCCCGTTTTTTCTTTCACCTTTATGAGCGAGCCGCTATTAAGGAATTTATATGGCTGTTCATGTTGGCATTATCGATCAAGACCCCATTCGCTTGCTCACCCCTTTACTTGATAACCGAACGGTCAGCACTCATATCGTGTTTATCGGCGACAAAAATCAAGTCAGTATGTACAAACGTTTAGACAGCGTTTTGCAGAAGCGCGACATTACCAGTGAGTTTTTCGAAATTCCGACCATCGTAAATACGTCCGTCATTAAAGAATCTATCCAAACCCTTGCCGAAGACCTGAAAGCACGCGGTCAAGAAGTGAAACTCAACGCGAGTTGTGGCCTTCGTCATCGTCTACTTTCCGTCTACGAAGTATTCCGTACTTATCACTGGCCAATCTTTGTTGTCGAACCAAACAGTGACAAGCTGTGCTGGTTGTATCCAAATGGCAAAGAAGACGCACAAGTTCAAGACCGCATTACTATCGACGACTACCTAACGGTATTTGGTGCTCGTGGTGAATTCAGCGATGTACAACTATCGCCGCAACTTGATCAGAAGCTTTATGAGTTAGGTGAGCGCTGGGCAAGTAACGCACTCGAATTAGGCCCTGGCCTTGCGACATTGAACTACCTTGCAACGACCTGTCGTAAAGAACAGAAGCTTGATGTTGAGCTCTCTGAGAAGCAACAAGGCTATCGCGAACTGAACATGCTGCTGAGCGATTTGGTTGAAGCTAAGATTGCGACTTACAACAATGGTATTTTAACCTTTACCAATGAAGACGCGCGACGCTTCTCAAACGGTGAATGGCTTGAAACATTAGTTCACAGCACAGTTAAGCAGATCCAAGATGACATGCCGACCATTCAAGACCGTTCTTTGAATGTTCAGGTGTACCGTCAACTCGGTGAGCGTGAGGTTCGAAACGAGCTTGATGTTGCATCTGTGGTGAACAATAAGCTGCACATCATCGAATGTAAGACCAAAGGCATGCGTGACGATGGTGATGACACCTTATACAAATTAGAATCGCTGAGAGACCTGCTAGGTGGCCTACAAGCACGTGCAATGTTGGTGAGCTTCCGCCCTCTTCGCCATAACGATATCACTCGAGCAGAAGATCTTGGTCTTGCACTGATTGGCCCTGACGAACTAAAAGACCTTAAAACACACCTAACGGCATGGTTTACAGCTGCTGGCGGTAATGAAGATCTAGAGTACTAAAAACAAATAAACTCATGAGAGCTAAACGCTCTAAAGCAGATTATAAAAAAGGCGAATGACCATTAAGTCACTCGCCTTTTTCTTGTCTATTCTCTCTATCGATTACTTTAAGACGACATAAAAAAATGGCCACATCATTCGATGCGGCCATTTTCAAAATTTGAAGTCAGTTTAAGGCTTAATGCTCTCTACTACTCAGAGCACTTTAAGACTTAAAGCATTTTACGAGCAGCTTCTACAACCACTTTGATTGAACGAGCTTCTGTTACTTTTAGTGTGTCGTGGTCTGGAATCTCTTTTTGAGTACGGTTGATGATTACACCAGCAACACAACCCGCTTTAAGGCCAGAGCTTGCACACATTGTTAACAGCGTTGCAGATTCCATTTCGAAGTTCAGAACACCCATGTCTTGCCATTCTTGCATAGAACCTTGGAAGCGCTTAACTACGCGACCAGAGAACGTGTCGTAACGCTCTTGACCTGGGTAGAAAGTGTCACTTGAAGCTGTTACGCCCATGTGAACTGCTGCACCTGATTCTTCAACTGCCGCTTTCATTGCTGTTGCCACTTCGAAGTCAGCAACTGCTGGGAACTCCATTGGAGCAAAGTGCAGGCTAGCGCCGTCTAGACGAACAGAACCAGTAGAAACAATCATGTCACCCACGTTTACGTGAGGTTGGATAGCACCCGTAGTACCAACACGCAGGAAAGTGCGAACACCCAGTTGAGCTAGCTCTTCTACAGCGATAGAAGTCGATGGACCACCGATACCTGTTGAACATACAACAACTGGCTTACCGTCTAGTTCTGCGCGGTAAAGTGTGTATTCACGATGGCTAGCAAGAAATACTGGATTCTCCATCTCTTCTGCAATTTTTTGTACACGAGCAGGATCACCAGGGATGATCGCAAGAGTAGCACCGTTAAGATCTGCTTCAGTAACACCTAAATGGAAAACAGCTTGAGACATAGTTCGCTCCTTTTGGCTTATTGGGCTTTTTACCCTTATTTAAGCTCATAGTAAATTCGTGGGGTACGAACACACTCTAACCAAGCTAACCACAAAATGAAGTGATACTCGTCACACGAATAGTCGCAACAAGATTCCAAGTTTCACGAAAAACCGATTGGCATCACAAAAATAAGCAATCCATACGCCTATGTTGCATACTAATGAGACAAAAAGCGCCTTTACCGTATTACCGCTAAAGGCGCTTTTTATATTAAGAATGCTCTATGTCGGTGAGCTCGACTTAATCCGCTTTAGATTTGAATCGAAGCAGGCGCAGTGCGTTTAATGTCACCAAAGCTGTCGCACCACTATCAGCTAACACAGCAACCCATAAACCGGTAATACCAAGCAAACTGGTCACCAAGAATACACCTTTCAAACCGAGCGCTAGAGCAACGTTTTGACGGATGTTGTTCATAGTTGCTTGCGATAGCTCAATCATCGCTGGCAATTCTGTTAAGCGGTTATGGGTTAGTGCTGAATCCGCCGTTTCCAAGGCAACGTCAGTCCCTCCGCCCATTGCGATGCCGACATTCGCCGTTTTCATTGCTGGCGCATCATTGATGCCATCACCAACCATTGCAACGTGCGACTGTTGAGATAACTCCTCAACGTAAGATACCTTGTCGCTTGGTAATAGACTTGCCTTGTACTGCATACCAATCTTGCTACTGATCGCTGCGGCACTGCGTGGGTTATCGCCAGTCAGCATGATAGATTGAATGCCCAAGTCATTAAGTCGCTCAATCGCAAGCTTAGCGTCACTGCGCAACGTATCTTGCCAAGCAATCAAACCAATTGGAGTCGCTTGCTCTGTTGATACTTCTTGCTCTTTAAGCTCAAGAGCAACCACAACCGTCTTACCCTCACCTTCTAATGCTTCTATCTGAGAAACAACATCAGTACCAAGATCGATGGTTACTTTAGACGGTGACAGAACCTGATATTTAACACCATCAACATCGCCTTCAACACCGCTACCAATCAGCGCTTTCTTATTGTGAGATTCTGGAATCTCAATATTCAGCTCTTTTACTTTCGCCACTAGCGACTGCGCCAATGGATGAGTAGAGCCAACTTCGATTGCACCAACCACACGTAGCATCGCATCTTGTTGCCAACCCGATAAAGGCTGAATATCCGTAACCTGGGGCTTACCTTCGGTCAGTGTACCCGTCTTATCGAAGGCAATAGTTTGGATTTTGCCAAGCTGCTCCAGTGCTGCACCGCCTTTAATTAGTGCACCACGTTTCGCTGCTGCCGCTAAACCAGAAGTAATCGCTGCTGGCGTCGAGATAACTAACGCACACGGACAAGCAATCAACAATAACGCTAGGCCACGGTATACCCATGTTTCCCAAGGTTGAGCGAACAATAATGGTGGCGTGATAATAACGAGCAAAGCCACCACCATCATCAATGGCGTGTACCAACGGCTGAACTTATCAAGGAAACGTTCCAGCGGTGCTTTACGAGACTCTGCTTCTTCAATCAGGTGAAGAATACGGTCGATTGCGTTTTCACCTTGTTTTGAAGTGATGGTTATACGAACCACTTTGTCCACAACGACGGCACCAGCCATAATGCTGTTACCTTCGGTGTGTTCAACAGGAACAGATTCACCGGTTAACGCACTTTCATCAAAGCTTGCCGCGTCTGTAATCAATTTGCCATCAGCAGGCAAGCGAGAACCCGCTGCGACTTCAATGATATCACCAGGAACAAGCTCGCTTACTGCCACTTCAACACGTTCACCGTTGATAATCTTGGTCGCGTTCTCTGGCACTAATGCCATTAGCGCTTGAACGCCACTTCTTGCTCTAGATGAAGCAAACGCTTCTAAGCGCTCACCAATCAAGAACAATAATAGAACCATCGCCGCTTCCGCGGTTTCACCCAGGTACAAAGCACCCAGCGCGGCAACACTCATTAAGGTTTCAATAGCAAACGGTGTACCTGAGCGTGCCAACTGAACCGCTTTCTTCGCCACCGGATATAAGCCAAGCAGACAAGTTACCGTAAACAAGCCTTCACTTAATTGAGGAGAGGTACTTTTCAGAAGCGCAGCAAACAGCATTGCCGCTGCAATCGCGATAATCTGTAAATTAGGTTGGATATGAGCTTGCCAAAAAGTCTCAGGCTGTTGTTTTTCTTTCTTAGAACCGACTTCCGTTAATGGGAAGCCAGTTTTGATAGAGACCTGTTCAATAGTGTCGGCAAGGCTTTCATTATCGAATTTCACAACCAGCTTTTCGGTAGCAAAGAGAACCTTCGCTTGAATAACACCGTCAATATTGCTGATCGCGTTTTCTATTTTTCTTGCACAAGCTGGGCAGTCCATTCCGGCAACCAACCAACTTTTGGAAAATTGGGCGTCGAGAGATAAGGTTGAGGACTGACTGTCTTCTTCTCCACTATCCGACGAACTACAACAATCATCTCCAGACGGTGACGGAGCAGCAGAAGAGCTACAACAACCAGATGAGGTACCTGCTGCTGTGATACTTGAAATTTTAGGGCTAGAGCAACTTGCTCCTGCCGCTTGAGGTTGAACGTCCACTTTTGCTGAGCGGCACGCTGCATGTTTTGCGCACATAATGTATCTCCTTAATACTCAAAAGCCTTGAGGTTGTTGCTAACTCACGAGCAACAGAACCTTAAGTTCACCAAAAGTATAAACCTTGGAGGCTACTCCAAGGTCAAGAAGAAGTTATCGAGAAAACAAAAATATTATGCCAGCGCCAATGGCTTACGGAGATTTACGCTCCGCACACTCTTCACGATTCGCCGATACATCATCAATAAGAACCGCATCGTGTGAACAAAACGGCTGTGTGTTCAAGCTGACAATCGACACATCGTCTTCAACTGGATCAACTTGAGAACCTTGCATCAGCTCAGTAATATGATGTCGAAGTACCAAAATACCTAAAATCCCGAACAGAACATTACCTAACGCTTGTCCGTACAAAACCCCCAAAGCGCCATACCACTGAGAACCTAGATAGACGAATGGTAGAGTACCTAACGTCGCTTTGCCCAAATTCAACGCCGTTGAGTAAAGCGGTTTACCTAGATTATTAAAGGAGGTATTGGCAACAAATAGCGCGCCGTTAAAGGTGAAGGTTAACGCCACATAGGTACAGAAAGCCGCCACAATGATTGCCGCATCACCTTGTAAGCTAAAGCCTTGAATGACATAACCTTGAACGAGGTACAACAGAATACAAACGGCAATGGTATAAAGTGTCGTCACCAGCAATGAGTTATTAAGTGTTTCTTTAACTCTGTCCATGCGTTCTGCACCAAAGTTCTGACCAATGATTGGTCCCACAGCGCCAGACAAGGCAAAGATAACCGCAAAACAAACCGGTGTTAGACGACCGATCACGGCAAAACCCGCGACAAAATCCTCACCATATTGTGCGATACCTGTCGTCACAATCGCATTACCGATAGGCGTTGCGGTATTGGTGATAATCGCAGGCAGCGCAATCGCCAATATTGGTCGAATATTAAGGCGCCATTGCACAAACGAAGGTGGAGCCACCAGCTGATGGCTGCGAATCAAAGGATAAAGCGAGAAGAACAGCACCGAGAAGCGAGCAACAACCGAAGCGATAGCTGCCCCTTCGATGTTCCAACCAAAACCAAAAATAAACAGAGGGTCCAAAATCGCATTAACGATACCGCCCGACAAAGTCGCCCACATCGAACGTTTCGCATCTCCTGCCGCCCTCAAACCCGCACCAGCCGCCATCGCCAACGCTAGAAATGGCCCACTTGGCAATAAAATCTGTAGGTAAGCTTGAGCACGCTCAGCAGCAATCCCTTTTGCGCCTATCGCGGCTAACAGCTCTGGAATATAAGCGAACATGATTGCAGTTACGGTGGAACTGATAACAAACGCAGTCAGCATGATGCTGGTGCTTAGATTTCGAGCGTGTTCTTGATTCTTTGAGCCAATAGCTTTGGAGACTAATGCGCCCATGGCAATCGAAGTACCAATCGAAACAGAGGTAGAGAAAAAAGTCAGCGTACCTGCAAAGCCCACTGCCGCGGCCAATTCAACCTGCCCGAGCATACTGATGAACAGCATGTCGAGTAAATCTACTACAAATAACGCCATCAAACCGACAGAGCCAGCCCCCGACATCACCAATATATGGCGCATCGTTGAACCTTCAACAAACTTTGCCGTTTGATTTGACATGAAACCTCCAAAAGTTGGCATACCGCAAACTAAAGCTTAATAAACTAGTCAACCACAAGTTGGGGATCCACAAAGAAAGGATCTATCTAGAAAAGCTCTATACAGAAAAAAGGCGCTAGTGCGCCTTTTGTCAATTATGGGTATTGATAAAAATAATCGTTCTTAACACCTTACTATACAGGATGTTTGAAACATTCATCTAAGTTCTTGCCGATTGCTCTCAAAACATCGGTTCGGGTGATCATACCGACCAGCTTCCCGTTATCAATTACTGGGTATGCCTTAGGTTTCCCAACTTGCATCATGTCCGCCAGCTCAATAATAGATAATTCAGGTGAGACAGACAGTACTTCTTGATACATGCAGTCACCCACAATGTGTGTGTCTTGGCAGAAATAGCTCACCTTCACCAACTTCTCGAGTAAATCTTGCTCAGAAAGGAAACCAATCACTTGCTCATTATCGTCAATTACGGGTCCACCCATATGGTGGCTACGCATCACTTTGTCTAACGCTAGACTTAACGGCATATCAGGAGTAAATGTCACAACCTGTTGCGTCATATAATCTTTCACTTTAATAGAATGCATTGCGTTCTCCCTAAATACTTTGCGTTATATATTTTTCTATCTTGTTAAGTTAATTGTTGTCTAAAATCTTGATTTTACTAAATGGATTTCAACAATTTTATTGATAGGCAAAACCTAACAAGACAACAAAGCGAGACAAACAAAGGCTTGAGCACGTTTTAGACCACCAGAAAAAAGGGGGAAAGAGCCCTTACAAAGCCTTACTTTTCCTTGCTTAACCTTACTTAGTCGAACTAGCCTGAGTAGATAAACCCTGTAATCTTCACCGCACTAATAATTAGAAATCCGGATTTAGGAAGTTTATGCAACACGACAACAACATGTACGCGTATGTTTATGCAGGTAACGACGGCACAGAAAACACACTCATCGCCACTATCGATAATCAAGAAAAACCGCTTATTTCAAGCTGCGTTGATGAGATAAAACGCATGTCGTGCTTAGCCATTGACTTAGCAGCAAAACACGACCTAAGAGTGAAGCTGGTGAAATACCAAAGAGAACAAGAGATTGACTTCGGCTTGTTCGTTAAATAGCAGACTCATCACACATGTCTTGACAGTCAAGCTCAACAAGCATTGTCAGCGACACATGAATACCGTATTTTGTGGCAAGTTCTTGAGTAGGTAATCACATTGACGATGATTACCTGCTTTAACCGATAAGCGCTCGAATTGGACATATCCGTCGCACCGCTTTTCATTGTCCAAACGGTTCACTATGACTTTGCTTCGTTCTCCTCAAACTCTTCTATCTCACTTTATACCTAAGCTAAAAAGCTACTTTAGCGAATTGTTAGATTTCCAATCACGCATTTGGGTGGTTCATATCTTTGAAGACTCCTTCACCGATCAGTCCTTTGTGATAAATGAAGATGGCTTTAAAGAGCCGTTAGAGTGGATGAAGAAACGAGCCTATCAAGCAGCAATGCTTGAACAAGTTGAGAAAATGAAAATTTCACAAGTCATTGAGATTCAATTTGAAGGCAAGATGCATCGATTGATGCGAGTAAAGTAACTCTTATTGCTTGATCATTCACGAAAGCCCTTTGCTAGAAATCAAGCACAAAAAAGGCCAGCACACTCTGACCTTCTCTCATTGGTTAAAAACCATCATCTAACTCGCACAATACTCATGCCACAGGCGCACCGCTTTCTGGTATGCCTCAGTTTTATCGTGCGTTTCTGCAAAGAGAATAGCTGTCATGCTGTCAACAATGGTATTCGCCATTAACGCCATCTCTTCAGCCGGTGTACCAAGTACACATTGACTAGGAATTGGCAGCTCTAGGTTCATCATCTCTTCCCAGTAGAACGATTCAACTTTGTCAGGAGAGCTCATCCAAACCGTTTGGCTAACTTTAGGGTTATATTCCGACTCACCATTCATCCCTTTGAATGAAATCACCGAGTGGGATTTATTGCCAATGACATGCTCAACTTCCGCATGAAGCTGTGGGAAGCCAGGATGGAAACTGCCACGCAGACCTAAACGGCCACCACCTGGGTTCAATGCTCGAACCACAGTGTTGATTGGTGTGCGCAAACCGTAACGGTGTTTCCAGCCGATCATGGTCTGAGCTTCTGGTGCAAAGTTGGCAAGCGGTAAATAGGCGATACCATCAGATTCAAGGATCTGCTTCGCGTCTTCTGGATCTTTCGCACTACGCACACCGACACACTCAAGGTGAGTCTCTACGTGCGTGCGGCCACTTGGTTTATCCATATAGCCATGCATCAATACCTTATAACCGTCGGCAGCCAATATCTTCGCAGCAAGCAAATTCCACGGCTTACCACTGGCAGTATCATTACGTTTACCGGCGTAACACGGCCAGTCAATATCTGCGCCTAAGTCTGGCACTCGTGACTGAAAGGCTTTTACAAAGCCAGCAATCTCTTCATTGGTTTCATTCTGCACACGAATCAACATCAGTAGCATCGCCATTTGGTCGTCACCGACCTCTCCGCTTAAATACTCATCCATGATGCGGTAGGCTTGTTCGAACGACAAAGGCTTACGCCCTCTTTCTCCTCGTCCAACTGTACGAATACACTCTAAAATACTACTCATTGATTGTTTATTCTCTTCCGTTGATATCAATAAAATTCGAATACGTTTTCGATTCTATGATACCCGCAGTCCATTGCAAAGCGATTCAACAGCTGCTCCCTAATTATCAATACACAGATTGAGGTAAAATTAACGTATGCAGCGCACCTTGATAGGTCAAACAAAAATAGAACCCTGGCAAGTTTCATCGGGTTTGATTAGAGATGCTGAAACAAGTCGTGTATTATCGGAACGTTTGCACTTTACCTATTTTACGGTTAGCGGTTGCACAATTTTATTCGCACCAACACACGTTCATATACCAAGACTAAGAATTGATGCCAAAGTTGATTAACAAAATTTGGGTACACGCTTTCATGCTCTTCGCTATGCTAATGGCCACCATTAGTGTGGACAGCATCGCGAGCAGCAATGCTCTGCAAGCCCCTCAAGCTCAATCAACTTCCACCAATAGCTTCTCTTTCTCTGCTTCTAACATCAGTTCTGTAGAAAGCGCCCCTACACCTTTTCCCAGCGCACAACCCAACGTTGAACACCATTGCTGTGGATCAGTCTGTCTACTGAAAATGCCACCACTTATCGTTTCTGAATCTTTCGATACGCAGATTGAATCGCTGGCATTGATAGAAAAAGAGCCTTCACACAAAGCGATCATTGCACCACAAGCGCCATATCGCCCTCCTATTTCTTAATCGTTTGTCCCTATTTGGCAATATCTGCCGCCAAGATATAACAGCGCATTTGCTGTATCTAATGACATCCGAATTTAGGAAATGAACACATGAAAAAACTATTTAGCCTCTTTGCCGCTCTTATCTTGAGCGCTTCAGTAAACGCCGCACAATTTGAAGAAGGCACGCACTACAAAATCCTTGATGTAGCGAAGGCCGACAAGCCTGTCGTAACCGAATTTTTCTCTTTCTATTGCCCACACTGTTACAAATTTGAAGGGGTGATTAAGTATCTAAAAGAAGACTTACCAAAGTCAGCAAGCTTCCAAAAAGTACATGTCGCTTTTATGGGTAACAACATGGCCGTGCCAATGGCAAAAGCTTACGCGACCATGATTGCTCTAGACGCTGAAGAAAGTATGGTTCCTGCGATGTTTGCTCAAATCCATGAGAAGCAACAAACACCAAAAAATGAAGTAGAGCTGCGTGAAGTTTTCATTGATAACGGTATCGATGCGAAGAAGTTTGATGCGGCATACAACAGCTTTGCAGTGAACTCGATGCAAAAACGTTTCGATAAAGAGTTTGAACAAAGCACACTAACAGGTGTTCCTGGAGTTCTGGTTAACAACAAATACATCGTGAAACCGGACCAAATTAAGAGCTACGAAGAGTACAACCAACTAGTGAATTACCTGCTAACTCTTTAGCAATAACTAGGGCCTATTTTAGATATCTCAAAGTCAGCGATTTCATCGCTGGCTTTCTTATATATGATGTTTCCTAGCCACTCACCAATCCCGTCAATACGCTTGGGAAGTATTGTTAACTGGCATCCTCCATAATTTTTCATATACTGCACTCAATTAAGCTATCCACTGTGCTGTAGCATTCCAAATAATAGCACTCAAATATTGGGACCTTTATGATCATTCTGACCACTAACTTTGGCGACATTGAAATTGAACTGAATCTTGAAAAAGCGCCAGTAACGTCGAAAAACTTCCTTAAATACTGCCAAGATGGCTTCTACGAAGGCACGACATTTCATCGTGTTATTGAAGGTTTCATGATTCAAGGTGGTGGGCACACTATCGACATGACAGAAAAACCAACTCGCGCACCCATCGTCAATGAAGCAAACCGTGGCTTAAAGAACGTGATCGGCTCTGTCGCTATGGCTCGTACCGACGCCCCACATTCTGCAACAGCGCAGTTCTTCATCAACCTTGATGACAACGACTTCCTAGATCATACCTCAACGACGAATGCTGGCTGGGGTTACGCGGTATTCGCTAAAGTTTCAGCAGGTATGGACGTAGTAAACAAAATCGCTGTAGCGCCAACAACCACTCGCTGGGGACACGAAGATGTGCCTTGCGAAGATATTGTGATCACCAAGGTTACGATTCGCGATTAATTCAAAATTAGCAGTCAATTCGCTTTTTTATCAAATAACGAAGCAATGTTGGTGCTAATTGCATCGGTATTAGTTACGATGACAATAGTTGTAATGTCATCGTAAGAATTAGGTACAAGCAGATGTCAGTAGAATTTGATAGACAAAATAGCTTTGGATGGATGATCAATGTAATCGCCAACAAAGCGAGTAAAGATTTCGACCTAGAGCTGAAGAAGCACGGCCTAACCATCGCATTGTGGCCAACATTGATGTGTCTATGGGAAGAGGAAGGTATTACTCAGCGTGATATCGCGGCAAAATCCAAGGTCGAAAATTCAACCACGACACGCACACTAGACAAGTTAGAGAAGCTAGAGTTGGTTGAGCGTAGAGCCGATCCAAATAGCCGTCGCTCTTTCCGAATCTACTTAACCGAAAAAGGCAAAGCTCTCGAAGAACAACTCATCTCTATCCCTGCTCGTTTAAACAAAGAGTTAATGAGCGAGTTGGACGAGCAAGAGCAACAACAAATACTCAAGCTACTTCAGAAAATGGTCGCGGCGATTTAAGCGTACATTAGAGAACAAGCAACACTCGGTCTCGCACCGAGTGTTTTATTGTCGTCTCGACCACTTAATATAGCAGAACAGTGAAGCAATAATCACAGCCCCACCTAGCAGCTTTTGCATCTCTACACTTTCACCTAACACACTCACACTCAGTAACAGCGTCCATACTGGCTCAAGAATCATGATCAATGCCGCTACTTCCATGTTGACAGAATGTTGGCCGACGGTTTGAAGCAAGTAACGAATAGAAGTCGCAATAACCGCAGACACGATGAACCAGAAAACTAAGGTTTTGGTTATCTCGAACTCCGGTTGAGCGGTCATAGAAGCAAAGGCTAAACCACTCACACCCACCACAAACAACTGCACACAGATTGATGCGATAGGTTTGATATTAGTAATCACGCGCTTGTTCATCACAAAATGAACGGACAACAACATCGATGCTAGCAGAAAGTAAATCTGACTCTGCTCGACATGCCAACCGTTACCCAAAGTCAGCAACAGCATGCCGATAATCGCGATAGGGAACGACATCCAAAACGCACGATTAGGCTTAACTCGAAACAAAATCCAAGACACAAACGGTGCAATGATCATCGCGAGGCTCATGATGAACGCCCCTTCCGACAAGCTTTCTGTCACCGATACCGCAAACACCCATACCTGCAATGAGGCGGACAGCAACAAACCCACTCCGCAAAGAGAAAGTATCTGCTTAAACGAAAGCTTACGAATATGATGAATACAAAACGGAAGTAAAATCAGGCTTGCCACAACAAACCGCACACCAATGAACACTGGTCCGGGCATTTCTAATACCACCAGCTTAGATGCAATCCATCCAACCCCGGCTAACAGGGTGGCAAATAGGAGATAAAGTTCCCCACGCATCGCTTTCACGTTCATCATTTTATTCGGTCCAATAACGAAAAAAGCAACCTGGCTCTGCCAGGTTGCTTTTTATAAACATTCAACAGGATCAAGATACTATCTCAATACTCTGCTTCAGGCAGCTGTTTTTAGCCTGCGTATTCTGGGTAATCCGTTAAACCTTTTTCAGCACCACCGAACAATGTGTTTGGATCGTGCGCCGCAAGTGGGTAACCATTTTGAATACGAGCAGGTAAGTCTGGGTTAGCAACGAACGGACGACCAAAACCAACCATGTCAGTTACGCCTTCAGCAACCGCTTTTTCGCCACGCTCGCTATCGTATTTACCCGCATAAATCAGGACACCTTGATAAGCATTACGTACTGCTGATTTAAAGGTTTTTGGTGTTTCAGGTGCATCGTCCCAATCGACTTCTGCAATGTGCAGGTAAACAATTTTGTATAGATTAAGTAGTGCTGCCGCCGCTGTGTAAGTCTCTACTGGCGTAGCATCAACGGTGCCATTCAACGATGTAAACGGAGCAAGACGCACACCAACGCGGTCAGCACCAATCGCTTCAACCATAGCCTCAACCACTTCACCTAGGAAACGTAAACGGTTTTCGATTGAACCACCGTATTCGTCAGTGCGATTGTTTGCTTCAGAATCGATGAATTGGTTGATTAAGTAACCATTCGCGGCGTGAAGTTCAATACCATCAAAGCCCGCTTCAACCGCATTCAAAGCCGCTTGGCGATACTGTTCAACCACTTGTTTGATGTCTTGTTTCGTCATCTCACGAGGTTCAACCACATCTACAAAGCCCGGTTCATCAGTGCCGTTATCGATGAATACTTTTACGTTTTCTGCTTTAAGTGCAGAAGACGAGATTGGCTGTTCACCGCCGATGTTATCTGGGTGTGTTACACGGCCTACATGCCAAAGTTGAGCGAAGATAACACCCTCTTTGTCATGTACTGCATCGGTGACTTTTTTCCAACCAGCAATCTGCTCATCAGAATAGATACCCGGAGTCCAAGCATAGCCTTGACCCATAGGTGAAATTTGCGTGCCTTCAGCGATAATCAAACCTGCAGAAGCGCGTTGAGCGTAGTAAACCGCCATCATGTCGTTTGCTGAATTACCAGGTTGCGTTGCACGAGAACGCGTCATCGGTGGCATAACAATACGGTTTTTAAGCTCGATATTACCAAGTTGAATTGGTTGAAATAATGCGTTTGTCATTGTTATATCCTCGATTAACCTAGTTGAATCAGTTCGATTTGGTAGCCGTCTGGGTCAGTAATGAAGGCAATGTGTGTTGAACCGCCTTTCACTGGACCCGCTTCGCGAGTGACGTTGCCACCTAGCGATTTGATCTTGTCACATGCTGCGTAAATATCTTCTACACCCAATGCCAGATGACCAAACGCGCTGCCCATCTCGTACCCATTCGTATCCCAGTTGTACGTTAGCTCGATAGTCGTGCCGCCTTGCTCGTAACCAACAAAAACCAATGTGTAGCGGTAGTCTTTGTTTTCATGGCGTTCAAGTTCCTTCATTCCCAATACCTTGGTGTAGAACTCGATAGACTTGTCTAAATCAGTAACTCGGATCATTGTGTGTAGGAATTTCATATTTCACCCTTATTAGCACCACAAGCATGGAGCCGTTATTATTTTGAGTGGAGGTTATCCACTAATCTCTGAGTGAAATAATACGATTCAGCGAGGAATTAATGAAATTATCAAAAATTCTCAAAGTGATAATTTTTTGTTATGAACTTTATGACTAACACGAACTCAATGACACAAAAAAGGGAAGCCAATGCTTCCCTTCGAGTTAGATTCTCAATTAAAACCGCAAGCGCCTATCTTTAAGCGCCTTCGACATTGCATCTGACGTACTGATGACTTGTTCTCTGAACCATTTATGAGCAGGGTCACTGTTCTGCTTCTTCAACCAAATCAGGTAGTGAGATATCGGCTGATATTCAAAGGGTGGTTTGAACAGCTGCAAACTTAACTTTTCTTGGAACTGCACGGCCATAGATAAAGGCACTACAGTAATGTAATCGGATTGGCTACACAGCAAGATATTACTGAACAGCGAGCGTCCATGAAACACGATTTTACGTTGGGATAAATCCAAAGACGTGTAGTGATTCAAACTGCGAACTTTGCGTCGGGTTCTGTCTAGTACAGCATGTTTTTCACTGAGGAACTGCGCTTCGCTGATTTCACCTTGGATTCGCGGGTGATCAGCTCGACACACGATCACAAACTCGCCCTCATAAAGTGTTTCACTGACGATACTTGGGTGTTCAGGCACCACAATATCGATCATCGCATCGAATTCTTGAGTCAAAAGATCTTCGTAAATTCGCTCATCACTGTCTGGTTGATCAAAGACTTCTAGCGACAAGTTTTGATTAGGAAGCGCCGCGAAACTATTGAGCAGCACCCACTGTAAGTGCTCAGGCGCAGAAATCACAAACTTACGCTCAGAGGATTGCTCATCAAAATTAGCCATCGACTGAAACACGCCATTGAGTTCATTGATCGGCGCTTTTATCTGTTCGTATAAGCTTTGGGCATAAGACGTAGGCGCAACACCTCTTCCTTTACGAACAAAAAGCTCTTGGCCGATCTCTTTTTTTAGGCGCGCTAATGCGGTACTGATGGTCGATTGATTGGTACTGAGTTGATCCGCAGCCTTACTCAAACTGCCCTGCTCCATCACCGCAGAAAACACGGCAAGTAGGTTGAAGTTGGGAATGTCATTGCTCATATATCATTACTCATTACTCATTACTCATTAGGCGACCATGAGCACTATGCTATCGTAAAAACGATTAAATAAAATAACAATCCCTCGTTTGACGTCGCAAATTGAGACAGTAGCACCCCTTCATACCGATCACTTTTGAAGAAGGGCCTCATCGATGAGTGATTCTCCAATAACAACGAAAAATGCACAATTGTCTCGTTTGTCATGACACTGTGTTGAGTGTCATTGAGATATACATTTGAGTAACTAGCGCTACAATATTCAAATTGAATCTTCTACGAAGGGAGCTTATCTAAAAACTAAACCCATATATTTGACACATCATCGGTATAATTTTCTAACCTTGAGTGAATATTTTTCCGACAGGCAAAACTTATTATCAGTCATCTATAATTCATCATTCATATCCATCACTCCTTTTATTGTAAAAACTGTGTAAAAAGATTAATTTCGACAAATTACTTATTGATGCTTTTATTAATCATTTCATTGATCCAAGCCAATTTAACTCACAATGTTTTAAAGCCGAATTTGAGCGCTAGCAAATAATTCAACCTGCCAATTCAGAACCACAACAACTCATCGTAATTACGATATTATCAAATCGTATTTCTGGGTAGATACCGCTCAAAACTCTTCCTATTATCCTGCCAACAAATCAATTATTAACCCAAACAGAAAGCTGACGAATATTTTTACTGCAATGTGTCAACTGCCATGGAAGAGCCCCTCGATAATTGAGGTATTACACATAATAACGACAGCGGCTAATAAAACAGGTCGAATATATTTTCGATAGCCAAATAGCCATTCAGTTTACGTCTGCCAACAAGGATTGATTTGTAATGAAGCACATTAGCTTCTTGATACCGAGAATCCGTTGTCTGGACTGCGTAGTATCACTTTAAATACCATCTAATACTTTTGTTTATTATGCGCATCAATCAACCCACATAATAAACACCTACTTTTTAAGATGTTGTTAAAGTTAAACTTCTAGGCTGCAAATTCTCTCTTCTTATTTATGTAGGTTGAGATATGAACTTTATAAAAATCGTTTTCCAGAAAATCTGGGCCATTGTGATGGTCTTGGTCAAATTCTGTCTGTTTATGGCAGTGATGTTTGCTGGTGCATGGGCGCTTGCACCATTAGGCACAATCCACTCTAAAGACATCGACATGTCTCAGTTCAACAACCACCCCAATGAAATGATGATGAACTTCTTCCAGATGGAGTACTTCTCTGGCTACTTGTTCTCAGTGACAATTGCTGTGGTATTAGCCGGTGTTTACGGCATGTGGCAGTTACATGAACTGGGTGTGCATAAAGCAAAAGAACACAAAAGCGCTCACGTTCAAATCGTGTTTGCACTGTCACTTTGCGGACTCTTCATCAGCAAAACATTCTGGGTTATCGCCTTGGTTATCGCGCTAGCGAACTGGAAACATATTGGTCAATCACTGAGTGATGTGATTCGCCGTGGTGTACAACCTAAACGAGACGCGACTAATACAGAGGCCTCCGTAGTCCACGTATCACCTGAAGAACCAGTAACGGAGCCGTTTCAAACCAAACAATCTCCAGTAGAACAGTCTCCAGAAGCTCAGCCTTCAAAAGAAAAGACTCCAACAAATAAAGAGGTCGCATAATGAAAGAGATGATGATTCCATACATCCTAATTGTATGGTCACTATTTGCGACAGGCGCACTTAAGAAGAACTTCAAGAACTACACCTGGGCTGCCATTGGGGGTGTAACGATTCTTGCAGTATTAGCAGTAATCTCTCGCTTGTGGGCACCCGTTGATTTAACCAACTCAACCACAGTCAAAGCACCACACGCGGTGATGTCACCTATCTTTGGTCAGCAGATCGACCAAGTGCTTGTTGAGCACAACCAAATGGTTAAAGAAGGCGACATAATCTACACTCTCGTCGACATCAATTCTGCCGCAGATAAAGCCAAGATCGAATCTTCAATTGTTCAGAAAGAAGAACAAATCAAGCAGATGGATCGCGATTTAGAGCGTGCTGAAACGTCACCTGAAATCTTCAATATGCGTGACGTAGAAAAGTACGACTCAGATCTTCGAGTACTGCACGCTGAACTTGTGTCGCTAAAAGCCGATCTACAAAAAGTAAATTGGGCGCAAGAGAAGAAAACCATTAGAGCGGAATTTGATGGCCAGGTATCGATAGTGAACATTGCTGAAGGTTCTGTAATGGGTAATATGCACCTCTACAACACCAGCAAAAAGTTTCTTGAGATGCGTATTTCAGACCAAACTTACGGCTATGTTCAAGTAGGAGATTTCGCTGAATTCTTCGTTGATGCATACCCAGGTCACGTGTTCCGAGCAAAAGTACACAGCTTTAATGCAGGTACCGGTGAGTCGAGTATTTCTCCACTTCAGGGACCACAAAGCGTTGGCCAACACGTGGTAAGAAACGGCAATGGTTTAGGTCGAACTATCGTACTTGAGATCATCGAACCTGAAGGTTACAACATCCCTATAGGTTCAACTGGCGCGGCTTGGATCTCGGCTGAGAAACCACATCCGTTCTGGGGCTTCATTGATGTAATCGGCGCAGCAACGGTTCGCTTACAATCTTACAAGTCATACTTAGGTGCTTGGTAAGCTCTTAGTAAACGATTAGCTCTTGGTAAACGAATAAGTCATCAATGATGTGACTGTTATTCTCTCGTATAACAGCCACTCATTAACCTGCGACTAGTTTCCTCAAAATGCCCCGAAATTCGGGGCATTTTTGTATCTGTTGCAAGCCCCTGTTACTAATTGATTTAGATCAATATAAATCGCCAATATAATCATTAGATAAATAAACCATCGAAAAAGCGATAGATTGAAATCCTTTTACCGCGTAGATAGCGGCCTCTTCCACCTTTATCATTTGGCTCAAGAAATCCAATTCCTGTATCCAAATATAAGGTCACTACCATGACTAATACATTTAAGAAAATGGCGCTTCCTGTTGCTATCGCAAGCGCTTTATTTGCTGCTGGTTTTGCATCTGCAACGCCAACTGTAGAAGCGACATCGAAAGTAGGCCAAGAACTTCAGACAGCAAATGCTGCGCAATACCAAGACATTGACCTTGATGCTCGCTACAAAAGCGAGGTTCTATTCGAACACAAATCAAACATGTTCTGGGGCACAGGCGAGCGTATCCAAGTTGTTTCTAAAACTGGCCACTCTCTGGCCTACACAGAAGAATCTGACCACGTTCATCCAACTCTAACTAAGCATGGCCGAAAAATGGACCAAGCAATCATCAAAGTTGATGACAACATTTACCTTGGTTACGGTTTTGGTCTCGATACACCAGTAATGATCGAAGGTACTGACGGTATCATTATTGTTGATCCAGGTGAGTCGGTAGAAATGGCTCAATCGGTTAAAGAGCAGTTTCGTCAAATCACAGACAAGCCAGTTAAAGCCATCATCTACTCTCACAACCACATCGACCACATCTCAGGTGTGCGTGCATGGGTAACGGATGAAGAAGTGGCATCAGGTGAAGTGAAAATCATCGCAGAAGAAGGCCTAACCGCGGCAGTGGCTAACTGGTCTTCAAACCTAGGTACTCTATTTGGTCACCGTACTTCTTACACAGGCGCTAAGCACGTAGAAGAAGGCGAGCACGGCACAGTAAACGATGGCCTTGGTCCACGCTTCATGCAAGGTGCTATCTCGTTCATTGAACCAAACCTGCTTGTACCAAGCCAAAGCCACATCGAAATCGAAATTGCTGGCGTGAAAATGCACATCGAGAACGTGCCATCTGAAACCAAAGATGAGCTAGTGGTTTACTTCCCAGAGCAAAAAATCCTGCACGCGGCTGAAGTACTTCAAGGAGAGAACTTCCCTAACCTTCACACCATCCGTGGTACTAAATTCCGTGACCCATCAATGTGGTTCAAGGGCATCGACGTAATGCGTAAGTTCGACACTGAGATCATGATTAACTCTCACGGTCGTCCTGTTGAAGGCAAAGAAGCGGTATCTGACGTATTAACGGCTTACCGTGATGCGATTCAATACACGCATGACCAAACTATCCGTTACATGAACAAAGGTATGACGCCAGATGAGCTAGTTGAGGTCGTTAAACTTCCGAAGCACCTTGCAGAACACCCGTGGTTAGGTGAGCACTACGGCACTGTTGCACACGCCGTGCGTCAGATTTACGTAGGTTACAACGGTTTCTTCGAAGGTGACCCATGGCAGCTAGAGCCAATGGCTTACGAGCAACGCGCTAAAGCCTTCGTAGAGGTCATGGGCGGTCGTGACAACATCCTTACGACTGCACAAGCAGCAATTAAGGCAGAAAATTACACATTTGCAGCAGAAATTCTTTCTTACCCGATCACGGTAAACAAGCAAGATATGGAAGCTCGCGAAATGAAAGCACAAGCTTACAAAGCATGGGCTGCTGACCAAGTGAACATCAACTGGCGTAACTGGGCACTTAACGCTGCTGCTGAACTTGAGAACAAGCGTGACTTCTCTAATATGATCAACTTCGCTTCTGTTGACGTTCTTACTGCGCTACCAAGCAAGCAGATCTTCGACATGATGACCTCAACGCTTATCGCAGAAAACTCGTTAGACGTAAACATGATGCTAACGTACAACTTCTCTGATACGAACGAAGCATTCACTATCGAAATCCGTAACGGTATTGCTCAGTTACACGAAGAAGCAGTGAAAGGTGCAGACGTTCAAATCGACACTACTCGTGCCGTACTGAACCAAATATTGATTGCGGGTCCAAACGCTCAACAAGTGATTGGTACTAACCTACAGTCTGGTGCATTCAAGTTCTCGAATGGCGACATCAAAGGCTTCGGTCAATTCATGAGCTACTTCGATAAGCCAATGACTCCAGAAGAGATCATGCTCATCGTTCGCTAATAATCAAAGGCTGCTAAGGATGGCGAGTCGATAACTTAGGGACCCATTGTGGTCCCTTTATCGTTTATTTATTGGTACAGTTCGCAACCTTAACTCAACGATCTAGGTCTATTGTTGGAGTAAGGAAACTGCCCTGCTTCTTTTAAGGTTCACACATGCTAAAACGTTTTGTTCTTTTGCTTTCACTCAGTTCTTCTCTGGTATTAGCTTGCGGATTACACCAAGAAACCGGATTTAGTTTAGTGACAGAGCCCGGTTCACTGGAGGTATTTGGCAATGTCATCACAGCAAGGCAAGATGACGAGTTCGGAAACCTAGATAAACCGGATCATTTCAAACTGTTTTCGATAAAGTCAGCACTCGCAAAGGCGCATCTGAGTAAGATTGAATTCAACTTATTTGAAGCGATTAAAGGTCACTACAGCCAAATCAGCATTGAAAAAGGCGTGAACATTTCAGGAAGAGACACTTTGCCGACAGAGAACGATTTATTGCTTATTACAGAGCTCGACGTGTTCGATGCATTAGCGAACGGAACGATCTCTTGGGATCAAGCGACACTGAATGGATTAGTGGTAATCAATGGCCCTCAAGACAAACGAGAGCAGCTTGAAGATTGGCTTAGTGATATTTTTGAAGGGTAATAGCTTAAAGCGGGACAGATAAAAAGTCGTCAAACCCTCGGACTTCAGAACATTGAGGGTTCAACGACAAACTTAAATCAAAAAAGCGTAGGCAGCGGAATCAGTTCGAGCCCTAGTACGCCACTGATGCCCATCACCACCAGCAGAGAAACCTTGAAAACGGTCTTTGACCACTGAATGTAGTTAAGACAATCAACCTTACGGAATGTCACTTTGGTCCACATAAAGCAAACGGCCGCCGACACCGCTAGGTATTCATAACCCGCCTCTCCGAGTAAGAACAACGCCAGAGCAACTGCGCCAAACGCTACTACATACGCTTTCATGTGCTGATGTGCTTTGTCGACGCCCTCTTTCACCGGTAACACAGGTATACCTGCATCGCGGTAGTCTTGAATGCGGAACATCGCAATCGCATACGAGTGTGGCATCTGCCATAAGCAGAACATGATGAACAGCAGAACGGCTTCTAAGCTCAAGTAATTCGTCACACCAAGGTAACCAACTAATGGCGGAACTGCGCCAGAGATACTGCCAACTAAGGTGCCGTAAACCGAATTACGCTTGTACCACATGGTGTAGAAAAAGACGTAAAACACATAGCCAAGCAACACCACAACCGCAGACATCGGATTAACAAATTGAAACAGCAACGCTGTGCCTGCCAACAACATAACTAACGCATAGATAAATGCGACGTCTGTGTTGATATTGCCCTGAACCAATTCACGGTTCTGGGTACGTTTCATTTTCTGGTCGATATCTCGATCAAAGATGTTGTTCACCACGCAACCTGATGCAATCACAAGCCCTACACCCGCTAAAGTCGTCAGTAACAACATCGCACTGGCTGGTTCTGTTTTTGCGGCGAGGAAGAACCCCGCCGCAACAGAAATCAGGTTGCCGAAAATGATGCCCGGTTTGGTAATAGACAAATATTTTTTCAGCATACCTTGGCCTACAACTTCATGTTGACGTTCATGTTGTAGATGATCCATACCGAGCCAGCGATAAGAATCAATACAACAATGGCAGTAAACATCAGTGACACCAAGTTCCAACGCCCATCGGAAGATTTCGCTTCCATATGTAAGAAGTACTTAAAGTGCACAAAGATTTGCACCAGCGCACAACCAAACAAGATCACGTAAGTTTCCGTGCTTGGTAGCGCATGTGACCACACAATGTAGAACGGAATAATGGTCAGAATTAGTGACGCAATAAAGCCTTTCACATAATCCGTTGCACCGCTATCTAGATGCTGTTCCATTACATCACCCCCATTAAGTACACGATGGTAAATACACAAATCCAAACGATATCAAGGAAATGCCAGAACAGGCTTAAGCACTGGAAACGCATCGACATGTTGTCGTTCAAGCCTTTGGTTGAAAGCTGGTGATACGCCACCGCCATCCAAATCAGACCGAACGTGACGTGCAAACCGTGTGTGCCAACCAAGGTAAAGAATGCAGAAAGGAACGCACTCTCTTGAGGGCCATAGCCTTCTGCAATCAAGTGATGGAACTCATACACTTCCATACAGATAAAGGCTAAACCCAATACGAAAGTAACTTTGATCCATCGCTTCAGTCCGGTAACGTCTTTGCGCTTCATTGCAATCATGCCAAAGCCAAAGGTGATACTACTGAACAACAGCATCATGGTTTCGACAAACACGAACGGCAGTTCAAAGATGTCTTTACCTGTCGGCCCTGCTATTGATCCACTCTCAAGCACGGCATAAGTCGCGAAAAGCGTGGCAAACAGGACACAGTCACTCATCAAGTAAACCCAGAAACCAAACAACTTGTTGCCCGCGGATTCGTGGTGATGATCATGCGAGTGTGCAAGATCATAAGTGTGTGACGGAGTATTAGCTTGCATACGTCGTCTCCAAGTCATCTTTATTGTCGTTGTTATCACTGTCAGCGCTGTTACCACGACCAGAGTTGTCGCCTTTCACTGACTGTTTCTTTGCTTCTTCAAGCTGCGCACGTCGAGCAGCTTCAATCGCTTTGATCTCTTCAACTTCCACGTAGTAGTCCACATCGTCGTTGTAGCTGTGTTGAATACACGTCACCACGATGCCCACTAAGCTTGCTGCTGCTAACCACCAGATGTACCAGATCATCGCGAAGCCAAATGCCAACGCCCATGCAGAAACATAGATACCTGTCGGTGTATTCTTCGGCATGTGAATACGTTCGTATTCTTCTTCCTGAGTCGGGTCAAACTCACCACTTTGCTTTTGATACCAGAACGAATCGATCTCATCGCCCTTAGGCAATTTTGCAAAGTTGTAGAACGGCGGTGGTGAAGACGTTGCCCATTCGAATGTACGTCCACCCCATGGGTCACCTGTTAGATCTCGGTTTTGGTCGCGGTCACGAACACTCACGTAAATCTGAACGAACTGACACACCACACCCATCGCAATCACGCCCGTACCAGCAGCCGCAACCGCCAGTAGAGGGAAGAACTCAGGGTTGATGTCTTGGCTCAAACGACGCGTCATGCCCATAAAGCCCAGAGCGTAAAGTGGCAAGAACGCCATCAAGAAACCGATGATCCAGCAGTAGAATGCGCGTTTGCCCCAAAGCTCGTTCAGAGTGAAACCAGTCGCTTTCGGGAACCAGTAACCAATCGCTGCAAAACAACCGAAGACAACGCCACCGATGATTACGTTGTGGAAGTGCGCAATCAGGAATACCGAGTTATGCAAAATGAAATCTGCGCCCGGTACTGCCATCAATACGCCCGTCATACCACCAACGGTAAAGGTGATTAGGAAGCCCACGGTCCACATCATTGGCGTGGTAAAGCGGATACGTCCTTTGTACATGGTGAACAGCCAGTTGAAGATCTTAACCCCGGTTGGGATAGAGATAATCATGGTCGCGATGCCGAAGAAGGCATTCACATTGGCGCCAGAACCCATGGTGAAGAAATGATGTAGCCAAACCACAAACGCTAAAATAGTGATAGCCACTGTCGCCCATACCAACGAGGTATAACCAAACAGTTTTTTGCGAGAGAAGGTTGCAGTCACTTCAGAGAACACACCGAAGATAGGCAAAATTAGGATGTACACCTCAGGGTGTCCCCATGCCCAAATCAGGTTCACATACATCATCACGTTGCCACCAAGGTCATTGGTGAAAAAGTGCGTGCCGATGTATCTATCCAAAGTCAGTAACGCGATGGTTACCGTTAGGATTGGGAAAGAGATGATGATCAGGATGTTGGCACACAGAGACGCCCACGTGAATACTGGCATCTTCATCATTGGCATAGACGGAGTACGCATGCGCAAAATAGTCGCGAAGAAGTTCACACCCGTTAACGTGGTACCCACACCGGATATTTGCAGCGCCCATATCCAATAATCGACTCCGACTCCCGGACTTGCCTCAATACCGGAAAGCGGCGGATACGCCAACCAACCCGTACGGCCAAATTCACCTAAGCCAAGCGACATGTTGGTTAGGATGATACCCACCACAAATAGCCAGAAGCTCAGGTTATTGAGGTAAGGGAACGCAACATCACGAGCACCAATTTGCAGTGGCACAATGATGTTCATCAAACCGATAACCAAAGGCATCGCGACGAAGAAAATCATGATCACGCCGTGAGCCGTGAAGATCTGGTCATAGTGATGTGGCGGTAAATAGCCTGTCTCACCCGCTGCAGAAAGCAATTGCTGACTACGCATCATGACGGCATCGGCAAAGCCACGAACTAACATCACCATCGCGACCGCAATGTACATGAAGCCCAATTTTTTGTGGTCTACAGAAGTAAACCATTCATTCCAAAGGTATTGCCACTTACCGGCTTTTGTTACCGCATACACCACTAAACCACCCACTAAAGCGATCATGGTTAACGTGAACAAAATAATGGGTTCGTGGTAGGGAATTGAGTCTAGAGTTAATCTTCCAAACATGACGATTATCCTTGGGTTTCCGGCAAACAGTTCATTGAACCAGGGTACTGGGTCACAACATCAGTGAATAAAAATGGTGGGATACTGGAGAACAGAGTCACAGGTTCAGCCACACTCGGCGCAGCCAAAGAACGGAATTGATCCCAGTCTTCAATACGGTCCGGGCTTGCTTTCACTTTTTCCACCCAGTTTAGAAACGCCACTTGATCAGGCATGGCTGATGCGGTGAATTTCATTTGAGAGAACCCTTTACCACTGTAGTTCGATGCAAAACCTTTGAAGTCACCTTCGTGGTTCGCGATCAAATTCAGCTTGGTCACCATTCCCGGCATCGCGTAGATCTGCGAGCCAAGACGCGGGATAAAAAACGCGTTCATGATGTTGTCTGAAGTTAGCTTAAACGTCACCGGTACATCTTTCGGGAACGCAACATAGTTAACCGTCGCAATGTTTTGCTCCGGATAGATGAACAGCCACTTCCAGTCCAGAGAGACCACTTCGATCACCATAGGCTTAACGTCACTCTCCAGAGGCTTGGAAGGCTCTAGTTCGTGTGTTGTTCGCCAAGTGATGGTGGCCAGAATCGCAATAATGATGATTGGAATCGTCCATACCACTATTTCAATCTTGGTTGAGTGCGCCCAGTCAGGTGCGTACTCTTCTGTGGTGTTGCTTTCACGGTATCTATAAGCAAAGTAGATGGTCATCAGGATCACGGGGATGACGACAATCAGCATCAGCAACAGAGCAGTAATAATCAGCTCCTTTTCCTGAACGCCAACGCTACCTTTTGGGTCGAGCAATGCGGAGTTACATCCTTCGAGCATCAGGACGGTTCCCACCAAACCAATCCTCGACAGATTTGCTCTCGATAAAATGCGTTTATATCTTGAAGCTTCCATTAACTTTCTCGATGGTTATCCAGCCTCAGAACGAACGCCCGAGTACTGGTTGTCATGGTCATTAGAATATTTATGTGTTGAGCATGTGAAACGACGCATCTCAAAGCGAAACGGAATTAGCCACTATCTTGAACAGT
Source organism: Vibrio sp. BS-M-Sm-2 (assembly GCF_041504345.1). Taxonomy (NCBI): domain Bacteria; kingdom Pseudomonadati; phylum Pseudomonadota; class Gammaproteobacteria; order Vibrionales; family Vibrionaceae; genus Vibrio; species Vibrio sp. BS-M-Sm-2. The sequence continues at coordinate 763,707 of NZ_CP167894.1, forward strand.
CGACAGTTGAACAGTTGAACTGACAAGTTAAAACGACAGTGCTGCGCAGCCGAAACATTGCCGCACGGTTAAAACCACACAAAAAATATGACTTAATTGTTACACTTTGAAATACATTGTTACATTTAGCGCATTATGAGGAGTTGAAATTGAAAGCTCACCAAACAAACTTGGAAACTAACCTTCCAGTTATGAAAGTAAGATGTGGGAAATTGATGCAATTCAGACGCACGATATAGGCGTGCCACACGAGTCGAGCCATGTGCAGAAAAGGATTAAAGCGAAACGGAAGAAAGAAAAGTAAACACGCAGTAGAAACAATAATGATTGATTACATTAGAAAGAGCGAATTAAGCAAAGTGTGATGATCGTCAAATTTATGAATTCACATACGATTTCAAAGGTATTTACAAAAGATATCACTCTAGACGACGACCCATCAGCCAATCGAATGACACGTTGATTTTTATGATAATCATGTCAATTATACGCAGTAGAAAACGGGCAAAGATGAAGATAAAAAGCCGATTTTTGGGTATTAAGAGATGTTTTAAGCGGGTATTACTCCCCTCAAGGGAGGGGAGTAATAGTCATTAAGAGAGAGATTATGCTGTTGGTTCGACGACGGTTTTGCGCTGATTTTTAGTCATCAAATGATAAACCACAGGCACAAAGTAGAACGAGATAAGCGTGGTTAATACGGTACCCCCCACAATCGCGACTGCAAACGGAGGCCAGAAACCGCCACCAGCGATGATCAATGGCATAAAGCCCCCCACCGTCGTAATCGTGGTTGAACTGATATGTCGAGTACACGACATCACCGCCTCTACCACCGCATCCACATTGCCTGATGAAGCTTGTTTATCGAGTTTCAATTCCGTCAGAATTACGATGGCGGCGTTAATCGCTAAGCCCGCAATCCCCAGCATGGCGATGATCACCGTAAAACCAAATGGGTAGCCGAAGATCCACACCGACAGCAACCCGAGGCCACCAGCCAATCCTGCTACCATGAAGATGATGCTACTCATTCGGAACGAATTGAACGACATCACCACCACTAACACCATCAATACCACCACGACTGCGACATTCGAGATAAGACTGTTGACTGAATTGTCTCGTTCAGCGGATTCGCCACCAAAACCAACCGTGTAACCAGACGGAATTTCATAGCTTTCTAAGCGTTTTTGGAATTCATTAAGCACGGTTTGAGGTAAAACACCCGCTTCAATGTAACCCTCGATGGTATTCACACGTTGCCCGTTACGACGAGTAATCGCCCCGCGACTCGTCGTCAGTTCAAGCTCGGCTAAGGTAGACACATTGATACCGGTTGAGTAGACATCTGAACTGATCGGCAAACGGATATTGCTTAAATGCGCTAAGTTTTCACGCGCGTCATCCGCAACACGAACACGAATTGGCACCGATTCACTGCCCTCAATAACAGAGCCGCTTTCACGACCAGTCAGCGTCGTTTGCAACATGCCCGCAAACTGATTGAGTGAAATCCCGTTAAGTTTTGCGGTGTCTTCATCGACCTTCAACCACACCTTCGGAGTACCCGGTTGCAGCGTTTCCCTTGTGTGCGTCACATGAGGAACACCCACCAAAATCAATCGCACATCCTCACCAATCGCTTTCAACGTATCGAGGTTTTCACCATACACTCGCAGTTCAACGGGCGCGGTAAATGGAGGCCCTTGGTTAAGCTTACGTACCAAGATTTGTGCTTCCGGCACCTCTTCATCCAACACCTTTTGCAACTGTGGAATTAGCGCATTGGCTTGGTCAAAGTTCTCTGTTTTCACCATGGCTTGCGAGAAGTACGGCGCGTTGTTTTGCCTAGCTTGTAGGTTGTAATAGAACGATGGGAAGTTAGCGCCCACTAGCCAATCTATGCGCTCTACTTCGGGGTAGCGATGAATGATATCGTCTATTTTTTCCGAGGTATTTTTCGTCGCATAAATGCTCGCTTGCGGTGGCATGTACACTTGAATCTCAAACATGTCTCTGTCTGATGGCGGAAAGAACTGCTCAGTCAGCTGAGACATACTCCAATAACCAGTAAATGGTACCAACAACACCAAAGCGATCGTGATAATTGGATGCGTTACACCAAAGCGGACAGAAGACGAGAACCAACGCGTCAATGCAGGAATTCTCAAGCCTGTCATGTACCAATGGTGCTGCCCTTTCTTGTCGACATCACTGAGTTGTTTCGGTAATAACTTGGTCGCCAAGCCCGCAATTAGGGTATGTGAAATAATGTAAGAACCGATCAATGAGAAAGACACCGTAATCGCAATTCCCCCCACGAACTCACCCGATGCGCCAGGCATCAAAATGATCGGTGCAAAGGCTAGGACAGTGGTAAGTGTCGAGCCCAGTAACGGTACCCATAAATGCTTCAACGCATTCATGGTCGCTTCAGCTCGCTGTTGCCCTTTCAAGCGATAAGCTTGAATGGTATCAACCATCACCACAGCGTTATCCACCATGATCCCGAGCGCCACAATTAGGCCTGTCACCGACATTTGGTTAATCGGCACGCCGGTCATTTTCATGATCGACAGGGTCAATAATGAGGTTAATGGCAGAGAAATTGCCACTAAGATCGCGGCGCGAACGCCCAAGGTCACGAACAGCACAATTAAGATCAAGCCGAAACCGATCATCAAGCTTTTGCCTAAATCGTCTAAGCGAGTTTCGGTATAACCTTGCTGATTAAACAGCACCGTCACCTTAACGTTACTTGGTAACTCTTGCTCAAATTTACCAATCAGATCATTCGCTCGCGACGTCCAGTTGTCGACTCGCAGATCAGGATGCATTCTTGCCGCGACAATCACACCCGGCTCACCATCAATAATGGCAATCTGGTCTTGTGGGGTTTTCTCACCACGTTTCACAGAAGCAATGTCTTCCATACGGATGATGTGACCTTTGCTATCAGTGGCTATTGGCACTTGCTTAATGCGTTCAATAGAATCGAGTTCAGATTTAATTTCTAAGCCAAAGCGAGAATAAGCACTCACTAACTCACCGGCGGAGTTCTTGGCGTCTGCCCCTTCTAGCGACTCAGCAATATTGGCACTTGAGCGCCCTAACGCCGCTGCATCGGCAGTACGCAAGCTGATTTGAATCTCTTCTTGTGGCATCCCGTATTCATCAACGAATTCAGTGCCCGATAAAGTTCGTAATCGCTTAGCCAGTTCTTTGGCATAACGACCCAGCGTTAATCGGTCAGGCTCGCCTGCACCCGACCAAGTTAGAGATGCGATGGTCGTGAAAGCATAGGTGTGGTCACTGTCGAGATCGGGGGAATGAGAGCCCGCAGGCAAAATGGATTCGATGTCAGATAGCTTGTCGCGAGCTTGAGACCAAACCGGCTCAGGCTCGGTGATGGTGTCATTCAATTCTAAGGTGACAATAGACACGCCCGGCCTTGAGGTTGAGCTCACGAGTTTAACTTCACTCAGCTCGCGCAGCTTGTTCTCTATCACCTCAGTAACCAAGGTTTCTACACGTTCGGCACTGGCACCGGGAAAGCTGGTTGTGATATTTGCATAACGGTTGATGATGACAGGGTCTTCTGCGCGTGGCAGCGTCATAAACGCAGAAATACCACTCACCATGAGTAGTGCCGTCATCAAGATGAGCAATCGAGTATTGGAAATAGTCTCTATGATTTTCATACTATTTCCTATTCAGCAGTAACGCTGGCTGGCTTCACGGTTTGACCGGGAACCAAGCGATGTAAACCACTCGCGATCACCTGTTCGCCGTCCTCGATTGCACCACTCACGTACGCTTGTTGATTGTTGGCAAACAACACCTGAACACTGCGGCGTTCAACCTTATTGTCTTCACCTACCACGAAAATGTTCCACACACCGCGCAGGCCATCAATCAAACCCGTTAATGGCACCCAATAACCTTGGTCATCAATCTGTTCATCAAATTTAAGGTAAGCAAGTTGACCTTCTAAAACAGAGGCTTGTTCGGGGAAAAGGTAACGCAGACCGACACTGCGAGATTGCGTGTCCACCATGGCACCCGGATTCAGCAGCGTCACTGCATAATCCTCCCGCCCAACACGAATGCTTGGCGAAGAGAGTGAGGTTACCTTTGTCATTTGATGGGCTGGAATACCAATAAAGGCTTCTTTGCCTTCAGAAGCGAGCAAAGTAAGAGTTGGATTACCCACATTGACCACATCGCCGAGCGACACAAAACGCGTTGCGATGGTACCCGAATACGGTGCAAGAATTGTCGATTTTACCAGTTTGAGATCGTTGCCTTTTACCGAGGCATCAATGCGCAGCAAGTTAGCTTGAAACACACGTTGTTCACTGGTTAGCGAATCAATCTCCGCTTCGGCACTGAAGCCTTTCGCTTTCAGTGAACGTTGACGTTTTAAGTTCGCGGCAACAAGGCTCAGTTGAGCTTTCACTTCTTCGGCTTGTGCTTTTAGTTGGCTAGATTCAGTCTGTAACAGTTGAGTGTCTAATCGAATCAGGGGTTGACCTTCGGTTACTGTGTCACCAACATCGACTAGAATCTCATTCACTTTACCCGCCAGTTCGAAACCTAAATTGGCTTGCTGACCCGCCTTAACCACACCAACATATTCACGCTGCACTGCATAAGAGGAAGACAGCGCTAAGGCCATCGTTTCTACAGTTAAAATGGTTTGGACGCTCGAAGCCGTTTGATTGGTTGAATCAACCGAATCTTGGGCTTGTTCCTTTTCGCCACATCCAACAAGAAAAGCCGATAGAGACAACGCCACCGCACTTCCCTTCATCAATTTATACATACTTACTGTTCCTATGCAGTACTCAATCATGTTCTATTTTTAGACTAACCAAACCAAACTAGACTGTCTAGTTTGATTATGTTAAAAATAAGTTTCACCGTTAATGATTGATAAAACCATCACAAAAAGCATAATGCTTAGCGCAAAACCAAGTGCATAAAGCTGAGCAACACTAAGTACCAAGCAAGTAACGAGAAACAACACGTGACTAAAATCATCAAGAGTGAACAGAAGAGATCGCAGATCTTAACCGCAGCAAGCCAACTTTTCTCTGAGCATGGCTTCAAGATCAATATGGATCAGATAGCCAAAGCGGCGAACGTTTCCAAGCAAACGGTCTACTCTCACTTTAAAAACAAAGACGAACTTTTCGAAACCTGCATGCAAACCAAGTGTGCAGAGCGCGAACTGAGCCCTGCTGCCTTTGATATGAACGCGACGGTGGGTGATGAGTTGGTGAAATTTGGTGTGAAGTTTCAGGATTTGCTGCTTGATGAGCAGTCACGACAAACCTTTCAGAACGCGGTGAGTCAATCCAACACGCATCCAGAGATCGCCTCTATTTATTTAGAAACGGGGCCACAAAAGACCACAAAACTACTCGCCGATTACTTGCAGACTAAAATAGAATCTGGCGACTTAACGCTCTCTTCTACAAGCTCGCCAATCATAGCGGCGCGCCAACTGCTGCTGATGTTTCATGGCAAATCGGCATATTGGTCATTCTTCGGTCACGATAGCGGAGAGTCCGAAGAAGAAAGGCTTCACTACACTCGTGAATGTGTCGCGCTATTCTTGAAAGGCAATCAGCCTCGTTAATAGCTCATAGTTCATAGTTCATAGATCATAACTAAGTTTCTCATAACACTGAGTCCGCATTCTGGGCTGACTCAAGAAGCAGTTCATAGAAACGTTTTGCGGCTGGGCCAGTCTTCGCACCTTTCGGCAAAGTCAGATGCAGCGGCACGTGATAGCCACTGCCATTTTCCACATTTAACACGGTGAGCTTGTCACTTCCTCGGCTATCAACAATATGTTTAGGCAACCTGCAATACCCCACACCCTGCTCTACCGCTCCAAAGGCATGGTCGAAATTATCGACCGTAATACGCTGGCTCGACTTCAACCAACCCACATCCTTTTTCTCTCCCAACTTTTCAACCGAGCCTAAATCTCGCACCACTATTTGTGGCAGCGACGACAACTGGTTGAGCGATATGGATGACATGTTAGCCAAAGGGTGCGAACTTGCGACAACAGGCTCCATCTTTGTAAAGCCAAAGGCTTCAGCCGAGTAATTGGTTATGGGTAGGTTAATAATGGCAACATCGGCTCGTTCTTGAGTGACCATTTCGGTGGTCTTCGACAGTGACGTTTCAACCACTTGTATCGACGTACTGTTGTTCTCTGTCATAAACGCAGCCATCGGCTTATAAAGACGCTCAAGGCAGCACAAATGATCAACCGCAACCACGATTTCAGATTCGACTCCCTTTGCCAACTGCTCACTGATCAGCTCCAATTCTCGCGCTTGCTCTAGCATGCTGCTCGCCCTACGCAATAAGGCTTTGCCGTCTTCCGACAATACCGCCCTGCGTCCTTCAACTTGAACCAAAGACACGCCCAATTGATCTTCCAGTTTTCTCAACGCATAAATCAACGTGGTGTGACTCTTATTCAATTGCAGTGCCGCCGCCTGAATGCTGCCAGCGCGGTCTATCTCATAGAGTGTTTGCCATTGGTCGAGGGTGGTCTTCAATCTCATCGGTCTAAAATCCTGACAGTTAATGGCAACATTATGAACTTTTCTGTCTGTTTTTTACAGGTAATATAAATCTCAACAACAAACGAGAATGGCTTGTTTGTCTTAAACACCTATTTTTTATAGCGGATTTTGTTAAACGAAATTTGTTAAACGGAGAAACACCATGAAACTACTACAAGTTGATTTTGAATTTAACGGCCCTTTCGGTGAGGAGATGTCGAACGCACTCGTAGACCTAGCTAAGTCCATCAACAACGAACCGGGCATGATCTGGAAAATCTGGACAGAAAACCAAGCCGAAAAACTAGGCGGTGGTGTCTACCTATTTGAAGATCAACTCAGTGCTGAGGCTTATTTAGCCATGCATGCTGCTCGCTTGAGAGAGATGGGCGTAGATGAAGTTCGCGGCGTGATTTTTGACGTAAACCAGCCATTAACTACCATTAACAAAGGCCCAATCAACGGCTAATGAAATGAATAAAGAATTGGCGAAAGGCACGAGATAGAGAGATAACAAATGAACAATAAAACGTTTTTAAGCCTACACGGCATCATTTACGCAGGGTTTGCCTTCGCGTTGTTTTTCCTACCAACAGTCATGTGGCCCATGTACGGTGTGGAAATTAATGATAAGTACGCGTATTTTCTCTCTCAACACACCAGTATCTTCCTTGGCGGTATTGCAGCGATAACATGGTTACTGCGAGATATTGAAGCAGGAGTCAGCGCTAAAAAGCTCATCCAAGGTTTGGTTGTCACCAATATGCTGGGTGCGATCATCACACTGTATGCTGCTTTTACGGGTATCTTTGTTGGCTTTGGTTGGAGCGACCCAGCGTTCTTCCTTTCACTATCAGTACTGAGCGTATTGCAAGTGCGTAAGCAAGACTAACTCTCAGATAATTAAAAAGGCACAGAGAAATTCATCCTCTGTGCCTTACCAATCATCAATCATCAATCACTCTCACCAATAACAGCGATCGGTTTATTGGGTATGTTCCACAACGATCAGCTCATCGGTATTGAACCCACGATCTTTCGACATCGCTTTGAACTTCTCCATAACCTCAGATGAGACTTCTGGGGTTCGAGAAAGCAGCCATAGGTAATCGGTATCTGGGCCAGAAACAAACGCGTATTGGTAGTTCTCTTTATCCAACTCGAACACCACATAAGCGCCATAGAATGGACCAAAGAACGACACCTTCAGATAGCCCTGATCGCTGCCTTCGACAAAATACGCCTTACCTTCCGCTTCATTCCATTCGCCATCTTCATCCGAATAGCCACGGTTAATCACCTTCACGCCACCATCATCACGCAGGCTATATTCAGCACTGATGCTATTGAGACCGCGCTCAAACGAGTGGTCCAAGCGAGCCACTTCGTACCATTTGCCTAAGTATCTATCCAATTCAAACTGTTGAACGGGCTTTACTGTTTCGGGCATGCCGACGCAACCACCCAATAAGATGACACTCAGCAGCAATAATATTTTCTTCATCCTAACCTCGACTTGTTTTCATAGTAATTCGAGTAAGTCATGTGAGAGCCCTAACTTACATCCTTGGTAATACGTTAAATCCATTTCTATAGTTCATATAACAGTAAATTATTCAGAAGCTTATGGGAATTGTTTCGTTGGTGAATGAATCAGTGATGCTTCATTGCCGCGCGGTACTGAGTCGGTGTTACCTGCTTATAGGATTTAAACTGGCGATTAAAGTTAGCTTGGTTGTCGTAACCGACTTTTTCCATAATCAGATTCACAGGCAGAGATGTATTTAGCAGTAAATCACACGCCACATTTAATCTAATTTTCTTCAACCGCTGACTGAAGCTCTCGTTGTAGTGCTTTTGAAACAAACGCCTTACGCTGCTCTCACTAACATACAAATGACTAGCTAAGTCATTTACTGAAATATCGTGGATAAAATGATTCATCAGAAAGGCTTCGACCTTATCAAGTTTGTCGCTGACTTCGTCTTCTTCAATCGAGTTAAAGGTTGGGTTAATTAACTGCACGACTTCTTGGTCATCAATCAGCAAAACAAACAGAGAGAATAGAGTCAGTAGCTGTTGATGAGGAGGCTGATCCATCACCTTATCTAGCAGTTGTGTTGCCCTCTCAGCGGTATTAGGGGAAAACTGCAATCCTTTCTTTGAGTCTTCTAGCAGTGTACGTAACGGTTCAAGTTCACGACAGCACGCTATCAACGGCTCAATCCAATCTTTACGAAACCAAATTACATGGGTTTCGCAAACACGTGAGTCATCAGTGCTCTCATCCGAATAAATGGCATGAGGCAAGTCTGGACCAACCAAAATCATATGGTTATGAAACACATCGCTTTGGTGGTGCCCAATAAAACTGTGCCCCGAGAAGTAACGATGAATCGCTATCTCATACTCTTCATGTCGGTGCCAACCATAGCTCTTACAGCCTTCTACTATTTTCTTATACCGCCATGACGCACCAATCCGCTGCGGCACCTTTTCTAAGTAACCTTTCATTACGACACTCAATGACCCTTTAATACTGAAAGTATACCCATCAAACCACTCAAATAAGCACTTTGACTGAAAAGTATTGGACATTGCGCTAACGGTACTCTTCCGACTTTCTCCGCTAAATATACTGCAGGTGAACTTAATCAGGAGAGCAACTATGGACACTTTATTATTAAAAATACGCGATATGATTCATGCAACACGTCAGCAGTGGATCGGAGAAATCACCTACAGCCACAATATTAAAGGTGATCACACGTGGAAACTCTATGGCTACAACTCTTATGACGAATACAAAAAAGATCTGCGTAAAAGCCTGAGGCAAGAGTCGTAATCAAAAGCTCATTCAAACGACAGCTTGTTGATTAAATACAGTTTTTATTTGTCATTCATGTAGAGTTTTCCACTGACCACTCGCTTTCTATACTTATTACACAGTGGAACATGGAAGACACAATAATGAACAACAAGCTCACTCTGCCACACACTGCATTGGCCATCTTAATCGCAGGTCTAAGTGCTGTATCACCGGCTCTTGCACAAGCCAATGCAGCCAATCAAGACCAAGCGGCTGACCAAATCTTCACTAATGCCGATATATACGGGCATCGAGAGTCAGATTCTATAGTTACCCATAACGGCAAGATCATCTTCATCGGTGACCACGCTCAGGCGCAATCTTTTCAAGGCCAGAGTACCGATGTCATCGACTTGGAGAATGCCTTTGTTTTGCCGGGGTTCATTGATAATCATAACCATGTGTTTGAAGCCGCCTCAGAGCTGGGTGGCAATTGCGAACTGGATTCGGAAGCCACACTCGAAGAGCAAATCCCTTACTTAGAAGCGTGTAAAATCAATGCCGAAACCAATGGTCGAGGCTGGCTGATGGGTTATGGTTTTTCTTTGGAATCGACACTCGACAGCGATTCGGAATACACACCACTTGAGATCATCGATAGTGTCTTTCCCGACCGACCTGTCGTGATCATGGAGCAGACTTCACACTCAATGTGGGTCAACTCAAAAGCCTTAAAAATAGCCAGAATCAGCCAACAATCTCCTGATCCACAAGGTGGCGCTTATTTAAAAGACCAAGACAGCGGCACGCTTAACGGCATCTTATTGGATAATGCTGGCGACCAAATTATGGAGATGGCGTGGAACAGCCAAAGCGAACTGTTTGAGCAAAGCTACCAAGGCTTAATGTACGGACTTGAAGAAGCGGCAGCACACGGCATTACCACCATAGGTGACGGTCGACTGTACTGGAAACGCGGTTGGTATGATGTTTGGCTCGAAGCGGAGCAAAACCAAGATTTGACTGCTCGCGTGTCATTACGCCCTTGGGTTTACCCTTCCATGGCAATGCCCTCTCAATTAGAAGTGTTTGAGAAGATGTATTCCGATGACAAAAACCGTCTACTGCTGGTCGATCAGGTGAAAATGTACAGCGATGGCATCTTCATCAATGGCACGGCAAAAACGCTCGCTCCTTACTTAGATACTTACTTACCAAGCTCTCCTAATGGCTTGAACTACATTCCAGCAGCACAGATGAAACAGTGGTTAACGGCCCTAGAAAAAATCGGCTTTAGTGCCCACATACATGTCATTGGTGACGGTGCAGTTCGAGAATCTTTAGATGCCATCGAGAGCGTACGTAAACAAGGTTCGCACAAGCCATACACGCTCACCCACGTTGAATTGATCAATGATGAGGACGTTCCACGCTTTAAACAACTCGATGTTTCGGCGGACTTCCAAGTCGGGTCAGACTACGTAGCACAGCATGATCACGAATGGGCTAATGCCTTCTTAGGTGCGAAACGCGCAAAAGCCATGGTGAACCTCGACGCGATACTCAAAACCGATGCCAATATCACATTGAGCAGTGATTGGAATGTGCACGATATCAACCCACTGGTAGGCATTGCTAATAGCTTAATCATGGGTAAAACCGGTCTAACCGATATCTACACAGCCATCGACGCTTACACGCTCAACGCAGCTAAAAGTCTAGGAATTGATGATATAACGGGAACGATTGATGTAGGTAAATCAGCGGACTTCGCCATTCTCGACCGTGACATCACTACTTTATCAGCAAGAGGCATCGCCAAAACGCAGGTGTTGATGACCATATTACGTGGAGATGTGGTTTACGATGTCTCTAACTAAAGAGGTAACGTAAAAATTTAAATATAATAATTTGTCAAAAGGGTTGGTATTTAATACTAACCCTTTTTTAGTTAACGATTATTTACAGCGAGCGAACAAATGTTAAATAAATTATTAATTTAAGCAGTAACATTAAAACTATTGAATACCGTAGAAATTAACAAGTCGCTCACTGTAACCAAAGTTAGCGGGTGTGTGATTAATTTCCACTATAATATTCCCAGACAGTTCTCCATCTGTTTTATACACTGGACATGATGCAATATCGGATAAGTATGACTCTTCTGTTGGAGCGCTGAAGTAATAAATTTTTTGTAGATTACATTCACCTACCTTCATTCCCAACGCTTCAACTTCAGAACGCTGACGGTAGTAATGAGGACCGATATCAAGAAGATACTCAGGACTATGTGTATAGATCTCGCTAGTGTAGCGCTCGGTAAACTCACTCTCCGCAATAAAGTGTTCATTTTCCATGCTGTAAAGCACATTCAGGTGCCAGTAGATCAACTCAGATTCATCACTTGTTGATACTCCCGGCTTGGAGTAAACACACTGGATCTGGCTATGGGGAACTTCAAGGCTCTGATTAGATTGGACATTGTTACGAAGGGCCTTGATACCACAGCGATGCATCGTAAAGCCATCTTGCTTCATCGATTCAGTCACTTGATTCATCGATTGGTATTGAACGTAGACACCTTCAGGCGATTCACCGGTGATAACGTTACTATTATCAGCATAAGCAAACGGACTTAGGCAGGCAGTTACAGACACTAACGCTATTGTTTTTTTCATTATTATTTTTCCTTTTTGATTGGCGGCAGGAAAATAACCCAGAAACCAAGTGCGCAATAGGTTGCATATTAATATTTGTGATCTTGGTTGAAGCAATGATTGGTTTTGTGAATATTTCAATTTGTGGTTTTTATATGGAAGAACAAGAATCCCATAAATTAGCCATACTAATATAAAGGCCTTATAGTTAACAAAGACTAAATTATTGAGTATTCTGTTTAAATGGACATGTAGAACCAATTAACGAGAGGGGTACCCACTTACAAAGAGATATGCATGGATTAATTAATAGATTAATTTTACAATCCTGGATTACTCTAATGAGGAATATCGTGTACGTGGGTGGTATTTACCTATAAGTGTTCAGTAAATAGAATTGATAATATACCTCCTTTATACTAAATTAATATATCACCGATAACATAGTGTTATCGGTATCTAAAAGACAAAATGAGCTGGGGAAATACAATGAAAAAACTCGTACTAGCAATCATCTTGATATTATCATCAACAAGTACATTCGCAGATCAGAATACTCAAAATGATAAAGGTGGTTTTACCGGCCCAAGTGCAGTGAAAGTAAAGACTGTTGAGATGGCTTTAGAAGCAGAAAACGACACACCAGTAATATTAACAGGTCATATTGTTTCTTCATTGGGTGATGAAGAATACCAATTTAAAGACTTAACCGGCGAGATGGTTATTGAGATTGATCAACGTGATTGGAACGGTATTGAAGCAACACCCGACACAAAACTCATAATTCAAGGGGAAGTTGACAAAGACTGGGAAGATACCGCTATTGATGTGAACACGATTAAACTAGCAAAATAATTTTCAACCCTAGTGAAAAAGAAAGAGGTCAGAAGTAATTATCTGACCTCTTTTGTATAAACTAGGAACCAAAACCACATGACTCACGTTTCGGGAGCAATCTACCTAACTTCATTTTTAGATACTGATTGAGGTTTTGATAAAGAAAGAGATACACCAGAAAAACTTCGGAACGCATTGATCATGATGTAGAGATCTTCATCAGCTCTAGGCACCTCGCAAGTTTCAAAGTTGCCAGAGCGATAAGGTCGGCAATCGTAAGTACTTTTCGTTGGTTGCGCGCCAGAACGAATGTAGAGATCAGCATCCCCTACTCCAGACTTGATAACGATATTCACGTCCGTGGTGCGATTTGCTGCTTTAAGCACAAACAGTTTCTGTTGTCCGGACGTCGCGGCAAGATCGGTAGTCACGCTTCCTAAAGTGACCTCAGGAATATCATTGTTCGGCTCACCGACTGAGCCATCTGGCAACGTATCACCAAAGTATGAAGACACGAGTGGCCAAATCTTACTCATTTTCACGCCTTGGTTTTCACAACCTCCAAAATGATGCAGCGCAATCGCTTTGTTATTGTCGGTGCGTAAAACGGGTGAACCGGATGAGCCACCAATGGTGTCACAGAAGTAGCCAGTGTCAGTATTGGTACCTCTACCACCAGTTGAAGCTACATCAATCTGACACATTCCGGAGCCATTTTGGTCACTTTCAATTGCCAGTTCTTTCGGTTTGCCTGCTCCGTGTTGAGGAATGTATATACCATCTCCAAAGATGGGTTCTTGGGCATCTAGGCCTAGATAACCAAACGACGCTATTTTGGCGAAATCATCAACGGTGAAAAGCGTGTAATCCAAATCATAATCGGTGCTGAGTATTTTGCTCCCCATCACTTTTACCATGGTGGCCATAGATCCATCACAAGTGCGACGCTGATAATTAAACCACACCTCTGTATTTCTCAATTCAGACTCAGATGCGACACAATGGTTATTGGTGAACATATGGTTATTAGGCCCAACGCGCCACGCGGTACACAAACTACGCCCATTAATTAAAAGCCTTGCAACGGGTGTTGTCCAAGCCACTTTACCTGGATGAGAGTCTTCCCAGCAAGCAACGTCTTTGCGTTCATTCACACCACAGGTCGATAGCGTCGCTAAGGCCTCTTCGTCTGCACTTTTACCAGCCATGTAATAATTAATTTCAAACTGAACATGCTGCCCGTTTGAATTGGAGATTGATTCAATGACGACAGAATCACTAGAAATCGATTGAGCGAACCAATCTATTTGGCTGTCGCGGTACTCCACAACCTCACTACTGGTGTTTGACTTAAGACGTAACACACTGCCTTTCGGAACAGTAAGAGACTTGAAGTGAAGCTTAATGAATGATGCATCAGCGTGTTCAAGTTGCAGTGTGTGTATACCACTCGATGTCTCAACCAACTCTTGGTTCGACAACTGATGTTTCACTTCATCGGCAATAACCGGAAGATGTGGTTGAACGGGAGGATACGGTTGAACGGAAAGGTTTGGTTGTGCATTAACGAGCGAAGAAAAGAACCATATTATCGCAAGCCCAAGGTTAGATAAGATTACTTTCATTGGATTTCCTTTATCGGTTTGTAGTGTTCCCTTCACAAACATATGCGCAAAAAACATATATGACATAAAATGCATATTATTTTTTGAGTAAAGAAATATCGACACTTACGACAGTTTATGGAGTTCAATGAGATAGCGCTCTATTTCGCCTGTTTTGGGCAAAGTACCTGTACACCATAGCGTCCTAAGTAAAACGAAAAAGAATCATGACGTTGTTATGGTTTTTGCTAATCTGAAGATAGGTTCGGCAGAGCTCTGTACGAAATATTTTGTACTTTGATTGGTGGTGCATACAAAAATAAAAAGGGTTGGCAACACTGCCAACCCTTTTCAATTGAGGGTTCATCACGAACTCCCCTATGTTTAGTTCTACTTATACTTAAGCTGTCTTTTCTTACAAGTTTGATTCTTGTTTGTCATCAAGAGCAAAGTAAATCTTCGAGACAATCACTTCTGAAATCAAAATCGTAAATACCACAGCGAAGAACGCCACCACACCATTCCAAGGGCCTGTAAAGCTCACCTTGTCACCGAACATAAGGTTTATCGCTTCTAGCATGACGAATTTTGAGCCAACAAGAATAATGTATGTCGACAGCGCTCGATACACCTTAGGTGCCGTTCCAGATTTCTGTTTGAAGTAATCCGCTACCTTGTGTTCTAAGCCAATAGAGAGCTTCAACAATAACTGCAGTAACAACGCCGCTATCAAAGAAATAGTGAAAGATTCAATGTTGACGAAGTCCCAGTACTCATCGAAAAAGTTAAGCACTACTAAGTCCACCAGCACGGCTAACGTGTAACCTACAAGTAGACGTTGTGGTGTGTTGAACCCGTAAACTTTGTCTGATTTAGTCATTCTGTCTCTCTCTAATTTGATAAGTAGCCTTGATTTGAAATACATCTTAGCGTTCGAATAGAAGCAAAACTTACCATTTGATGACACCACAACCATTCCATTCAAAATTGTTAGTTTTTATCGATTGAGCATTTCTCACGCCAATAATTAGCTTTCCTCTATAAAGCAATTTTTAAAAATATAGAAAAGCACCAAAAGATAAGTCTCGTCATCGCTTGTCACCAAATGGCCATTCTTCAAATGCTGCGCCCCATATGATGACCCCATCAGCGACACACACTCATTTCCAAAAGGTGCAGACTATGAAAAAGCTAATCACTAACGCGAACGTATTTAACGGTGTTGATAACAACTTAATCGAGAACGTATCAATCCTCATCGAAGATAACTTGATCACTCAAATTGGCGAGATTGATTCAACGTTAGCCGATGAAATTATTGATGCTCAAGGCGGCACGGTCATGCCAGGCCTGATTGATGCGCACGTTCATATCACGCTCTCTGCCTCTTTTAATGTCATTGATACAATGACCCGTGAAGAAGTGGCGATTCGCTCAGCAAAGATTTCAGAAGAGATGTTGATGCGCGGTTTTACGACTATTCGTGATGTGGCGGGTAACACGCTTGGCCTAAAGAAAAGTATCGATAACGGTTACGCAACTGGCCCACGAATTCTTCCTTCAATGGCCGCTATATCTCAAACCTGTGGTCACTCCGATTACCGTCAGAACCAAGCACAAGAACGTTTGGCAAACGGTCACGAAGATTCACCAATGATGAAGCTAGGTGCCATGAAAATTGCTGATGGTCGTTCAGAAGTATTAAAAGCCGTACGTGAACAGCTGTTTATGGGCGCTTCTCAAATCAAGATCATGGCAGGTGGCGGTGCATCTTCAACCTTCGACCCACTAAACACGTTGCAATTCACATCAGAAGAAATGAAAGCCGCGGTTGATGCCGCTTCTGATTATGGCACTTATGTTGCCGCGCACATCCACACCTCTGATGCGATGCGCCGAGCAGCCGAAGCGGGCGTGATGTCTTTCGAACACGCGACAATTATGGATGACGACATTGCCGAGATCATCAAAGAGAAAGGCATTTGGGTGATTCCGTCTTACTTTACCTCTTCATTGATTGCAGAGCGCAAGATCCCACTGCCGAACGAAGAGACATACCGCAAGACAGAACGCGTAGGTAAAGCCATGTTCAAATCGGCGGAACTGATTAAGAAATACGATATTCAGAACATTGCTTTTGGCACTGACTGCGTGGGTGAAACCAACATTCATGCAACACAATTGAATGAACTGGGTGCGATTGAGAAAACATTCGACACCATCACAGCACTTCGCATGGCGACATCAAACTGTGGACGCTTGTTCGAGATGTCGACTTACCAACACCCATACCAAGAAGGCAAGTTAGGTCAGATCGTTGAAGGCGCGTATGCCGACCTATTGATCATCGACGGTAACCCTTTAGAAGGCGTTGCATGTGTAGCGAACACAGAGAGTCAAAAACTGATCATGAAAGACGGCAAGGTGTATAAAAACAGCCTTTAATTTAGAACCTCAAGATTAGAATAAACTGCGGTGCTATGGCGAATTCGTCATAGCACCGCTTTATTTAAAACTCATCGCTCAAAGCCGTTCAATTCTTGATTTCACCCCTGATTATCCCGCGGCACACTCACCCGAATAGATCCCATCATAAACCGCCAAAATTCACCAAACATAGCCACCAAATTTAGCTCATTAGACTAAGACGACACTGCGCCTGAAAAGACGAAGAAATTGCCCGCCATTCTGAAAAATAGCTGTAAAACACACCCGGAAAAGCGCCCGTTTTTTAATTTGAAAATTAATTGCGATTTTTTACCGTCTTTTTTTATCAAGCTTCGTCTTACAGGTATTCCTTCACTGGACAACGCTTCAAACCTTGTGCGCCTTTGGTAAAAACACCTCACACACATTCTGCGCCTCGATCCTGTGATTTTAATTAGCTGTAAATAATAGGAGCTTAAAATGAGCTTAACCTTACTGGCACTGAGTGCCATTTTCCTCGGCTTTTACGTCGTGCTATCGCGCTTTAAAAAACAGAAGAAAAGCTTCAACTTCCGTGTGCTTAGCGCACTGGTTGGCGGCCTTTTGTTTGGGGGCATTATTCAAGTTGCACTCGGAACCGATAGCGCAGTTGGACTGCAGTTTTCTGAACTTATTTCTCTATTCGGGAACGGTTACGTCAAGTTGCTGCAGATGATAGTGATACCGCTGGTGTTTGTTGCTATGACAGCGTCCATCATGAATGTGGAAGGCACTAGCGCCCTCTCGAAAATCGCGCCTAAAGTCATCGGTGTGTTGATTTTTACCGTGACGATCTCTGCGGTAATTGGTATTGCGAGTATCTACTTATTCAACATCGATGCGAACAGCTTAGTTCATGTGATGGGCACGAATACGGCCATTGAAGCGCGCAGTGATAGTTTGCTTTCGACTCAAGAACTGATGTCTAACAACACCTTCACAAGCTTGGTGCTGTCTATCATCCCTGCCAATATTTTTGAGATGCTGACGGGTGCAGAAAGAACCTCAACGTTATCGACGGTTCTATTCGGTATGTTCCTTGGTTTCAGCATCTTGCAGGTGAAAAAGCGTAAGCCCGAAAAAGTACAAAGCTTTGTTGATTTCATCAATGCTGCGAAAGAAGTCGTTCTATCGATGGTTCGAGAAATCCTAAAGCTTACCCCTTATGGCGTGTTCGCTTTAATGACCAAGTTCATGATGAACAACGATTTGTTCGCACTCTCTGAAATGGGTCGGTTCGTAATCGCAAGCTACGCAGCAATCGCAGTGATGTTTGTGGTTCACCTTGTACTTGTTGGTTTGTTTGGTTTGTCTCCGAAGACATTCGCAAAAAAACTTGGCCTGTGTTGGTGTTCGGCTTCGGTTCTCGCTCAAGCATGGCCGCTATTCCATTAAACGTAGAAACACAAACTCAACGCCTTGGAGTGGACGAAGAAACAGCCAATATGTCGGCAACATTCGGTACCAGTATTGGCCAAAACGGTTGTGCCGGAATTTACCCAGCAATGCTCGCCATCATGGCCGCGCAAGTCATGGGTATCCCAATTGACCTGAGCTTTGTTCTACAACTGATCGCCGTGATTGCCATTGCTTCATTCGGTATTGCAGGCGTCGGCGGCGGCGCAACCTTCGCAGCCGTTGCCGTACTAACTATCATGGGATTAGACATCACTATCGTTGCGATACTGGTCTCGATTGAAGCCTTGATTGATATGGCGCGTACCGCTCTTAACATCTCGGGTTCAATGCTCTCTGGTGTACTAACCGCCAAAACTAACGGTTCATTGAACGCCGAACAGTACAAAACACAAACCCCATCGAATACAACCAATAGCGAGATTCCTGCTTAACGCAAATCGCTCAAGTTATTCAGATTCATTCAAATAAACACAGGGCGCAAAACCGCGCCCTCATAAGAAGATGTACCACTATGAAGATCGTAATTTTAGGAGGCAGTGCCGCAGGTATGAGCTTTGCTGCCAAATACAAAAGAAACCAACCCACTGATGACGTTATCGTGATCGAAAAACGCAGCTACCTGTCGTTTGGTGCGTGCGGCCTACCCTACTTTGTTGGTGACAAGTTTCAAACTACAGATCGCATGATCTCTCGCACACCACAGCAAGCCATCGATTCAGGGCTCGATGTTCGCATCAATACAGAAGTGATCGCGGTGAATGCGGCCGAGCAAATCATCACAGTCAGCACGCAAGGCGAGTCACAAGATATTCCGTTTGATAAGTTAATCATTGCGACAGGTGCGCGACCTTTAATTCCAGATTTCGCGACCTCTTTTCGTGTGAGTAACCCTGGACACGCTTATAGCGCTGATTCGAATAACACCGAGCACATTTATACCCTCACTAGCATGGAAGACGGCATTGCCGTGAAACAAGCCATGCTCGCAGCAGATAAACCTCGCGTCGCAATCATTGGCGCAGGTTTTATTGGATTAGAGATGTTCGATGCGGCACATGACTTAGGAAAAGACGTCACCATAATAGAGCGTGAAGCGTACATCATGAGCCGCCAATTCAGTCCAGAGATGATCATCGACATCGAAGATGCCATTCGTGACACAGGAACCAATCTGCTAACCAATACCCAAGTCGAACACATAGAAAGAATGGAACGTGGCAGCTACATACTGACGCTCAGCAACACACAAGACACTCACAATGGACCGACTGCAATTCAAGCCGACATTGTAATTCTCGCACTTGGCTTCAAACCCAATACCGAATTGTTTGATCTACCAAAACTACCCAACGGCGCTTTGTTAGTCGATAAGTTTGGGGCGACACCCGTAGCGAATATTTACGCCGTAGGTGACTGCGCGACGGTTCATCACTTAATGCTCGATCAGCCCGTGTATTTGCCACTTGCCACCACCGCCAATAAACAGGCTCGAATGATGGCCGACAGATTAGCAGGCAAAGAGAGCTTCCTCGATGGTTTCTTAGGTTCATCATCTTTGAAAGTACTTGATTACGAGCTTGCTAACACGGGCATTTCTCATTGGATGGCAAACCAATACGCAGTGCCAACGAGTACCTCTGTCATTAAAGACAAGAACCAAACAGATTATTACCCCGGCCAAGAAGACATCAAGATAAAACTTGCTTACGACCCTGAATCTAAACGCCTTTTAGGTGGAGAAATTGTCGGCAAGAAAGGCGCAGTAGGTCGGCTAAATGCATTAGGCGTTGCGATTACTGCAGGCATGACGACTCAACAATTGGGTTACCTTGATTTCAGCTACGCTCCTCCTTTTGCACGAACATGGGACGCGCTGAATGTGGCGGGCAATGTTGCGAAATAACCGTCATCTAACTTAATAAAATGCACTTAATTTAATCACCATCACCCAATTTAATGAGAGAGAAAACCATGGCACAAACCATTACCAAAGGCATTAAAGCCCTCAAAGAAGAAGCCTACCAAGTCGTTGAAGATATGTCGGTAGAAGAAGCAATAGCGCTATTCAATGGTAGCGACGACAAGCAAAACACACTTGATGACTACGTGTTTGTCGATGTGCGAGAAGCCGAAGAAAGAAACAAGCTTGGCATTATTCCCGGCGCTTTTACTTGCCCAAGAGGCATGCTGGAATTCTTGATTGATCCAGAATGCCCCGCACACAATAAAGTATTCAACCAAGACAAAACCTACGTGTTCTATTGTGCCCACGGTTTGCGTTCTCTTTACGCTGCCAAGATGGCCGCAGATATGGGTTTGAAACCCGTAAAGAACCTCGCAGGTGGCTTTGCAGCTTGGTCGGAACAATCAGGTGACATTGAAATGCCAACTAAATAAAGCATCCAACTCAATAAAATCGTACTGAGTTAAATCGAGCGTAGCGCTCAACTGCCCTACGCTAACTCGTGCCACTCGGTATGTATTCTAGTATCGATCCTGCCCGGTGATACTAGACGTTATATTCTGTGCTTGCCTCGCATTCACAGAATGTAATGCCCGCAATAACCCACACATCCCCACTGTCTCATTATTATTTTTCAAATGATTGGTCTTACTTTTACCGTCTATATCTCGCCTTGCATGCAGAATTTAAGCTATTGATTTTTATAATTTAAAATTCTTAAAGACACAACTATCCCGAAGAAAACCATAAGCCACAAGCACGCTTAACCTAGTCTATTTTTAATCAATCTAAATATACACACTTGCACGATTATGCATGTGTGTATATGATTTAATCTCTTTTCACTTGCTAGAGATTCCAATTGTGGATGCTAAATTAGTTATTGCGTTAAATGAGTTCTTTTATGTGGCCAAAGGTTTGGTCGTTATCATCGCTATTGTGTCGGTACTGACTGGCATCATGCGAGAGTATATCCCTCAAGATAAGCTCCAAGCGACACTGACCAAACACGATAAATGGGGAACCTTGTTGGGCGCATTGTTCGGGATGTTGACCCCATTTTGTAGCGCAGCCGTGGTTCCGGTGACCATGGCAATGGCGTCGATGGGCGCATCATTAGGTACTGTGATGAGCTTCATCATCTCGGCGCCACTGTGTAACTTCATCGTATTGGCGATGGTGTACGCCGCGTTCGGATTGAAGATCACCGTGGTGTACTTCTTGGTGACCTTTACCGCCGCGGTTCTTGGTGGTTACTTGATATCCAAATCACCTTGGAGAAACGAAATCAAACGTGGTGCTGAGCTTGAAGACACTAAAGGCAAAGGCTGCTCAAGTTCGAGCAATAACAAAAACCCAGGAAACACTTGTGGCGCGGCTCCTTCTTCAGTATCAAGAATGCGTAATGCTATGGGTGGAGCTTGGGCTTTGTTCAAACGAATCATCCCTTATGTACTATTGGGTGCGGCGATCAGTGGATTCTCGGCGGCTTACTTGCCAGCAGACTTGGTAGAGAAATACGTGGGCGGTGACAGCTTCCAATCTATCGTGGTCGCTTCATTGATTGGTATTCCGCTTTACCTACGTATCGAGATGGCGATTCCTCTGCTTAACGTGTTAATTGCTAAAGGAATGGGCTTAGGCGCAGCATTGGCATTAATTATTGGCGGTACAGGTGCCAGTTTGCCTGAAATCGCGCTAGTATCTGCAGTTCTAAAAAGAAAAGCCGTAATCGCGTTTGTAGGAATCGTCTTAACGACAGCCATCATTGGTGGCGCTATCTTCCAATACGTTGTGTAAAATCGGTTACTCAGAATAAATAAAACTTCGCGCCGCTCATAGAGAGTGGCGCTATTCAGTTGGAAAGGTAAAACCATGATGGATGAAAAATACATTGATTCGCTCAAAGCCTTATCAGAACCCAATCGCCTGCGATTGTTCTGGTTGTTCCTGCATGTTGATGAATGCATGGCGGTGGCTGAAGCAATGGACATCATTGGTGAAACTCAATACAACGTCTCTCGTAACCTAAAAATGCTCTACAAAGCTGGGCTTCTTAACCACGATAAGAAAGGAAAGTGGGTGTTTTACACCTTGAAAGAACAAACCGCGCCTCACTGTAAAGCTTTGGTCGATTCAGTAAGACACTTGCCAGAAGACGATTTCCAAGAAGTGGTTAAACGTTGTCAGATTCGCTTATCAATGAGAGTTGATGGTGACTGTGTTATCGGGCCAGACAGCGAGATATGGCACAGCAAAATTAGCTAGCTCTCAACAAATAGAAGAAGAGAGACAGCAAGAGACGCAATAAGAGGATGCCACGGCATCCCTGTTGAAAATGGTGGTGTGAATTATGAATACCTATACTCAGCAAGAGCTTGATTCTATTCTTGAACAACACAAACTGTGGCTAGAAAACCAAGGCGGCCAGCGTGCACAATTACGTAATGTCGACCTAAGTAATCTAGTGCTTCAAGATGTTGACCTTCGTTGCGCCAACCTAATTCGTACCAACTTTAGTGGTGCCGATTTATCGGGATCCAACATGAATGAGGCTGATATCACCTACGCCAATTTCAGCCGTGCTAAGCTGAACAACGCCACGTTCCGCGATGCAGATTTACGAAACGCAGACATGAGCTACGCACAAATGCGAGACGTTGATTTGTATCGTGCGGATCTATTTCGTACCGATTTCAGCCACGCTAATCTGAGCGATAGCGCACTCAACCGCATCGACCCTAGTAATACCATCATCAAGCTGCGCAACCCGAACCAGCAATGTTTCGCCTCCAAGTCAGGTTAAACGCTGTTTAATTGCTACTATTAAACACAGGTTATTGATTTATGGATGAACCGGGTTGGTATAAGGATGAAATTAGAGTGAGGAAATTACTGACTACACGCTTGCTTTCAGCGCTAAAACTCGTTTCAGCGCTGCGGTTCGGCGTAGTACTGCTAGTCAGTTCAATACTGTTCGGATGCAGTAACTTTAGAAACCTATCTCATGAAATAAAAGAAATTGATTCTATAACCAATCAATACCAGCTTATCTTGAACCAACCAGCCACAGACTCAGCCGTAGTTATTGAACAAATCAAAGACATCAATAAAAGCGAAGTGGATGGTTACGACGGAATAATCGCTAGTGACCGTATCGACTTACAGCTATCGAACAACATCCATTATCTACTTGTCTTTGAAGATAGAAATCAAGACTTAACCCTACAAGCAGACGAAGCATTCAGTGTCATTAACCTTCGTAACCATCAAGACAAATCCACCATTGAAGTATCCCTGGAAGTTAATGAAAATGAAGTCCCAAGCGCGTTTGTTGATCGCTCACTCTCTTCACTGTTAAAAATCGAACTGGATCTTGTCGATATTGGCACTGTCGTGAGCCTAGAAGATCCTCCTTTTGACAGAAAAAACGCCAAGCTCGGGATGTGGCAGCCACTAACATTCTTGCTCGAGCATAATGCTGGGGTCTACTTTTTATCAGAGTACGACCCGAACAAAATCCCTGTATTGTTTGTTCATGGCATCAATGCCACCGCGTTAGACTTTGCTCCGCTGATTGAAAAAATCGACCAATCTAAATATCAAATATGGGTATTTAACTACCCTTCAGGTTTGTCTTTGGCTTTGAACTCAAAGGGCCTGAATAACCTAATGCACACTGTCGTCACTCAATACAAGATTCAACAATTGCATGTGGTCGCGCACAGTATGGGCGGGCTTATCGCCACCAACAGTCTCCGTCAGTGCAGCATTGGGCAGTTGTGCGACTTTGTTAGCAGCATTACCACCATATCTTCCCCATTTGGTGGCGTGGCATCAGCCAAGCAAGGTATTGAATACGCCCCTGTCGTGATGCCTGCTTGGATAGATTTAAACCCAGACGGTAAGTTTATCGCTGATTTGTTTTCTGATAACAATGACAACAACACGCCACATTTTCTCGCGTTTGGCTATAACTCGGGCGAGCTGTTCAATACCAAAAGTAATGATGGTGTCATCGACCTTTCGAGCCAATTATCGCGTCCAGCTCAACTGAATGCTGAACAAATTCTCGGCTACGATGAAGACCATACCAGCATCTTAGACAACAATGACCTGTTTGAAGACCTATCCGACTTTTGGTTGAGAGCAGAGCAATGACCCTTCCCTATACATAACCCGACAAACCAGTTGGCGTGAATGGTATGAACATTGGCGGTATTTGCACTGCAAGCCAACACACCAATCTTTATTCTACTCCCATAAATAAGCACACGGAGCGAAGCTAAACCTAGCGAGCTAGGTTTCAAAACAAGGATAGTGACTTTCTAACTTGGGATAGAAACGATGACTATCAATGAATTAAAACGCAGAGATTTTTTCAAAGTTATGGGGAAAGGTGCAGTTTCAGCTGCGGCTATCTCTCTGCCTACCTTAGCGAATGCAACGCCAACTTCGCCAACAAATTTACTTTCAGATCACCAAACCATTGACTCGCCGCTGGATGCGACCGAGATGGCGAATCTGATAAGAGACAAAAAAGCCTCGCCAAAAGAATTCGTACAAGAAGCAATCTATAAAATTCGCCAGACAAACGATCAGGTTAATGCCGTTGTTTCTGAGTGCTTTGAGTTAGCACTAGAGCGTGCCAACTCATTTAACCCGAACTCACCTTTTGCCGGCGTGCCTTTCTTAGCGAAAGACTGCGTTGATGTTGTCGGTCTTGAATGCACCATGGGATCAAAACTAAACCAAGGTAGAAAGCCCGATACTACTTCTTGGTTTATTCGTGCAACACAGAATGCTGGGCTCAACACTATTGGCATGACGAACATCCCTGAGATGATGACATTAGGCTGCACGCAAAATCCACTTTATGGCGCGACGCGTAATCCGTGGGCTCTAAGCCGAGGTGTTCACTCATCAACTAGAACACGCCAAGCCTTGGGCAAACAGAAAAGCCCCGATTGCGCTTAAAAAAGCGATTCACTCTCAAACGCTAATCATGCTCGAAAGCTATTCGATTTAGGAAACTATTCGTTTTAGAAAGCTTTTCTTTTTGAAAAGCAGTTCAATTTAGAAAGTTATTCAAGTCCGAGTCTATTGATGAAACATATTATTTCCCTTTTTCTGGCAAGCCTGACGCTTGCGCCTTACTCATACGCAGCTCTAGCACCAAGCGAAGGTTTTAGTGGCAACATGACCTTCCTAACAGGCTTCACCGCAAACTCAAGCAACCTCGATGTAGGGCAAAGCAATCATCAATCTCAAGCCGATTTAATGTCGTCAGGTAACACGGAAGCAGAGGGAATGGTCGCTGTTTTGGGTTCAATGCAATACACCTTTGGCGCTTTGAATCACAAACAGTTTTTCTTAGGTACCTCAAGAGACGACATCATCACAGGTACGTTAGCATTTGAAATTGGATATAGGCAGCAAGTGGAAAACGGCATGGTGGTCGATTTTTCTATCTTACCAACTCTGATATCAGGCGAAGTATGGGATGACCCTTATGCTGTTGACTCGAATAGAAAAGAAACCGACCTCACTGGCACTGTGGTTCGAATGCAGCTTTCAAGAATAATGGGTTCGAACTTTAATCTCGATGTCGCTTCTGGTGAGTCAGACGTTAAGAAAGAAAACACCGGTCTAAAAGGACTTAGGTTAACTGACGAAGAACGCGCACTGATGACTCGAGAACGAAAGTACTTTTATCTCAAGTCTGGTTACCAGTACTTCTTGAAAGATGGGTCAGGTATTCTCACACCTTCGATGAATGTTTTCTCTTCAGATTCTGAGGGTGATGCACTATCGTTCTTAAGCCTTGGCGCGGAAATCAACCTAGCGAAAAGATACGGAAATCATGGTCTTGCTTTAACACTCAATGCTGCAAAACGCAGCTATGATAAAGAAAACCCAATCTTTAATAAGACACGTGAAGACAAAGACTTTGGAGCCTTCGTTGCTTATGAATACGCCAATATCTTTGATGCAAAAAACTGGTCTCTAGTATCACTGCTCGGCGCGAAGACAACGAATTCAAACATTGAATATTACCAATCATCGCAATATGTGGTTTCAGTAGGTGTTGATTACAAATTCTAAGATTGAATTGAAGTTTTCATTGCTTGTAACCCATAAACAAATCCTTTAATTTGGGCATATTACCGAGAAGAACATTCTTCAATCGCCAGCAATAACAGGGAGTTATGGTGGAAAGTTTTAGTACTCAATTGCCCATATTTTGGTTTAAAACTTTAGATTCTGCTATTCAGGCTAGAATTGGAGACAGCAGCGATATCTGGTCGGGAGCGGAGGTCTATAAACAACTTTGCTCCGCCGAATCGATCTCGGCTTATCAGCTTCAAACCGCCATCAACAATATCTACCAACGTTTTGATCATGAGCTGATCGACTTATTTGATGAGTCCGCTTGCTATTTCGATGAGCTTGAAATGGGCGCTCCGGTAATGGCCATGCTCACCGCGCCAAACCTCGCCAGCTTTTGCCAACTTCTGAGTCGATACTCCATTCATATACATCCGCTACTAAAAATATTCAGTCGTGAAACAGAGAGTGGAGAAGTCGAGCTTTGGGGAGTGACACCCGAGTACATTGACGAAACGACACTGATGACACACATCAGTTTAGGGCTCTATTTCAGTATTATGATCAAGCTCGTTCGCAAATACCTTAATGCGCCGAATCAAAAGCTCGCCATTCACATCCACAAGAACACCATCGGTGATGAGTTCTTGAGCATCTATGAGCGTGTCTTTAATGTTGAAATGAAGGAAGGCTTCCCCGCCCGCTATCTCCTTTTCCCTAACAATCTTGTCCAGGCTAAACCTCGTCAATTCCAAGCTGACTTTCATGCAGAGTTAGTACGAATCGCCGACCAACAGATGGAAAAAACGTTAAAAACCAACTTAATCTACAAAGTGAATGAAACGTTCAAAGTGCTCGCGGTGAAAGACACCAACCTAGATAGCGTGGCAAATAATCTTCACATCAGCCCTCGAACCCTGAATCGCAAACTTAAACAACAAGGTGTGAGTTTTCGTCGTTTGTTCGATAAATACCGCCTCGAACTGAGCATGACGTTACTGAATCAAAACGACGGCAATATTACCTATGTGGCTCACGAGCTTGGCTTCTCAGACTCAAGCGCATTCAGCCGAGCATTCAAAAATTGGACTGGGCACTCTCCTACCGAACTAAGATCGTAACAACAGCTCTCCCAACCAATACTATATAACTAAGCATCAAATGGTTCTTGATATAGAAGCCAATCAACCTAAGCCTGAATCGTCGGCAGCATCATTAAAGCGCATCGAGCTAACCCACTTTCGACTTATTCAAATGAGAAAAGGGACCGGTATTTCTACCCGTCCCTTTTTCTTTTCGCTTAACTTCGGATCCTATGAAAGCTACAAAGATAAGTACGGCTTAGTGAACAAACTTCAGTTTTTAATGCTAAATGAGACTGACAACTTAAAGCGCAATGTTTATGAGATATGTAAGGGTATCCGATACTTTCCTAGCGAGTCACCTCAACTGCCTCCCAGAAAGTTCGGATTTTACCTTGTACATCGCTACTGGACAGCACATCTATGTGGTTTTCATTCACACCGTAAAGTGAGTGGGCTTGGTTTACCGCTTCTAGGCGTAATTGGCTACTTAACAATATGGTGCCATCACTGCTCTCACCTCGTGTTGACGGGGACTTTTGATAAGCAAAGACTAATAGATGCGGCGGAATACTTTGTTGTGCCGGAGAAGAGAATAAGTTTTGAATAGCCTTTCCGCTAGGGGATAAATCTCGCCAAGACGGCATAACAACGGGGGAATACTTAACCCCAGCTGCAGCAGACGAGACTCCGTTGAAAGGGGAGGCAATTGAAGTAAATGAATTCACAAGATCACACCTGTTACTGCTACTGCATATATCAAGGTATCTTTTTACTATGACTCCTCCCATACTATGGGCCACTATATGGATAGGCGGGTAGTCGTGGTTTTTATGTAGTTGTCGCATGATGCCCGCGATGGAATGAGCAAGCAGTGTATGCGACAACGCGGAAGGATAGTTGATTACCCATGCCTGATACTTCTCTTTGTCGAGTGCAGAAATCATCTGTTCAAAATCACGTCCACTCCCTCCCATACCATGAATATAGAGAACGGGGATTTTGTCTTCTTGGTATGGTTCAAGGAAGAAGAGTCCGACATAGTCATTTTCAACAAAACTTAATGGTTGCCACATTCCCATTTCTTTTGCTTGGTCAGAAAACGCAGGGTCCCCCCACTCAACTATTCGACCTATACGTTCAGGTTTAACATCAAACTCTAAAAATGGAGTAACCAGTAAACCGTCGAGTTCAGAAATGCCCTCTGGAATGAGGTATTGTTCACCGACTATAAATCGATCGTCAGAGCCGATTGATTTCATGAATAAAAAGGTAGGTTCATTGCTTTGATACATGAAATCTAAGTTATGGTCTTCGAAGATAACCACATACTGTGTGAGATTGAAAAAAGAGGGGAAGCGAGCTTTACTATCACTAATGATTGAATGACCAGTAAGAATCCCGCTCTTTTCTAGAGTTGCTAATTGCAGTACCAAGTAGCGTTTTTCTTCTATCGAATTAGGTGTGGAAATCGTAAATTCCTGATACAGACTGTCTGTTTTCTTGATATCTGACATTAAGTTGAACAGTGAGCTGCAACCACTCAACAATACGAGAATACTAAGTCCAACCATGAAGTGACGAATTAGCATGTAACTCCTTACTAAGAGGTATGATTCTTCGTTTAGAGGATTACTTTCCGGGTCCATTAGTGGGATGGACCCGACATAAAGAAGTATTAGAACTTATAGTTCATGCCAATCGACATCAGCAAGCTATCGCTACTATAGAAGTCGATGTTTGAATCATTGATAGTACCGCCAACAAATGAGATGACACTCCAGTTATCCCAACCTGGGATATTGTTATACTCATAAGCGAGAAATAGTCGATACACATCATCGCTTCGTGTCTTAGAGAAGATCGGATTTTCTGCCGAAAAGTCTCGCAGTGTATAGCTTCCTGTGAGCGCTAGCTGATAGTTGCTTGTTAGGTAGAAATAACTTAGTTCCCCCTTATAGGCATTAAACGATGCAGCGCTACCATCAGCGTTATGGTCAGTGTAGCTAAAAGCTGTAATGTAGCCTGAGTTGGTGTTAAGCATTGTGCGGTACTGACCTTTTATGTAATAGGTTTCACTATCTCGTAATAATTCCGCGTGATTAATACCTTCATTGTCAATCTCAGCAGTCGCATATGCCATGTCAAATGACACTCCGCTGTTCCACAGATTCGAGAGTTTCAATCGATATGCGTTGCCTTGACGATCGGTTGTTTCTCTTTCTTGTCCAGTTAGATATGGGTTTGCCCACACTTCATCGGCGACAACGGTAGGAAGATAGCCGATGTCGAGTCTGGTGCCATTGTGGTAGTCATATTGATAACCAAGTTCAAATGCAAGTGTTCCAACGGCCAAGTCATCACGCGAAGTACCTAGGTAGACTCGTTGGTTGTAGTTTTCGTTTAGCGCGTAGTAAAGGCTACCTAGGGGCGCAACAAAATTCTGATTAGAACTATCGCCTTTACCTAGGTGATTTATTTGCGCCGAACTATTGGTATCTAAGTTAGAGTTAGTTCTGCTAAAGCCAGAGTTCAAAGACACCTCACCAGAGAAGCGTGAAGTATCAAACGCAGTAGCTGAAGCGATAGAAACTGGTAGTAGAGCGAATGCAGAGAGTACTGTTTTGTTCATTGGTTGTTCTCATCAACGTAAGTTAAGCCTTTCCATTTGCAACAAATCCTTAATTTGGTGAGAAGCTTATATCGAATCATTCACCCTTAATATGAATTAGAGAAATGCATTTTTGCCATATCTGATTCACTACTGGGGGAGCTCCAAGCTATTAAAGTAACTTTGGATGATTTGGTGAAGATGTTGGTTAAGCGGATACCCCCGCTTTGACTGCAGATAGCCACCGCAAACCTTAATTTTCCGCATCTGTGTAGGTAGCTCTGGCAGTGGGTAACTTGCCAGACGGTCATCAAGCAAGCTCATGTAACGACTCCCGTACATAATCGCATCTGACGTGCTTAATTTGTTGGTTAGAACTCGAATGCTGTGGGTAATTAATGACACTCGGGGTTGAAAACCTTTGGCGAGATAAACCTCTTCAACAGGAGCGCGTTTAGAGTTAATACCGTCAATGATCACTCGCGCAATCGGCAAGTGATGGATCGATGCCCAGTCAGAGGTTTGGTTCAATACTGGATGGTTTTTACGAGCAATGAGACAAAGCTCGACCTCTTGTAACGTATGGTTATAAATCTCTTGTGGTAGGGGATAACCTTCAAAGTGGATCAAATAGTCAATGCCGCCGTTCAACACCTCCGCCAGAGAATGCTCTTGCCAGTAAACTAGGCTGAAATTGGCATTTGGAAAATCACGGCGTAGTGTGTCAAAAATTCCCTCCCCGTGTAGCTCCAAGAAAAAGATATTCATGGCGATTTTAATCTGGCCATTAAACTCTATAGGATCAAAGCTCTGGTAAGACTCTACCACTTTCATTAGTGGTGTGAACATTTGATCACTTGCTTCAGCTAACTTCTCGGCAAGCTCTGATGGCTCAACGCCATGTGCTTTGCGGATAAAGAGCTGCTCTCCGAATACATCACGAAGTTTTGAAAGTCCACGGCTGACGCTTGTTTGTGAGATTCCCAATCTGTCAGCAGCAGCATGCGTGTTACGAGTCTCTACTACAGCTTTTAAAAGCTTTAATAAGTTCAAATCGAGATCTTGGAGTTTTTTGTTCATGCTACGCTCACTGGGTTAATAAGGTTTCATCAAAAAAGGATTGGATAGTTTGATGGAGATATTGGCTGAATGGGCTGCCACGCCGTGTTTGTAGATAAGAGCCATTAATGTCGAGAACATTGTGTTGTTGGATATTGGGTGGTAGAGAGTAGCATTCAATCTCAGGTGTAATTTGTTTTACGAAGCTGCTCGAGTACATGATTGCGTCGCTATTTTTGACCAATTCAACCGCTGTCCTGACACTGTGTGTAGTCAGCAAGAAGTTTGCTTGGTAGCCCTGTCTTTCATACAAGTGTTCAAGGATTCCTTTTCTTGGGTTAATACCATCGAGATAGAGCCTGACTATTGGCAATGAGTGAATCGCTCCCCAATCACTACCCTTGGATAGAATTGGGTGGTTCTTTTTAGCCAATATAACATTCTCAATTTTGACCAAGTTTCGGCAGAACACATCTTGAGGCATGGAGTAAGACTCAAATTGAATTACATAGTCAACGCCACCTTGTAATACATCATAGAGAGAGTCTTTTTGCCATTGAGAAATATTGAAACTTGCGCTAGGTAAGCTGGTTCGTAAAGCAAGAATTAGACGTGGACCAAAGAACTCGAGCAAAAAAGTATTGATCAATATGCTGATTTTTCCGGCATACTTTTTTGGATCAAAAGTGGAGTAGTCTTCAACCACCTTTTCGACCGGATGCAGCATTTCTACTGAAGCATCTGCCAACATTACGGCTAGCTCGGAAGGCTCAACGCCGTGAGCTTTACGAATGAACAGCTGTTCTCCGAAACACTCTTTTAGCTTCATCAAAGCACGACTGACACTAGTTTGTGATATGCCTAGTTTTATCGCTGCTGTGTGAGTACTTTGAGTTTCAACTAACGCTCGTAGTATTCGAAGTAAATTAAGATCTAAATCTTTGATGTTAATAGTTAACTCTCCCTATCGTCCTTAGTTTAATCCTAGCAGGCAACCTGTGGCTGTGAAGTCTTTAAGTTCACTTTATTTGTAGTGGGTTGCAAAAATGAATTTCTCTAATTCATACATATCATCAATCAGTTTGTTTACCTTAATGCCATCGAAGCAAGGAGTGCTTTTACATCAAACTGTATAGGTGAAAAAATGAAATCACGTAATGTCTTCCTTACTTTTATCGCAACAAGTTTTTTAAGCACTGGCGTCATGGCTAACACCGATAAAGATGCGGTACCTCTCTCAGCACAACCTGTACCTCTAACCACGGCAGTTAGTCCTGAGTTTTATGAGTTTTCGAAAAACTTTCCGGTAGCTAATGTAGAGGCACTGCAGAAAAACTTACCCAAAACAGAAAGCGAGTGGCGTGCTTTCGTTGATGCACGTGACACGTCAGCCATCGAACGAGCAGGATCGTTAGCTAATACGCTAGGGGTAACCATTGAAAAAGACTCTATTGGTGGCGTTGATGTGTATTGGGTCACGCCAAAGGCGATTGCGCCAGAGCTAAAAGACAAGCTCTATGTCGCGGTTCAGGGCGGTGCGTATATGTTGAATAGTGGTCTAGCATCAACATCAGAAGCTTCTATCATTGCTTCTAAGATGCAAATTCCAGCACTAGCGATCGACTACACCAAATCGATAGATGCACCCGCACCAGCAAGCCGTAATGATATTGTTAAGGTGTGGAATGCGCTTCTAAAAACGCGTTCTGCAGATTCCATGGTCATGGGGGGGACTTCTGCTGGCGGGGCTCTAACGCTTGCAGTGACACAAGAGCTCAATAAACAGGCTTTACCCGTGCCAAGCGCGCTTTATGTTGGAACACCGGGTGTGGATATGACGATGACTGGAGACAGCCGTTATATCAATGAAGGACTAGACCATATTTTAGGTAGCTGGCGTGGAATGTCTTCTGAGTTAGTCAATGTCTATGTGGGTGAGCTAGAACTAACAGATCCTATCGTATCGCCAATTAACGGCAGCTTTGAGAACTTTCCGCCAACTTATTTGATCACTGGCACGCGCGATTTGTTATTGAGTGATACTGTACGAGTGCATCGCGAACTTAAGCGTGCAGGGGCGGAAGCGGAACTTAATGTCTATGAAGGTCAATCTCATGCCGATTACGCTGTAGCTTTTGGCACCCCTGAATCTGAAGAGCATTATCAGGCACTGAATAACTTCTTTTACGGAAACTTGGTGAGGTAATGTCACGCTAAGTAGATTAGCAGTTCACACTGCCCAAGCAATAGGTTCAGTTCCGGCGTTGCCGCTACTCATACCAAATTGGGTCACTTATGTGACCCAATTTTTTAGTTGCAAACCGAAAGGGTATTGATGGAGGGTGATGATGCTACACTGCTAAAACACGTGAACTAAACGCGGTTTATTGCTCTATTTTTGCTCAAGCGTAACGGCTCTTAATCTCTACAAACTCTCAATCGCCTTTTGTATTGCTGGGCCAATCTGACGCTTACGCGAAGTGACGCCTTCTAGTGTCAGCATGTCGCTGGTTGGTTCAGCATTGAAAGCCGATTTGATGACTTGATAGTCGCTTTCGTCCACCCACAATAGGTTTGCTTCTTTGTTCTTAGTGTCTGTGATTGAGAAGAACAGATGGTCTAGCCCGTTCTCTTCTTTGTATGCCTTCATCGCTGCCAAAAGCTCGTCTTTACGGTCAATTAGTTGTTGAGCCGTTAGTGTCTCAGCCACACCGATGCCCACCTGTTTGCCACCGTATTTAAAGTTTTTGTAATTCAGCGTCAGAATGGTTTCAGATGAAAGGTGGCTAAGATCCGATTTAGCAATCAACATCTGTTGACCGAAATCTTCGATATCTGAAATGCCTGCAACTTTTGCCAGCTTTTCAGCGTACTCACGATCATGCTAAGTGGTGGTTGATGATTGGAATACCACAGTATCAGAAAGGATTGCGCCTAAGCCGACACAAGCAAGGTTCTTAGGTAAGGTCACATCGAGCTTTTCAGCGCTGTCAGCCAGAATAGTTGCAGCTGAACCCCAGCCTCGAATGTCCATCTCAACAATTTGTGGTGTGTTAATTGGAGAGCCACCAATCGCATGATGATCGACCACAGCCACAATAGATGCTTGGTCAATAGTTGGCGCGAGTTGAGTCACTTGGTTGAAATCCACCAGCCCCACTCGGTATGAAGAGTAATCTTTCTCTACACGTGGTGATTCAGCATTACAGTAATTCAAGATAAACGTCGATTCAGGGTTGATAGGCTCAGGCACTGTCGCCGTACCGCCATAGATATGAGCCGCGAGCATTGCAGACATTACCGTGTCGCTGTCTGGGCTAAGGTGCCCAGTCCATACGAGATCTTCACTGTTTTCATTGGCAGATTGTTGCAGGCTGAAAGCAAAACTTGCTGAACTGAAAGACATGATTACGGCGGCAACGACAGGTGTTAG
This sequence comes from Vibrio sp. BS-M-Sm-2, assembly GCF_041504345.1. Classification (NCBI taxonomy): domain Bacteria; kingdom Pseudomonadati; phylum Pseudomonadota; class Gammaproteobacteria; order Vibrionales; family Vibrionaceae; genus Vibrio; species Vibrio sp. BS-M-Sm-2. The sequence goes on from NZ_CP167894.1 coordinate 798,348, forward strand.
CTTCACGGGTATTTCCTTATTTGAATTCGTTTTAGAACCCCATACGCTAGCCTTGAAAAATTTCATAACCGTGTCGGTAATATTTCAGATTTACTTCAGTAAGTAACGAAATGTAATTTCCCTTGCCAATCAACTTACAACTCACTTTGGATTAGGTCACCTTTTCATTATTTCATAATAAATCTTAATGAAACTCAGTGATATCAAATCTAAGCTACTGATTTAAAATAAGTAAAAACACGCAAACCAAATGCTAAAAATTAGATAATCTTATTGGAATTTGATTAGAAGAAGGAAGAAAAAAGGCTGCGAAAGCAGCCTTTATAGAATATATATGAATGTTATGCTGTTGCACTTCAAACGGAAAACCGAATGCTAAATAGCTTTAACTTGAACAGTTAGCCTCTGACAAATCAGTTTCAGATGTACCACATTCCGTTTTATGGGTGCCATCTTTATAATTTGTGAGACGTTCCCAGCCCCCATCACTATTATGGCTTGTCATTACTTGAGTTGGATTTTCACCAAACTCATTCATTACACGAGACCAGAAATCTGCACCGTGCCCTTCCTCACTATAGAAGTCGGTATCAATCACATTACGAACTGGAGTTAAGTCAGATGCTGTAATGGTGTCGGTCACACCAATCAAGTGACTGAACCCACTATCGTTACCATCGTCATAACTATGCTCTGAATAACTAATAAGGTCAGAACCATCATAATCTTTAGTGACTAAAGCCTGAACAGTGAAAGTATTACTTAAAATAAGGCTGCTACAATCACTCCAGTCTCCAGCTTGACCATAGACAGTGTTACGAACACCTGACGAATCCTGAGAGATCGTTTCAAGCCACTCACTTACAGAACAACCATAGATATTACCCGCAATTTCCATCGATACCGTTTTCTCAATATTTACACCGTCTCGAACCGTTGTTTCCATAGTATTTTTATCATGTAGCTGAACTTTATTATTAAGATCACCTGACATCTCATGAGTTTCTGACTCTAGGTTACCATTAGACATTTGCACGAATTGGTAGCGATACCAGACATCCTTATAGTTGTTATTAGAACTATCCCATTTGCCCATGAAGTATTCGACCCAAGCAAAGTCTGCTTCTGGGTATTGATTGATTAGTTCACGTGTATCTGCATATGACTTTTGTAATCCGGGAACAATATCTTGAGCGATTTGATGTACTTCATCATTACCAGACTCAATATAATCACCATACAATTCATCTACTGTGATGTTGTAACGACGAGCAACGTGAAGTTCTTGCTCAGTTAGACGTTCGGCTATGTCGTCTCTCAGCTCTTGTTCTTCTAGCAAAGACTCACAAGAAAGCTCCTGAGAAGTGCTTTCGCGTAGCTCTTTTTCTACTTCATTCCAAACCACAGAGGTTAATGGTGTTAAGTTGTATAGCTCTTCATCTGTACTCAACGCATATTGAGGAGGTATCACCATCGTGTAAGCATCTTCAATTGGAGTACTAGGAAAATCAGTATCGATAGCACCTTCCGGAACATCTACCACAATTGGAACGTATTGCGCGCATTCACGATAAGTTGATGGTATGTCTAAACTAAAATCGCCCTGTTCTTTAGTGACAACATTAGGTTCATTGGCATCCAACTCATTATTGAAATTCAGGTCGAGATAAACCGTAGCCCCAATAATATAACCATCAATAACCTTTCCTGAAACAGAGGAAATATTGGAATCTCCTCCACTGTTGTCACTACTGCTACCACTACTCCCACCGCAACCAACTAAGCCAACGGCAAGCCCACAAAGCATAAGCTTTTTCATTTTCATTTCGATCGATACCTAACGGTTAATATTGTTATTGTTTTCAAAGTAGGCTGACACTTACTCGTGAAGCAATATATAGACTTTCAATATAACCATATGATGTATTGATCACATCACGATAAAAATGAATGTAACTTTATCTAATGCAATTATCTGTTATTAATAATCTATTTCTTACTACTTGAAACAAAGTTAAGAATGGTCCCAAAACAAAAAAGGAACAGTATCTCTACTAATCCTTAAGTTTCACAAACCACTGCAGGCTTAGAGGCAGTTAGTGCTTGTACCTAAAGGTATTACTGTCATCAACAATCTCGATTCTGACAGGAACTGTGCCTTGCTTAACATTGCCGATTTTGGCAAATGCTTTGTGCGAAAGATCGATAACTCGGCCTTTTACGTACGGGCCTCGGTCGTTAATTTTAACTTCGACAGACTTATTATTGGCAGTGTTAGTCACTCTCACGATCGTGCCAAAGGCTAAGGTTTTATGCGCTGCCGTATAAGCATTCATATTATACGTCTCACCACTTGCTGTGAGCTTTCCATGGAACTTATCACCATACCAAGAAGCTTTACCAGCAAGAGCATGTGACTTGGCATATTCCTTTGTTTTAGAACTGCCGACAGCCGACGTTGAGGTGCATCCAGCTAATATCATAAGAATAAGAGCGGTAAAGATAATATGTAATTTTTTCATATAATTTGGGTGAGCTAATCTGTGCATTTTCTCTGTTTTCGTTGTGTTTTGGTTCGCCATGTAATGCTGAGTATAGTCACTGCTCAGCAAAGGCTACCGTCCGGTATGAACGCACAATGTTTTCATGAAGCACGCTTCCTTCCGTCATATCCATGAAAGGTTTTATCTTCAAAACGTCAACTTTAACAATGAATTAGAGTTGTATATTTCTTAATCAGTACATATGGTAAGCCACTCGGCCAAAAACACCCAAACACCAAAAAGGATTGGTATCGCTACCAATCCTCTTTAGGGAGTGTTTCGGTTCTTCTACCTTGTCGAAGGCAGTAACGCGATTACTCGTAATCAGTCGCGTACGTATCTTCGTATGAGTGAGAGTAGAACTCGAATAGGTTGCCAAACGGGTCTTCTAGGTAAACCATTTGTGCTTGTTTTTGTTCGTCTTCTGGGTGGTAGCGCATGATGTCCATACGAACCTTACCGCCAAACTCTTCAACGCGTTTAATAGCAGAATGAAATTGCTCTTTTGGAAGCTGTAAACAGAAGTGGAAGATACCTAAACGAGAGAAATCAACGTTATGACGCTCTTCACGGTCAACCATTTCGAACAGTTCAACACCGATACCATCAGATGTAACTAGGTGTGCAATGTTGAAGCCTTTGAAGCCTTCGCCAAAAACAGCGATACACATACGGCCAATTGCTGATTCGCGTTCTTCCATCACCTTAGTGTTGTTCATTACAACTCTTAGACCTAGCGCTTTAGTGTAAAACTCTACTGCTTGGTCCATGTCGCCTACCATGATGCCTACGTGATTCATTTTCATAACTTTCTCCAATTCGTTTTTTATTCTGTGCTTTTCGAAGTCTAGCTTCGGTATCTCGTTTCGATGAAGAGAGTATAGGGAGGGATACTGATTAAATTAAATTATCATAATTTATATTAATAATAATTTTTTGTTATTTAAAATCAATATGGGATCTCAGATCACTTAAAGAAACGCTGTCTACATAGCTGTTCACGCTATACGTAGATACTCACACGATAAATCGATGTTCACGCTAATAGATATAAGCCAAATGTAGAGGACAGCCTAAAGAGCATAGATCCTCAAATGGGTGATGCTGATGTTTGATGACTTTTGCTAATAGTTTTTGTTGATAGCTTTTACCGATAGTCTTTTCTTTTCGAAGATAGGATTTGCCTATTGAATCTATAGAAATGTCCGATTTCACTAATTTACGGTGCGGATGCAATATATCTCCATCGACGCGGGATAGCGTTAAACACTACAAATTAGAAAGAGAGTCAAACCATGATCAACACAGAAATCAAACCATTCAACGCAACAGCATTCAAAAACGGCGAATTCGTAGAAATCACAGAGCAAGACGTTAAAGGCAAGTGGGCAGTATTCTTCTTCTACCCAGCAGACTTCACGTTTGTATGTCCAACTGAGCTAGTTGACCTGCAAGAAAAATACGCAGAGCTTCAATCTCGCGGCGTAGAAGTTTACTCAGTATCAACTGACACGCACTTCTCTCACAAAGCATGGCACGATACTTCTGACAAAATCGGCACTATCGAATACTTCATGGTAGGCGACCAAACTGGCAACATCACAAACAACTTCAACGTAATGCGTGAAGGCCAAGGCCTTGCAGACCGTGCAACGTTCCTAATCGACCCAGAAGGCGTTATCCAAGCAATGGAAATCACTGCTGAAGGTATCGGCCGTGACGCTGAAGACCTACTACGCAAAGTTAAAGCAGCACAATACGTAGCCGCTAACCCAGGTGAAGTTTGCCCAGCTAAATGGAAAGAAGGCGAAGAGACTCTAGCTCCATCTCTAGACCTAGTAGGCAAGATTTAATCTAAGCCTATCTAAAAAGAACAAATAAACGGTTCTACAGGCGCGCTTCGGCCTCCCTCCTAAAGGGCAGTTGCGCGCCACCCTTTCAAACCATCAACACCACAATATTTGCCGACTTGCGCCCCCTTTTTATTTTCCTTTTTCAGCAAGAAGGTATTGGTCAATACCAAGACACAGAATTTAAGAGCAGGCACGATTATGTTAGATCAAGCAATGAAGCAGCAGCTAAAAGCATACCTAGAAAACTTAAAAACCAATGTTCAGTTAGTGCTGAGCCTTGATGACAGCGATACCGCAAACAAACTCCAAGACCTAGCAAATGACATCGCGTCTTTAACGGACAAAATTGAAGTGACTCGTGATGATAGCGCAAGCACGCGTAGCCCTATCATGCAGGTAGTCAACCAAGATAAAGGCACTGCGATCGGTTTCGCCGGTTTACCAATGGGTCACGAGTTCACGTCACTGGTACTGGCACTGCTTCATAGTGGTGGTCACCCTATCAAGCTTGAAGCTGATGTAATAGAGCAAATTAAAGAACTCGACCAAGAGCTCAATGTAGAGATTTTTATCTCACTCTCATGCCAAAACTGTCCAGAAGTGGTTCAAGCATTCAACATGATGTCGGCGATTAACCCTCTGGTTAAGACAACGATGATTGATGGCGCAGCATTCCAAGACGAAGTGAAGTCTCGCGACATCATGGCAGTACCAAGCGTATTCGTTAATGGTGGGCTATTTGGTCAAGGCCGTATGTCACTGGCTGAGATCCTTAACAAAGTCGACTCAGGCGCAGCAGAAAAGAAAGCAGCAAACCTAAACCAACAAGCACCTTTTGATGTATTGGTTGTCGGCGGCGGCCCTGCAGGTTCTTCAGCAGCGATTTACGCAGCACGTAAAGGCATTCGCACTGGTGTAGTTGCTGACCGATTCGGTGGCCAAGTAATGGATACCATGGCGATTGAGAACTTTATCTCAGTGAAAGCGACAACTGGCCCTAAATTAGTGGCAAGCCTTGAAGAGCACGTAAAAGAGTACGGTGTTGAAGTGATGACGGAGCAGCGCGCTGCGAACATCATTGCGGCAGAAGACACCGAAGACGGTTACATCCACGTTGAACTAGAGAGCGGCGCAACACTGCGAGCTCGCACAGTCATCACCAGTACCGGAGCTCGCTGGCGTGAAATGAACGTTCCAGGTGAACAAGAGTACCGCAACAAAGGCGTTGCTTACTGCCCACACTGTGACGGTCCACTGTTCAAAGGTAAGAAAACAGCGGTTATCGGTGGCGGTAACTCAGGCATTGAAGCGGCTATCGACTTAGCAGGTATTGTGGAACATGTAACCGTACTTGAATTTGCAGACACACTGCGTGCTGACCAAGTGCTTATCGACAAAGCGAACGCAACACCAAACATCGAAATCATCAAGATGGCTCAAACCACAAAAGTGTTGGGTGATGGAAATCGCGTAACCGGTCTGGAATACAAAGACCGCAACACTGAAGAACTAAAACAGATCGAACTAGCGGGTATCTTTGTTCAAATCGGCCTAATGCCAAACAGCGAATGGTTGAAAGGAACGAAGGTAGAACTATCACCACGCGGTGAGATCGAGATTAACGCTCATGGCGCAACATCAATGAAAGGTGTATTCGCAGCGGGTGATGTAACAACAGTTCCTTACAAACAGATCATCATCGCGATGGGTGAAGGTGCTAAAGCAAGTTTAGGTGCATTTGACCATCTAATCCGTAATTCAGCTCCAGTTAAAGAGGCTGAAACGGCTTAACCTTTATATTTAAAAGCTTTTAACTCAAGATTCCTTAAATATTTGTTAGCTTAATACTTTATTGTTAACGACTTAGTCAATTTTTAGACACCACTCCTATGGATTTAGGAGTGGTTTTTTTTATTTGTAGCGACGCTTTATGCAGGTTGATAAAGCATAAAGGCAACCACCATCGCTAAGCTTCCGCCCAAGCAACGGTTCACAAACATCATCTGCTTCGGTGATTGCAGTAGCTTTTTAAGCATGGTGCCGCAATACGCCCACACCAACATGCATGGTACGCCCGTGATCACCATACCAGCAATAATGGTCACCACTTGAATCAGGTAGTCTGCATTCGGAGTGATGAACTGTGAAAACACGGTTAATGACGCTATCCAACCTTTAGGGTTTAACACCTGCACCAGCACACCAGACATGAAACCTGAACGATTGTCGGTGGTGCTTTCTTCGATTTGCATGTTAGCAATCGACCATGCCATGAACAGCAAATAAGCCGCGCCCGCGTACTTTAAAATGTTGTATAGCTCTGGGTAAAGGGTAAATAGGCTCACCAAACCGACACTGGAACCCGCCAGTACGATGATGATGCCAACAGCGTTCCCAGAGATAAAAGGTAAAGTCGCAGCAAATCCATAACGACTTGAAATCCCAAGTAATGCGATATTGCCTGCCCCAGGGGTAATTGCAATTGATGTTGAAAATAGCAAGAACGCCAGCATTAATTGAGAGCTCATTTCCTCTCACTCCTAATAAGTAAAGTATTTATACGGAGAGAGTTTACAGATTCGACTAGGAATTAAATTGCTATATAGGCTAATATTAATGCAAATTTGAGCAAGAATTTTCTAAAATAGCCATGAAACAGAAAGAATCCACCAAAGAAGTGTTAGATGACACAGATATCGCCATCTTAGGACACATCCAACAAGACGGTCGCATGAGCAACAGCAAGCTCGCTGAAAAGGTTAACCTCAGCGAAACCCCATGCTGGCGCCGCTGGAAACGCATGGAAGAGACCGGCTATATCGATGGTTACGCCGCCAAACTCAACCGCAAGAAGTTAGGTTTGCACGTAGCAGGCTTTACCTTAGTGACTCTAGGCAACCACGAGGTTGAAAACACAGAACCGTTCGAAGAGTTTGTCGCGGTAACCGATTGGATTCCAATGTGTCACTGCATTGCAGGCGGCGCCGATTACATGGTGCAAGTGTTGGCAAAAGATTTAGAAGAGTACTTTGAGCGTATTAGCTCGATTCGAAGAGTGAAAGGCGTGAGTGCGATTCAATCCAACATCTCAGTGAAAGAGTTGAAAAACAGCTATCAGCTGCCGCTTTCAGACTAGTCAGCTGTCTCTCCCTAAAACACATCAAACAAAAAGCCCAGCCGCTATAGATTTCTGAATTCTAAAGCGCTGAACTTAACGTGATTACTTGTTTGGTTTAACCAACTTGGCTATTCACAAGGGTGAGTTAAGAAAGAGCGGTATAAAGCCAATCAGGGATAACAGTACAAGCAGCAATGGTCACAACGGCGAACACCAATAAGCCGTAGTGACTCGCGGTTGGCTTAGCGAACAAATGTTTTTGCTTAGCGATAAATTCATTCTGTTGTTGAGTGACTTCACCAAAGAATCGGCTCACGATAACACCAAGAACGAGAAAAACGACGGTGCCAATCAGTGCAAACCAAGGCCAAGAAATACCACTGTATTTGGCAATGAACACCACAACCACACTACCGATACTGCCGGCAATCACGCCCTTCTCATTCGCTTTCTTGAAGAACAAACCAAGGATGAAAGAGCCAAGACGAATACCAACAAAAATTGAAGTCAGGCTGGCAATGGTTTTGAGTACAGATTCGTTAGAAACCGCCAGTAAAGCAGGCACAACAACCGAAGCGGCAGCAACGAGACTCATTTTTCTTGCCACCGATTCTAAATGCGCATCGGAGACTGATTTACGGAAAAAGCGCTTATAGAAATCGAATGTCGCCACAGTTGCCATTGAGTTATAAGTAGAATCCAGTGTCGACATCGCCGCAGCCGACAGTGCTGAGATTACAAGCCCAACAATGATTGGGTTAGTGTGGTTAAACACGAAATCGAGAATCACTTCATTACTATTCTCAAAACTGGTGTCTTGATAAAAGACACTCAACAAAACGCCCATCACAGCAAAAAACAGATAGATGAAGAAAGCGCCGTAACCACAAAGCAGCATCGATTTTTGCGCTGTTTTAACGCACTTAGTCGCCAACGTTCTTTGAATAATCAGCTGGTTAGTACCATACACACTCAGGTGCAAGAAGCTCACAGCCACGACACCAGCCCACAATGTGGTATCAACGCCCAAGTCAAAATCGAGATTGATGATATTCAAATGTTCAGGAGACAACACCTCGCCCGCATCGATTTTCATCAACAATAAAACAAAGATCGCAATACTGCCGATAATCAACACTGCTGACTGAAGCATGTCAGTCCAGATTACTGTCGAGATACCGCCTGCATAGGTATACAACGCAGTAAATAAGCTGATGTAGATGATCGCCTCAGAGATACTCACCGGCAGCACTTGCACCAAGATCAATGCCACCGCATACAAAATCACCCCTGCCGAAATACACTGAACCACAATAAACACGACGGAGTTGATCGTGCGAGCAACAACGCCGAAGCGGTGCTCTAAGTATTCATAAATCGAGGTCAGGCCAAGTTTGTAAAACACCGGAACAAAGAAAACCACAGCGAAAAAGATCACTATTGGGTAATTCAGATGAACGCTCATTGCTTCCATGCCTGAGCTATAAACCCAGCCCGGCATACCCACGAACGTCATCGCACTGATGTAGGTTGCAAGAATCGACACACCCGCCGTAAACCAACCAAATTGTTTTCCACCAGTCGAAAAGTCGCCACCAACGCTATAGCGTTTATTTACTAAGTAGCTGATAAATAAAGTAGTTAACACATAAATAGCAATAACCACAAAACTTGAGTACGTAACCATTTTGAGATTCCGTTTATTGTATTCTTCTAATCATTCGTCGCCAATATTACTCAAAATTGGATATTTTCCCTCAAAAACCCACAGTAAGTGTGAGTATTGTCACTAATATAGACGAATAAACGCTCAAAACGCCCAGAAAAGCCCAAACACACGATCTAACAGGATCCAGATCACTAAAATACACAAAATGGGTACGCACTCATTTTAAAGTTGACTTTGATCACGGATCTAATAACCACAAAAACTCTATTATCTCTCCCGAAACGACGACGGTGTGGTGAATATCAATAACCACTGCACAATAATCAAAACTACAACCACCCTATATAAAATAAAGGTTTATCGGTCATGACTACTAAAAAACACATGAGCGAAGTTCCTATGATTCAAAGGGTAGCTGCTTATCTTGCAATTCTAGTGGGCTACTTTTTCTATTGTTATAACTTTGTAATTATTGACTACGTACGCCCATACATCGTTGATGCGTATGATGGTATTAACTTGGCGGATACCGCTCAGTTCTATACATGGCAGTCGGTTGGCGCACTTATTGGTGCCCTAAGCTGTGCATGGGTGGCATCAAACTTTGGTAAGAAATCGACTCTTATTGTCATCACAGCACTGAACGGCGGCGCAACCATCATCAACATGATGTTTACCGACTACGCGATGTGGGCAGCGATGCGTTTCATCATCGGTATTTCTTTGGGTGGTTACTTCACCGTAGCAGTAAGCCTGATGATCGGCCTATTCACACCAACGGTTCGCGGTAAGTTGACGGCATTCGCTTCTTCTATGTTCTCGGTTGCTCTAATGGCAATGGGCGCATACGCGGCATTCATTTCTAGCATCGATGCACCTTGGCAGAGCCTAATGTGGGTGGGTGGTATTCCTCCTCTAGTTGCTGCTGCACTGATGATCTTCATCCTGCCTAGCGACAAGAAAGTGATCGCCTACGGTGAAGAAGATCAAGCCGCGGCTGAAGCATCGAATAAACCAGCGAAGAAAGGTTCTTGGGGTGAAATGCTAAGCGCACCATACCGCAAGCTAACGATCACTTGTCTATTACTGGCCGGCCTTAACTTCTACGGCTACCAATTCTTCTCTGGCTTTGTGACAACGTACCTAAAAGATGTTCGTCAATTTGACGGTGCGACCATCGGCATCATCTTCTCTATCTCGGCATTCGGTTCTCTATTCGGTGCTTGGGTATGGGGTGCAATCGCCGATAAATACGGCCGTAAAGTGAATGCGTTTGGCTTCATCCTTGCGGGTGTTATGGCTTCAGTATTCTTTGTCGCACCAAGCGACGTGATGATCGGCAGCCTAAACATGCTGGCTATTCTAGGTCTTATCTACAACTTCGGTCTGTCAGCTTCTGCAGTATGGGGTGGTTACTTCTCAGAACTGTTCCCAGCTCACCTACGTAGCTTCGGTGCTGCACTGTTCCACGGCGGTCGTATCATCGGCATGTGGGCACCAATGGTGTTGGTATTCATTCAAGAGCGCAGCGACCTTGCGACAACAATGTGGGGCTCACCAATCGTATGGATTGTGGCTGGTCTACTGTGGCTATCACTACCAGAAACATTGAAAGGCGGCATCTTCGACAAGAGCAAAAAAGCGGAAACAGCAAAAGCTTAATCCCCTTTAGTTGAAACCTCAAAAAGTTGAACGCCTCTAAAGACGCGAAACAAACATCAATCCGGCTGATTAGTCAGCCGGTAACAAAATCCAAATCGAGTCCTGTTCCGAATGTTGACTCGACAACAAAAAGAGAATGAATTATGTCTAAATATCAAGAAGCTAAACGCATTGTTCGCGAATACTTTGATGCAATGGAAAACGCAACTCACGAGAACGTTGCTGAAGTTTTAAAAGCACACACTTCTGAAGATTACTTGTGGCGCGGTGTTTACCCATTCCGTGAGCAAGAAGGCGCACAAGCTGCGGCTGACGTATTCTGGGCTCCTATGATGAAATCAATGACTCGCATGCAGCGTCGTCAAGACATCTTCATCGGCGGTAACAACGAAGTTAACCCAGATGAGATTTGGGTAATGAGCATGGGTCACTTCATGGGTCTGTTCGATGCTGAATACCTAGGCATGCGCCCTACCGGCAAAATCATGAACGTTCGCTACGCAGAATTTAACTGTGTTGTTGATGGCAAAATCACAAAGACTGGCCTGTTCCTAGATCTACTAGGCATGATGGACCAAGCGGGTTGCTACCCACTTCCACCTTCAACTGGTAAGCACTTCGTTTACCCTGGTCCACGTAACCACGATGGTCTGTTATTTGAAGATGCAGATCCAGAAGAAGGCGTTGCAACACTAGCGCTAGTAAACAAAATGGTTGATGACCTTTCTGCTCTTAACGACAGCGGCGCGATGGGTTGCCCACCAGAAGTACTAGCGAAGAGCTGGTCAAAAGACATGATTTGGTACGGTCCATGTGGTATCGGCGCGTCTTACACAATTCCTCGCTACCAACAGCAGCACCAACTGCCTTTCCGTAACAACCTGAAAGACAAGAAGTTCAACGGCCACGTTTGTCGCTTCGCTGAAGGTAACTTCTCTTGCTTCTTCGGTTGGCCAAACCTATCAAACACACCAACAGGTGGCTTCCTAGGTATGACTGGCGGTGAAGTCCGTGCAAACATGCAAGTGGTTGACGTGTACTACCGTGATGGTGACAAGCTGTCTGAAAACTGGGTTCTTATCGACCTTCCTTACTGGCTACAACAGCAAGGTCTAGACGTGTTCGAACGTACTTCAACCATCATGAACCCAACGCTTTAATCCAAACGCTTTAATCCAAAAGATTGAAACGAAACAGTGGCAACCTAAATAGGCATCTGATTTGGGTTGCTACGCTTACTGGGAGATCCTTCTCGCTCCTAGTAAGTGCTCCAACCAATTCATTATTGCTCCACTAATAATTGAATCCACTAGTACCTCATGGATGGGGTACACCCTGCCAAACCATTACCAATATAACGGGCTCGAAAGCACGGTGGCTTTCTGCGGCCTGAATAAAGAGAATAACAATGAATAAGTCGATTCTTTCAGCAGTGATCCTGACAGCACTTACCTCGGGTTCTGCTTTTGCTGCACACACTTTTACCAATGACGCGGGCGATAGCCTAACACTAGATGGTCGTTTCGACGTTCGTTACCAAGATAAAGGTGGCGATCACAACGGCGAATGGAACAGCGGTAGTTCGCGTTTCGGCCTTAAGGGTCAAATGGGACTAGACAACGACTGGACTGGCTTTGGCCATGCCGAATGGGGTTATAACTCAGGCGCTAACGGCAATAACATTTACGACCGACTTCTATACGCAGGCGTTGAGCACGAGAAATACGGTAAGATTGCTGCCGGCACAAAACAATGGTCTACCTTCTACGACGTGGCTTGGTTTACCGATATGGGCCGGGTATTTGGTTCACGTGGTTCTGGTTACTACAACCTATCTGACTGGGGTATTGCTTCTGGTACAGGCCGTGCTGAAAACTCAATTACTTACCGCAACAACATCAATGACAACTGGAAATACGGCTTCACTTACCAAACCACTCGCGAAGATGTTGGCCTAGCAGACGGCTTAACAGCAACCCTGAAAAACGGTATGGGCGCATCAACGCTGTACACTATTATGGATGGCCTAACCATTGGTTTAGCTTACCACCAGAATGAGTTTGATGATGTCGATGCGGGCGTTCAAAACATCAAAGATGGCGATACACAACGCATTGGTCTATTAGGCGTTAACTATACCAATGATGGTCTATTCGTTGGTTTCACCTACAGCCAAGGTTCAAACTGGGAAACCACCAGCCAAGCTGAATTCTACGACCACCGTGGTGCTGAATTCTTCACCTACTACCACTTTGAAAATGGTCTACGTCCAACCTTTAACGTTAACTACTTAACGGACACAGACGACAACGCAAATGGCTACGAGCGTCAGCTAATTATCCCTGGCCTTGAGTACCACTTTAAGAAGAACAAGTTCTTAGTGTGGACGGAATACCAGTTTGATAATGGCAACGACAAGTCTGTTGGTAACCATTACGAGAATAGCGATGATCAATTCGCGGCTGGTATTCGTTACTACTTCTAATGGCTAGTGGCTTATGGCTTATGGCTTATGGCTTAGTAATATGTCACTCAATTTGTGGGTAAACTCGTAATCTAAAGCTCTGCTCTCACGCAGAGCTTTTTAGTCACTATCTCTGTAATCATACTTTTTTCCAACACAGAGAATGGGTTATACCCAACATCAAATTCAAAATAGTCATTATTCCTTATTTTTCATATCATTCCTTGTTATTGCTTTATGAGTACGTACCTAATTATGGTATCCTGTGCGCAGTTAATTAGGTTCAAAAGTATGGTCTATGAACTCTCCAAAACACTCCACGGCGTCAAAGCCAACCGTTACTTCAAAAGATGTCGCTAAGCTCGCTGGCGTTTCTCAATCAACGGTATCTCGCGTATTTGTACCGGGCAGTTCGGTGTCTGAAAAGACCAAGCAGAAAGTGTTCGATGCAGCAAAATCGTTGAATTATCGTCCCAATGCCTTTGCCCGCAGTCTGACGACAAATGAATCCAAATTGATTGGCCTAGTTTTTCCTGACGCTGACTACCCTATCCACATGAAAACCCTACAGCTTATCTCCACTGAGCTACAAAAACAGGGTTACTCTGCGGTATTGATTCCTTGGCAAGTTGATGGAAACGATAACCACTCTATTCCTAATATCTTCCAATACCGAGTTGATGGCGTGATTGCCGCTTCTGCGACCTTTAATAAGTCGCTTTATGAAGAGTGTGAAGAGTTCGATATCCCGATCGTTCAATATGCACGAGTGGTTGAAGGGACTAAGAGTAGCCATGTAGTGAGTGACAACTACGCCGCAGGCCAAGTTGCCGCTCAACACTTTCATAGCGTGGGAACGAAATCAGCAGTTTACCTGACAGGTAACGTACCAACCTACACCAACGGCGAGCGTGAATCGGGCTTTTGTTCAGAATTCGAAGACCTCACTGGCAAGCAAGCTCGTGTTATTGAAGCTGACTACGACTACCTTGATGCACTCGATACCATTCGAACCCTATTCTCAGAACCCACACATCCTCAAGCGATTTTCTGCGCGACAGATAACCTAGCGATGGCGGTAATGGATGTGGCGCGCTTAGAGTTCAACCTGCGTATTCCAGAAGATCTTCAAGTGATTGGTTTTGATGATATTCCGCAAACTCAGTGGTTGAACTACCAACTCACTACCTTCAAGCAAGATTTCAGACGCCTTGCCCGCGAGTCAGTAAAAATTGTTGTTAGCCAGATTCAAGAGCAAGACACGAGCTTAATTAAGCTGATGGTGCCAGTGAAATTTATTGAACGAAACACCACGTTGAAAATGAAATAGTGTTTTTCTTCAACCTGGATTTGATTGGTATCAGTTCGGAGGAAGTACTGATTGGTATACCCCTGAGTCGGTACTAAGTATCCAAGCAGGCTTTACCTTTTAATTGAATAGATAAAATGAGTAAGCCTCTTGTTATGCGAGGCTTACTTTGTACACATTTTGATTCAGACTACGCACTCTTTCTTCATGATAGTTAAGCCTGCTTCGAGAGTTTCTGTCCAAGCTAGTTCGACGCTTTCATCATAGTGAGGATCGTATTTTTTAACCGTATTGAGTAACGAGTTGAACCACTCGTTGAGCTCTTGCTCAGAAATATCCAACCCTAAATCTTTATGCCGCTTTCCAAGCTTTCTCACCGAGTTTCGTACGCTCGGCAGACCAGCAGAGTTGTAGATAAGGATGATCGAGGCCTTGAGCATCTTGGTTTGTTGTTCTAAGCCTATACTTTCGAATCTCTCCGAAAATCTAGGGTTATGTTTGCAGAAATCCGCCAAAAACGTTTCAAGAAATTCTTGGTCAATCCGGCAGCGCTCAAAGCTTTCATAAAACAGTTCGTTCGATGTCATCTAGCTGACCCTTTGCAAAATTTTGAGTCTTCAGGACGCTAACAAGTTCAGAGCCGCGACTTCGCCAACTCCGAACCATCAACATGATCTAAGTATACGCCACTATGGCATAACGTAAACTATGGCATAAAGTGAGTTGCACAGATCTTGTTCCCATCAGGATCTCGCAAATAAGCCATGTACAAGCGACGCTCGTCAGAACCTCTCGCTCCGGGGCCGTTTTCAATGCTTGTGCCACCATTTTCGACGCCGACACGGTGCCACTCATCCACAGCTTCAGGAGAAGACGCTAGAAAACCCACCGTCATGCCATTGCCGTGCGTCGCTGGCTGACCATCAATCGGTTTGGTTAAACCTAATACGCCCGTTTGGCTAACGTAAACACAGCGCCCTTTAGGGTCAACCGAGCCTTCGCTATAACCAAGCACTTTCATGATTGGGTCATAAAAAGCCTTCGCGCGTTCAATATCTTCGGTACCGAGAAAAACATGGCTGAACATAACTAACCTCTTCTTTTATTGAAAGAACACCCTAAACTAGACCTATAATTTGCGTTTGTCTAGGCACGCTATTCGGTCATAATTGCAGCCTAACCTAATCATCGATAGTGGCTCGCACATCGATGAGGCTTTACTAGAAACGATTAGTGAGAACTTAGACTTCATGCCTGCGTTTGCTCATCGACTCGCTTAGTGTGGCATTTTGTTAGAAGCTAATAAGCTCGGTAATAGCAGCTAATAAGCTCAGTGACAGTTGAGCTCATTCAAGATATTGAATCCAAATTTTTTAATAAGAGGTCATGATGAAATTGATACTCAACGCCGATGATTTCGGCCTCACTGAAAGCGTGAACCATGGCATCGTCGATTGCTTCAAAGCGGGCATAGTGAAGTCGACCACCATCATGATGAACCAACCGGGAACACAACACGCGATTGAGCTCTATCACCAAAGTTTAGTGCCGGAACTAGGCTTGCACTTTACGGTCACCGCAGGGAAACCTCTTAGCGCACCAGAATTAATACCAAGCTTGGTGGATAACCAAGGTTACTTTTTAGATAAAGCGACGTTGTTCAACAAAACGGATGTCGTCGAAGAAGAAGTGAGACTTGAACTCAACGCACAATATCAGGCCGCCATTACGGCAGGTTTGAAGATCAACCACATCGATAGCCATCACTTCGGGGGTGTGTTTAAGCCACTCAAGGCGGCATTTACTCGAACCGTCAATCAAATTGGCTTACCAGTAAGACGTATCGACAACATTTTGAGCGGGCAAGTGTCGCTTTCGGTAGCAACACCTGACGCTTTCGACATGCGATTTTTTGACGAGGGAGTTTCGCTAGCAGGCTTACAAGACTTGCTAATGAGCTACCAAACCGCAATGCCCAACGGCACCGTCGAGTTGATGTGTCACCCCGCGCTTTCTGCGAGCGAGGAGCTAAAGTCACTGTCTAGCTACAGCGAAAAACGAGTGGAAGAGCATCAACTTCTCACCAGCTCGGAACTCAAGCAGTGGCTTAACGACAATCAAATAGAATGTATTGGATTCAACGCTCTCAGATAGGGAACCTTAATTTAGGGCTAATCAACGATGCGTTGAGCGCCCTGCCCTTGGTCGTGCAGGATATCTTCAGGGTTCAATAAATGGCACTTCTGCATACTCAAACAACCGCAGCCGATACAGCCGGTTAGGTTCTCTTGTAGCGAGCGGATTTGTGCCATCTTGCTGTCGAGTTGTCCTTGCCATTTCTTCGCGACTCGCTCCCAATCACGCTTAGTCGCGGTCTGGTTCATTGGTAAGGTAGACAGCTCTTCTGTGATCTCTTCAAGCGTAAAACCAATCGACTGAGCGACTTGAATCAGGGCGATTCGTCGTAACATCGCGGATTGATAGCGACGTTGATTGCCATTAGTGCGAATCGAAGCAATCAGCCCTTTGGTTTCATAAAAGCGCAGCGCTGAAGGAGCGACACCGCTTCGCTCCGAAAGTTGACCAATCGTTAAATACACGACGTTTTTCATCTTCGTTCACTTCCCTTGTTCGGTTATCTAGCCATTCCAATCCATGAAATTAAGTATAGCTAAAGTTAATCTTAAGTTTAAGTTCAGCCCTTGTGACCTCACTTAGATTTTGGCTAAGGTATTGCCGTACATGGACTCAAACCCTGGAATGTTCTGTTCCCAAATAGGCATATCTTCTCCCACTATCGACTTCAATGTGTCGAGGAACAGCTTGGTTTTAATTGGGGCATCTCGATGTGGATACACCGCGTAGAAAGTACCAAAATCATCCAGTTGAAGGTGAGTCATGATCGGGACTAACTGCCCACTGGTGATTTCATCGGTCAACATTTGCGCGGTCACCACAGCAAGTGTACTTCCTGCCACCACGCTTTTAGGAATCATCTCAACATCATTCACTTTGTAGGTCGCATTTAGTTGAAAGTGCTGTGCCTTACCCTGTTGGTCGACATACGAGAACTGATCAATCAGTAAACCTGGCGCGGCATAGATCGTTGCAGGTAATGATTCTAACTTCTCAATCGTATTGATCTCTCCATGCTGAGCAATGAACTCAGGCGAAGCCACGATCAAGAGTCTGCTTCGAGCAACCTTACGACTGATCAAGCTTGAATTCTTTGGCTTGCCAATTCGAAAGCCAATATCAAACCCTTCTTTGACCATATCAACAACTCGATCTTCGAGTCGTAATTCGAAGTCTACGTCCGGATATTGCTTCTGAAAAACCGATATCGCCTGCTGAACATATTGCCGACCAAACATGGTAGAGCTGGTGATTCTTAATAATCCTCGAGGCTCTGCATGATAGTTTTGCGCCAAGCGTCGAGTATCGTTCAACAGTGCACGAAGCTGATGCGCTTGATTGACCATTTCATTGCCAGCCGCCGTCAAAGATAGAGAACGTGTTGTGCGATTCAACAAGCGAACATCGAGTTCTTCTTCAAGACGACTGATCTGCTTTGAGATAACAGAACGGTCGACATTTCTTTGCTCAGCAACTTTGACAAACGAACCCAGCTCAACCACTTCAAGTAACAATAATAAACGACTAGAGATATCCATAACGACCTTTGTTGCATTCAGAGCACCAATTAAGTGCCAATATGACTATTTTTCTCATCTTATTACAGATTTATAGTAGCTGCACATAACGGAGACAACATTCAGTCCCAAATTATTAGAGGAAAACCCCATGACATTACTATCTGTGACTAACTCAAATGGCATTGCAACGGTATCAATCAACAACCCACCAGTGAACGTGCTGACTTTCGATTTGATCAATGAGATCAACGCATTTGTTCTTTCATTAAAAGATGATCGTGATACCAAAGTGGTTGTATTTAAATCATTGAACGAGAGCTTCTTTTTGGCTCACTTAGATCTCAAAGTGATCAACGGAACTCAAGGTGGACAAGCAGGTTCAATTGAATTCAACCACATGATCGAGAACATTAAAGCGATGAAACAAGTGTCTGTTGCTGCGGTTGATGGTGTCGCTCGCGGGGGCGGTAATGAATTTGTGATGGCGTGTGACCTTGCTTACGGCACTGAAAACTCAGCGTTCGCACAACCAGAAATTCATGTAAACATCCCGACCGGTGGCCAAGGCGCAGTGCAATTTGCAAGACGCATGGGCAAAAACAAAGCGCTACAAGCATTGCTACTAGGCAACGATTTTACAGCTCAACAAGCAGAGAGCCGTAACATCATTACGCAGTTTGTACCAAAAGCGGAACTAGACAGTTTCTTAGCGGCTACACTAGGCGTGATCAGCCAATTAGAAATACGTGACATCGTGATGTACAAAGAGATCATCGCCACCTCAATCAAAGATGAGCAAGCGGGCGCAGAGCTAGAACTAAGATACTTCCTAGAGCGTGCAAAAGAGCAAAAAACCGCGGCTATCATCGGTGCATTTCTAAAACATGGCGGCCAAACTGAGCGTGAAGCTAAAGATATGCCAGGTATCTTCGCCGATACTGCTGCTGAGTTATCAAACTAGAACCCACATTAAGACAACCATTGAATGGTGGCTGTCTTTTCAATTTGCGTTCTATCCACTCACCTTTGATTGATTCACTGAGTAGAAGTCTATCGAACGACTTTGTTCATGATCATCTTGAGGTGTTCAATCATTTCTGGGTTAGTCATCTCTCCCGATTCCATATCGAAATTATCGTAGAAGCTTGGTACTGACATCGAGCCTTTCACATCAGCATCAAAGTACGGTGCTGAATTGACCGCAGAAGACAACACCGAGGTCGCGCCCCCAGGCCCTGGAGATGTCGCGAGCATGACCACAGGTTTGCCTTGATACACCTTCATATCAATACGCGATGCCCAATCAAATACGTTTTTAAAGGCGGCTGTGTATGAGCCGTTGTATTCAGCAAAGGAGATCACAACCGCATCTGATTCTCCGATCTTGTCAAAGAAGCGTTGAGCGTGTTGATGAACACCTGATTCTTGCTCCCTTTTCTCGCTGTAAATTGGCATCTCGAAATCATTGAGATCAAGTACTTCGACTTGAGCCCCCTCAACTAAGCTTGCGGTGTATGCGGCAAGTTGTTGGTTTATTGATGTTGTACTGTTGGTCGCGCCAATCGCTAATACTTTCATTATTTATCCTCGAATTCGGTTAAAAACATTTCTTTAAAGTTGAAAAAGGTACATTAGGCGTCAGCCCAAAGTAGGTTTGTAGGGCAGCAAAGTAAGACGCTTCATCTTCGAGCAACCACTCTTCTGTTGAGCCGTTTTTCGTCACTTTGATCTTTTGATTAAGTAGCGTGACGATCCCATCTTCAATTGGCAGTGCCGCAATACAGTTCGACGTAAAAATCGATTTCGGGCTGGTTGATGTGAAGAAGTTACTCGACTCTAAATCGTTGGCGCACACATACGTCATGTCTAGGCTGTATACATTCATCCACTCTTCACCCTGCTTTATCTGCAGTAGCAAGCCATACAGTTCGTCTTCGATGAAGCGGAAGGTTTGTAAGTCGGTATTTTGTAAACCAGAGTTCTGCTCAAGGTTGGCTTCTAGCAATAATGGAGCACGAGGGGTAAAAGTGCCAAAGCCTGCATCCACCAGCCATTGTTTGCCATCAATGGTCACTAAGGTCACTCGGTGGCTACGCCCTGTCGGCTCGCCCGCTAAATGAACACGACCAAGTAAGCTTCTGGCTTCAAAGCCCAAGTGGCTTAACACATTCAGCAACAGTCCATTCAACTCTTGGCAGTAACCACCTCGTTGATTAACCACCAGCTTTTCATGAAGCGCCTCTTGAGAAAGCAGAATAGGTTGACCATTAATCACATCAAAGTTTTCAAAAGGGATACTTCGGTGTTGATGTTGATGAATGGCTTTTAGGTTTTCGATGGTTGCACCCGTTGTTTCTGGCAAACCGATTCTCGAAAAGTATTCGTTAATATTTCTCTGTTCCATATCCCAACCTATTCTCATTTTATTGCCTTCTCGTGATTAACTCACAACAAAACAGGTGATTTCTTAAGTTCGAGAGAGATGATAAAACTTCAAGTTAACTTGAGGTAAAGTGATATTTTCAATAAGTAGGAAATAATTTAAAAATGACTATAAAACAGGGAATTACCGCAGGCAAAATACGAACTTGTATTGCATAGACAAAAAGAAGCACACCCAGAATGCAGTGGGTGTGCTTTATTGAGGTGTTATTTACTCAGATTGATTTAATGGACTGACACCCGAATAGGCAACACCCGATAGCTCCGCCATTTCGCGATTCCATGTTGCCAGATCGTGAGGGTTAAACTGATTCAGATGATCATGCCCACACGCTCTCGCCATCACTTGCATTAATTCTGTCGACGCCTCGAAGAAATTTTTAAGCTGATTCGATGCTTTCTCGACATTTAAACGCTGACGTAAGTCGGCCTTTTGAGTCGCAATACCCGCCGGGCAATTATTAGTGTTACACATTCTCGCCGCCACACACCCTATCGACTGCATAGCGCTGTTTGAGATAGCGACGCCATCAGCACCAAGCGCCATCGCTTTCACAAAGTCCATCGGAACGCGTAAACCACCCGTGATGATCAATGTAACTCGGTCACTGACGCCTTGTTTATCAAGGTAAGCTCTAGCGCGAGCCAAAGCTGGAATCGTTGGCACACTGATATGGTCTCGGAACATTTCTGGCGCAGCCCCAGTACCGCCGCCTCGACCGTCTAGAATGATGTAATCGGCACTGGCATCTAATGCGAACTGAATGTCTTCTTCGATATGGTTAGCACTTAGCTTGAAGCCTATTGGGATACCGCCCGTCACTTCTCGAACTCGGTCGGCAAAATTTTTGAAATCCTCGACAGTTTTTAGATTAACAAAGGTGGGTGGGGAAATCGCGGCGGTACCTGCTTCAATACCACGAACCTCAGCTATCTTGCCGATGTTCTTCGCACCCGGTAGGTGGCCGCCGGTTCCGGTTTTAGCACCCTGCCCACCTTTAAAATGGAAGGCTTGGACATTTTTGAGCTTAGCTTCATCGTAACCAAATTGCGCGCTGGCTAATTCATAAAAGTAACGTGAGTTCGCCGCTTGCTCTTCAGGCAACATTCCGCCCTCTCCGGAGCAAATCCCAGTTCCTGCAAGCTCTGCGCCTGTCGCTAAAGATATTTTCGCTTCTTCAGACAAAGACCCAAAACTCATATCAGAAACAAACAAGGAGATGTTCAATTTGAGCGGCTTTTTCGCTTTTGGCCCAATAATAAGCTCAGTTCCGACGGGCACATTTTCCAATAACGGTTTGGTCGCCATTTGTGCAACCATCACTTGAATATCATCCCAGTGAGGCAATAGGTGTCTTGGCACGCCCATAGAGGTCATTGGCCCATGATGCCCGACCTTGGATAAACCATCACGCGCTAGCTGATGAATAAACTCGACGGTCGGTTCTTCTTTGGTTGCGCTCGCAGCAGGAGACAAATCTGGCGCAGCAGCTTGAACATGAACTTCAGGGCCCTCTTGCCCAACTTGCTCCGCAGTGAACTGTTTATGAGTGCCATCGCAAAAAGGAAGGTTGTTAGAATACTTACAGCGGCACAGGTACGCATCACCACTCTCTTCGGCGACAAAGCTTTTCGGTTTGAAGCCGGTTCCTGCATGAGAACCGTCACAAAACGGTTGGCTTTTCGATTTCCCACAGGTACAGAAGTAATACTCCTCTCCCTTCGTCAGCTCTACTTTGACGGGTTTGTTATCCGCGATTACTGGACTCTTCATAGTTCGTTCACCTTTTCTTTTTTATGATTTGATGACTGAAGCGATGACTTGCTCACAAGAGTAAAGTAAAGGTGAGATACGCGGCTAATTCAATAAATGAGACTGATAGACAAGGTAAGTAAACCGACTAAAAACAGTCATGACCGACTCAACACAAACAAAAATGGCTACCTAGTAGGCAGCCATTATGTGTTGGAGCTTAGTCAAAGCTAATGCACGTAGGGTTAATCGAACAGTTCGATAACCAACTTGTTGTCTCTGATCACTAGATTCGGTTCCGATGACTTAATCAACGACTCTTGAACCTTATTGCTGTCGAGTTTGTAAACAGGAGACTGAGACAAAGCAAAACCTATCATCGATACCGCAGGTTTGAGTAGTGTCTCTATTTCTGGCGAAAGTTGTTTGCCCTTCTCCTCAAAGCGTTCTAGTCGCAACGACTTTAGATACACCTCGCCACTTTCCTTGTCGTATTCAGGAATCGCGCTGAACTCTAAGTCTAAATCCAACCCCATGTTTGGCATGTTAAACACTTGAACCTTTGCATTGGTATTCGCCAGAACAGACACACGCTCGGCATCAGATCGACCAATTTGCACCGCTAAGTCATCAACCGCCACTTGCGCATACATAACGTTTTGCACACCGACTTCTTGCTCTAACATCACAGAATCTTGTAGGTAGTTCGTCATTTCTTGTTCAGTCACGCTATAGCTCACACAACCACTTAGCACCAGCGCAGACGCTGCCAAAATGAACTTTTTTGCTACGTTAATTATCATCAATATCAGCTCTTTATCGTTAGTGACTAGCGCGGAGTTTACTGTGTGATCATCAATAAACAAAACAGTAAAAACACGATATTCGTGAATACCTTTATTAATAAGCATAAATATCAGTAAGTAAAGCACCAGATTGGATTTCCCGCTTGAGAGAATGACACATGTCAGCCAAACGCCATCAGATTTGTGTACTCGAATTAATTGAATTTTGCTTCTAAGCTTATGGGATATTTAGGGGGCTTACTGTAGGTTTCATCATGGAGTCGAAGCATGAAGAGTGAGCACAATGTCATCAAAAAGAGTATCACCTGAGCCTAAAACTCGTTCTGTGATTCTATTATGCAACACCGCATGCCTGCATCATAAACAGTGGGTAGAGGAACTGCGTCTCCATAAATGGGAAGCTCAAATTGCAGAAACTAGCGAGCAGGCCATTCACTTGCTCAATTCCCGCAGCCACTGCTGCGCACCAATTGTCGTTTCCTGTCTAACATCATCTTCAATCGACAAACAATGTGAGCAAATTTCAGTACTGAAGGCTCATTCTCCAAGTTTAAAAGCAATCGCTATCTGTAGCCTGCCACCAAGTCACGACTTACCACTCATTAAGCAAACCTATTGGGATTATTACCATCTACCTATTGATACAGAATGGCTTTGTCGAAATTTAGGGCATGCATATGGCATGGTAGACACCAAGCAAAACAAACCTAAGCCTTCCTCGTGCCATGAATATCAATTGGTGGGGCAATCCAGCACCATCCAACAACTTAAAAAGAAAATAACTAAGATCGCTAACAACGATTTTCCAGTACTGATTCAAGGGGAAACAGGAACAGGAAAAAGCCTATGTGCACGTTTAATACATGAAGCCTCAGCTCGTAGCCAGAAACCTTTTATCGCAGTAAATTGTGGCGCAATTCCACAGTCACTGATTCACTCCGAGTTATTTGGTTTTGAAAAAGGCTCGTTCACTGGAGCAAACAAACGCTACGTCGGACATGTAGAAAGAGCGAATGGTGGCACACTATTTTTAGATGAGATCGGCGACCTTGAACTATCGCTGCAAACCTACTTACTCCATTTTCTAGAAAATAACTTGATAGAGCGATTAGGCAGTAACAACCAATTGCCCGTAGATTGCCGTGTGATTTTCGCCACCAACGTCAACATCGAACAAGCCGTTGCTGCGGGTAAATTTCGAAAGGATCTCTTTCACC
The DNA here is from genome assembly GCF_041504345.1 of Vibrio sp. BS-M-Sm-2. NCBI lineage: Bacteria > Pseudomonadati > Pseudomonadota > Gammaproteobacteria > Vibrionales > Vibrionaceae > Vibrio > Vibrio sp. BS-M-Sm-2. The sequence continues at coordinate 822,840 of NZ_CP167894.1, forward strand.
GGATCAATGTACTTCCATTGGATTTAGTGCCACTCAATGATCACAAAGAAGACATAGAAGATTTGGTTCGATTTGAGCTGAAGCACAAATATGCATCCAAAACCAAACTGCCTAGTGACACCCTTGAGCAAATGAAACAGTACCATTGGCCGGGCAATGTCCGAGAATTATTCAACTGCATAAAAAGAGCGATTGTTCTTTCTAATTCAAGTGCCCTCTCTACTCGTCATATGGGGATTCAATTGAAAGACGAGTCACCCGACACTGAGAGTGACACTCGACTTTCTTCAAAAAATGTTCGTCGAGTGATTCAGCAACACCACTACAATATTTCCCAATCTGCTAAAGCGTTGTCTATTTCTCGGACAACCTTGTACAAGCTAATCAAAAAACATCAGATAGTAATTTAAGTCGCCTAACTAGCTAACTAAATAACTAAATAACTAAATAACTAAATAACTAAATAACTAAATAACTAAATAACTAAATAACTAAATAACTAATAAAGCAGCCTAACGAACTAGGCTGCTTTAAAGTTTAGTTGTACTCAATTAATGAAAGTGCTTATGGCTCTGGAACAGTAAATGGACAAACATCACAGGTTGCAATGTTCGATGTTTCCATAAATGCTTCTTGCAAGAACAGCGAGTCAAACGTTGCTGTAACTTGATTAGATAGCATTCCGTCTACTCCAGTTGGTAACACATTTGGCGCATAGGTTTTGCTTACTTGCGTACACACTTGACCAATCGCATCACCAAAGTTCGGTATCCACTCTCCTTCACCCGTCTTACAAGCAAACAGCTCAGGGTCGGCACTTAATGCACTACACATATTACCAGCACCACATGTGGTCACATCCTCAAGATCATCACAAGGTAAAGCGAAGTCGAGGTAATAACTGCTGTTGACGACTTCGGTAGGTAAGTCAGAACGGCTCAAAGAGTCATCCTTAGAATCCACCAGCGATTCAATGGCCAATGGGATATCACCGGTATTACATATTTCAACATCATAGGTTTTCTTAAGCACAACTTGACCACTATCAACCTCTAAGAAGCTATTACATACCTTAGAAATCTCAACCATTGGACTCAAGTCGATTGGCGGACAATTGTAAGCCACAGGAGCTTGAGCATTCACGATAAGCCCATCAAGATCCACTGAACCATCTATCACGCCGACGGCACCGTTATTTACAGACAAGTAATTACCCATGAATGAGAATGACTCACCGACGCTCCACACTTCATCACCGTTCCCAACCACAGGAAGCGCACCTAAGATTGGTGACTCCGATAAAAAGGCCACGTCATAATCACCATTGGTGCCTAACGAACCAGGACCAGTGTTGGTCACCGTCACGGTATAATCTATATTGAACATGCCATCAACCGTAAAACTGGTTGTGTTACAAGTCGCCGCTATGCTGATACTACATAAACTGAATGAGCCGACAACGAAGTCAGCCAAAGATGCATCAATCGAACGGGAAGCTCGTGACTCCACTAAGAAGCTACTGAAACAAGGAATATCCTCAATACCAAACTCATCACTTAACAGAGCTGACAAGTTTAATCGACCTTCCACAAAGCTCTCTGTTGGAATCGTTGTAGTTTCACCCGTTTTAGCTAGATAATCCCAACCTTGTACATTGGGTAAAGCAATTGCCCCGATAGAATCATCATTTGAAATCGCACATATCTTCTCGACACCGACAGCGCCACTGCCACATCGTGCACCAACAAAATCATTCGATTTAGGATCTCCGTCAGTTTGGAAAATTCTCGTCATGTTGTCAGTCACATCACCATTATTCAAATCCCATTGGAATACTTCAATGTAGGGGTTACCACCGCTCGCTTGTGGGAATGAAATCAGCACAAGGATGTCCCCATTGACATGCTGCCCAACAAAGTCGCCCTTAGTTTGTCCATCTGGTAATCCTACTTGGTCTTGTAAGAACCAGAAACCAATGTACATATCACCATTGTTGGCATATCGGTCTGCACCAAAGTAAATCAGCAAATCGCCTTCGCTTTCAAAGGCAGCAGCATACGCATTAGTAAAGTCATCTTTTGGTTGTGGTGACGCAGTACGGAACGCCCAATCCGTAATGTCGGAATCATCTTTTGATCCCCCCTTCCAAAAAATTTGGTCGATACCGTTACGGTCTTTTTGGAAAAATTCTGCAATCCCAACCATGCTATTGGGATCATTTACATCGTCCCAATCAATACCACTATTATCACTGGTCGCATTACCATCAAGTTCCATCACATCAACAGTAGCCCACGCCAACTGGGGGCTACTAAACAACAAAAGCACACTAAGTAAATAATTTATAACCTTCATGTTCTCTCTCCATTTGTTCATACTTATGCTGTTAGGGTTTTCTGCCTTGCCCAAATTGGAGAAAATCCTTTAGCAATTCGTAGGTTCGATAGAGCATATTCCAAGCCAAGTTCAACTAATTGATTTGGTTGATGTTTATATATTGAAGGCACACCTTTATTGGACGCTTTGTTATCATTTGTCCATAAAGTCGAGATTTAACCAAATAATCAAGAACTTGAAAGGGTGAACAAAGTGTCTAAGTCAGACATATTTAGAGCTTTGATACGAGGAGAGTGATCTTTAAAAGGTACAATAGCGTAGCCACTTTAAGCTTATCGAATAACAAGCGTGTGAAGGGTGCCGATTTAGCGGGCAACTGAAGGTTCTTCTAACTAAGCCACAGGCGGAAAAACAATGACACAACTGACGATATTTTACGATGGAACCTGCCCACTTTGCGCAAAAGAGATGGCAGCGCTGACTAAGTCTGATTCCAAAAATCAGATCCAGACCATCGATATCTACAGTGAAGCGTTTTCAAACTACCCACAAATAGATGCCGAGGCAGCCAATACAATTTTGCATGCACTGGACGAAAACGGAAAGCTGCTGCTCGGTCTAGACGTGACTTACCAAGCGTGGAAGCTAGTAGGAAAAGGTTGGCTGTATGCCCCATTACGTTGGACGATGTTCAAGCCAGTGGCAGATTGGTGCTATCTACGGTTTGCCAAGAATCGATATAAAATTTCGTTCTGGCTAACCGGAAAGTCGCGTTGCAACGGAAACAGCTGCATCAAATAGTATTGAGTTAAGATATGCCGCTGGCGACTTTGTAGTAAACGATGCCAAACAGTGCTGCGAACACCAATACAGTAACGGCCACTTTCAACCAAATAAATTTCATGCTTTGTCCTTTTAATTCTGTTTACTGTTCCACGCGACAAGTTATCACAACAAAACATAACGTTGTGTAATGATTGATAGAACTTTGTAGTGAACCCAGATTCCCAGAGAGAGACTTTATGTCGGCAAAAGAGAGAAATCTTCCCACTCATCGACTTTCTAGATTTAGTAAGTTCGCCTCGTTGGCGACAAGAGTCGCAGGTAACGTACTAACAGAAGGCACCAAGCAAATCGCACAAGGCAACAGACCCAAGGCAAAAGACTTGCTGTTAACGCCACAGAACATTGCTCGCCTGACCGACCAGCTCGCGCACCTGCGTGGAGCAGCGATGAAACTCGGTCAAATGCTGTCGATGGATGCGGGTGATATTCTTGAACCAGAGTTAGCCAACATTCTTGCTCGCCTACGTTCAGACGCTGACCCTCTGCCAGCCAAACAGCTCAATCAAGTGTTAGAAAATTCGCTCGGAATGAACTGGAAGGTGGAGTTTATCTCCTTCAACTTTAAGCCTATCGCCAGTGCGTCCATCGGTCAGGTTCACCAAGCGTATAGCGACTCTGGAGACAAACTTGCCATCAAAGTCCAATATCCAGGCATTCGAAAAAGCATCGACAGTGATGTGGACAACGTGGGCACATTGCTTAATATTGTTGGGTTGATACCCAAATCGGTCGACTACAAAGGCTTATTAGAAGAGGCAAAGAAACAGCTCCACGATGAAGCAGACTATGCTCGTGAGGCGGACTATGCGAATCGTTATCACAATGCATTAAAAGAACACTCACACTTCGTCGTACCTAAGATCCATCCGCAAGTCTCTTCAGAATCCGTGCTCGCCATGGACTTCATTGAGGGCGTCTCAATAGAACAGATAGAAAGTTACGACCAAAGCACCCGTGACTTTGTGATGCACAGCTTGCTTGATCTCCTATTTAGAGAGTTATTCGACTTTAAGATGGTGCAAACCGATCCCAATTTCGCCAACTACCTTTACGTTGAAAACACCCGACAAATTGGCTTATTAGATTTCGGAGCAACTCGAGAATACAGCGACCGATTCAGCGAAGGTTATCGCTTAGCCTTTTCTTCAGTGATTAACAACGATGAGCAAGGACTCAACCAAGCGTTAGAGCAAATAGGGTTCTTTAGCGAGACGATTCTCCCCGAACAACGCCAAGCGATTCTAAACCTGGTGAAAATGGCTTGTGAGCCGATGTTGGTTGACGAAGATTACGACTTCAAAGCAAGTGGTTTAGCACAACGTCTTCGTGAAGCTGGCACCATACTCAGCATGGAGCAAGAGTATTGGCACACACCACCCACAGATGCCCTATTCCTCCATCGTAAAATCGGTGGCATGTATCTGTTAGCCGCTCGCCTTGGTGCAAGGGTGAACATAAGTCGTTTGGTCGCTCCATATCTCATCTGCGATGACACTTGATTCGTTCATAAATAGTGACGGTTAATGATTAGAGTGATCATTTCGCGCTGCGCAAGAGTACTAACAGTTACGCCAACTAAAATGAGCCAAACCTATGAAACCTTCACTGCTTTGCTCCACCGCCCTGATTACAAGCCTAACGAGCTCTATCGCTTTTGCAGCCAGTTGCCCTGAGATACTCAACGGCAAACAACGTTTGTTGAATTCGAACGAAGAGATAGAACTGTGTGAAGAGTTTCAAGGCAAAACCCTTTTGGTTGTGAACACAGCCAGCCAATGTGGCTTCACACCACAATTTGAGCAACTTGAGCAGCTTCACCAAACGTATAAAGATCAAGGGTTCACGGTTGTTGGGTTCCCAAGTAATGATTTCCGCCAAGACAGAGGAAGCGAGGAGCAATCCGCTAAAATCTGCTACCTAGATTATGGCGTCACCTTTCCAATGATGGCGCGCGCTTCACTGTCTGGACCTGACGCAAACCCAGTCTTTTCCGAAATCCAACAACAAGCCGGTATCAAACCGAAATGGAATTTCTACAAGTTCTTGGTCAGCAAAGAAGGTAAAGTGATTGCAACTTTCCCGAGTTCTACATCGCCAACCAGTAGTACCCTCAAAAATGCAATAGAGCAACAGTTATGAGGGCGGACTATATGGCGACAACTCAAACACGCAACACCATGGCCAAGCTTGGTTATTTGGGTTTAATCCCCTTTTTATTCGGCCTACTGTTATCACTCACCGACAGCCAATTATTTAGCTTGAGCGGCGAAACACTCTTCATCACCTACAGCGTGGTCATATTGAGTTTTTTGTCAGGTATTTTGTGGGGAAATGGCATCGAAAATTTCGAAAGCCCATCCAGCAACAAGGCTCTGATTCTAAGCAATGTTATTGTGTTGACAGCTTGGCTGTCGGTGTTGCTAGGTGAGCAGCAAGAGTTTCTCACCATTATCCTTCTTATCATTGGCTACATTGCGGTTTGGCGAGCGGAAAGGTCTATGAGAGAAGAGAACCAAAGTGAAGGCCCCGATGGCTATTTTGATATGCGAACCCGATTAACGTCCAGCGTGGTGCTGATGCACGGTATCGTGATGCTAACTTAAGCATGCGATGCTTACATCTAAACAGATACATGAAGCGGGAACTAGACGATGAGCTGCATGACCTGACGAGGCTCATCGTCACCGAAATAATTACTCTCTTCCTTGATAGTCACGAAACCCATCGACAAATACAGTTCACAAGCCGAGTTGTTATTTGGGTCAACGGTAAGCAACAGCTTGGATTTTTGTGGCAAGGTTTCTATCGCCTGCTGCATTAGCTTTCTGCCAATCCCCATGCCTCGGTAAGCCGTATCAACAGCCAATGACAAAACCCAATACTCCTGTTGTTTATCGGTTGGTGTCATTAACACATAGCCCGCAACCTGCGAAGCTTGTTTCGCCACCAACAAGCCCTTCCCCCAGCAATCAAACGCCTGACGAAAGAAAAACAGCGGATAGGCGTGCTCGCCAAACAAAGCGTGTTCAAGCTGGTAGATATCAGCCAGTTCTTGTTTTTCCGCACAGACAACATTCATACATAGGCCTTAAAAGATTAACGATAAACTAAACAAACAAAATGAGAGCTACTGACGGCTCACCAACAAATTCGCACCAGACAAGGCAAGAAACACAGAACATGCTTTATTGAAGCGCTTGGCCATTTGAGGTTTTGAAAACCAATTTCGTAGATATAAGCCAAATGCCGCATAGATGGAAATCGCGAACATTTCTAACACAAGGAACGTACTACCTAAAGCAAAGAATTGAGTATTTACGTTCGCAGAAACATCAACAAATTGAGGAAGAAATGCGGTGAAGATAAGTATCGCTTTAGGGTTGCCAGCGGCAAGTGCCAATTCTTGTTTAACCAGACCAAACCAATTCTTATTTCGTTCGATTTCCTCGACCGGGCTCGCTTGTGAGCGCCATAGGTTGAACGCGATCCACAACAGATACATCGCACCAAATAGTTTGATAAGGAAGAACAGAGTTTCAGAGGTATAAAGCACAACCGCTAAGCCAGATGCAGCCAAAGCAATCATGCCAGAAAAAGCGAGGATTCTTCCTAACCCAGCGACAAAGGCGGCCTTAAATCCATAACAACGGGCGTTGTTCATTGATAACAAATTGTTAGGGCCCGGAGTCATGTTGAGCGCAAAACAAGCGGGGATAAACAGCAGCAACTTCCATATTTCCATTGGTATTTCCTAGTCTCAATACGCCAAGGTTGTCGTATCATTAAATGAGATACGACCTTTTATAGCAGCTATTAAAACCAGTACCAATCCTACTGTCGTATCCTTTCAACTAATTCTCAAAAAACTTCTCATATTCTGGCGTAGACAAGTTTTCCGCGACACCAATTTCACCGATGATATAGATAGCACTCGCAAGAGTTTCAATGGTTTGGTTAAGCTCTCTATCAGGCACTTCACCAACAACAGAAACCGACTGGCGTGCAGACGTTGAATTGCAGACCACGCTTTCACAAACGATATTGTGCTGTTCCTGTTGAGAAACTTCAGGCGGCTTGAAATCCGGAGAATTGAAGTCAGGAGCAGTAATACCCTCACTTGAAAAATCAAAGGAGCTGTATGAGGTAGCTGAAAACAGAGAAAGGAGCAGCATCCACTTATTCATATATCTTCCCATCGCTAGCATTCACTGAATTTATAAATACTATCTAATTCGACCGATTATGAACAGCGTTTTATTATCGCGGATGATTGTGTGTCTAATTGCCGATTACCCGCTGTACTTTGGGTGACACGAATTCAACCCACATGCGAATGCTTACCTAACATAAACTTATCGAGTAGCGCCTGTGGTACAGGGATAATAGAGTATCGAATGAAGGCAACTAACGTCACTATCGCAACAAAACTGCCTAAAACAAAATCATGCACATCAACCAGCACCCAACCAAGGAGCCTGTCACTGATAATCGCAAGTAGACCGATGCTCACCGCGACCATCCATTTACGGTGATCATAAGGTAAATATTCCATCTTTTGGCTCACGATATAGAGCAGTAACAATCTCACGGCGTAAGTGCCACAGAGCACCATCACAACTCCCCATACTTCATAGATAGGTGTCACAACAAAATAACCAATGGCTGCTAAGGCTGCACACCCACCCTGTATCCACATTTGCGATTGACTTGAGTCACCACTAAAGCAGCCTAGATTAAGGTAATCCCCTGCACTCTTTATTACACCAATAGCCAAGAGTGCCACGACGATAGTCCCCGCGTACTGATAACTACTTGGTAGAATCAAATCAATAAATCCAGGTACAGTGAGGATCATCAAACAGCCCAAAACAATGGCCAGATTAACGCCTACTAACGCTCTCTCCGCACACACTTTATGACCACCGGATTGTTGAAGCATAGCAACACGATTTGGAAACCACCAAAGTGCATAAGGCTGCAACAGTAAGCCTAGAATCAACGCAAACTTACCGCTGACCGCATAAATCGCAAGCTCTTCAACGCCGACGAAACTCGCCATCACCCAACGGTCTAGCCCTGTAATCATGTATATCGAAGCACCACCGACTAACGTGGGTAACCCAAATTTTAGAATCTTAGCAGAGTACTTGAGGCTGCCAAATGTACCCATCTCTTGCCATTGATAACGTAATAAACACAGCATCAACAACACACTCGACACCGCGGAAGATATCAGAACACCATCAATGCCATAGCCTGCTTCCAGTAGGATAAAGGTCATTGCTGCTTGCACACTCGCCTTCAATACATTGAGCATGCAAAAACGTTTGGCCATCGCATTCATTCGCATCAATGTTAGCGGGATAGAAATCGCACCATCTAGCATGGTAGGGATCAATAGCAGTAGGATTTGATAAGGCTGGAACTCGACTGGCAACATCAATAACAACAGCGGCATACTAAGAGCTATTAAGGCACCTCCTAACACGCAGACTAAAACACTCAAAGTGAAACAGTTGGAGACAAGCTTTCTCTTTTCTTCACCCTCAGCCACCCCCACATATCGATACATTGCCTCAACAATACCGAAACTAAATAGGATCGTCCCTATATCAGCCAGCAAGACGATGGCCTCTAATGAACCGTATTCAGCCAACGTCATTTTATGGGTGATATAGGGGATCATCACAAGTGAGATCCCTTTCATCATCACAATACCGATGGCGTAATAGGCGGACTGTTTTAGTGAACCCATAGGAGACACCTATTCCCTACCATGCAGGAGTTAGGAAACTCTTACAGTCCCCAAGAAGATGTCGTAACGTTCGTTTTTGAGGAGCCAAAACTAAAGAACGGATACTGTATGAGATGGCCAGTCGGTTTTTTTGTAAGCCTCGATAATAGTCAGCGTAACCTTCCAGAATTCTTGCTTTTGCGATTTTGAAACTCGAAGTTGGTAGGTCCCATCGTTGACTGTCATTTTGGTAACGCTGGAGAATAGCTTCTATAGACTGCAAATTTCTCAATTTAAGGCTTTCCGTTTGGGTAACGGAACTCGATCTCATCAAGTAGCCTACTTGCACTGAGTTCAATACACCAATCTGATGATTTTCACTCATTCGAAGCCACAGTTCCCAATCTTCCCCATACTTAATGTCAGCATTGAAACTGTCTGTTTGAGAAAACACATCTGCTTTCACCATGACCGTCGATGTTCCAATCACATTGTTTTCAATGATGAACTCCAACGGGTTTTCAATATTGATAAACGCTTCATCTTGATCTTGAAATTGTGACCAATAACTAAAGCAATCAACTATCACTTGATAGTCTTCAGTAAGGTGTTCGTAGTTAGTAAAGCTCATCGCAAGACCTGGGGATCGTTGGTGAAATTCGAGTTGGTGTTCGAGTTTTTCGGGTAGCCAGAAGTCATCAGCATCTAGAAAAGCAATGTATTTACCCGTTGCTTTCGCTATTCCAAGGTTTCTTGCTTGAGGTGCGCCAACACCCAAAGTGGATAAGGTAATAATGCGTTCATCGTCTATCGACGCGAGATACGTAGACGTTCCATCGTTACTGTTATCGTCAATGACAATGAGCTCAACATCTTGATGAGTCTGCTTTAGTACGCTGCCAATTGCTTTCGGCAGGTAATCCAAGCAGTTGTAGGTAGGAATAACAACACTTACTTTAGCCATAATGACACCCTCAGATTTATACGTTATATGGCTGACGTTGCATGTTCTATGCCGAGAGTTTCTAGCTACAAAATCATTTCTAGATCAGCCACCTACGCGTCCATTCCCAAAATGACGACAAAACGCATCAGGTCGAAAAACCTACAACTTCAATTTGACTATCAATTTGAGAAAACGGGACACTTCTAGGTGGGTAGCCTTCAAAAAACCATTGAAATGCCCGCCAAAGCTACGATTAGATCTTGGTTCGTATCTTGCTTTATTGGTTATTACATTGGCTTGATCGCTTTAATCGCTTTAATCATATGGATTTGAGGAGTAAGGAATGAAGAAAGTAGCATTTGTGGCGCCAACCTACCCTGTACTCAGTGAGACCTTCATTCAAACAGAAGTCGACTCCTTGAAAGATTGTGGACACGATGTCTGTGTCATGACCTTCAAAATTGAAAACAGCGAAAAACAATTTGACTACGACATTGTCGAAATTGGCAAAGACGTTCAGATGGGTAAAGTGACCCACATTAACTGGCTAGGGTTGTTCAAAGCTATCTCATTTATTTCTAAGCAAACCAGTATGCCTAAAAAGTCACTGTTCGCTTATGGATTCAAATTAGCACTGCAACTCGCAGAAAAAGACGTAGAACACGTTCATGCACATTTCTGTCAGCACACCACAGCTCACGCTATCGTAGCAGCAAAGCTTCTCAATATTACTTGCTCGTTTGTCGCTCATGGCCACGATGTTTACGAGTTTGCTTATGATATTGAACAGAAAATCTCTTCGAGTGATTTTGTGGTCGCTGTCTGCAAAGACATGCTCGCGGACTTCAATACTATGGCGAAAGGAAACGTTAAGCTCCTACACTGCGGAGTAAATACCAAACAATTCCAACTCAATCCAAAAACTGAAACGAAACAACTTCGCTTTGTTTTCCTTGGCCGGTTAGTTGAACAAAAAGGTCTCCACCACCTTATTGATGCATTAGCACCGATAGCCCAACCTCTTGACATTCATCTTGATATCATCGGTACTGGTGATTTAGAGCAACAATTAAAACTGCAGGTAAAAGAGCAAGGGCTCACTCGAAACGTGACCTTTCTTGGCGCCAAACCTAACGAGTGGGTGAAAGAGAAACTGTCGAACTATGAGAGCCTAATCGCACCATTCTGCTTTTCTGAAACAGGATGTGTGGATACCGGACCACTCGTTTTAAAAGAAGCGATGGCCGTAGGCACACCCGTCATTACGACCAACATCATGGGATGCAAAGAGATCGTCTCACCTGAAACCGGTTTTGTGGTTAACGAAAAGAACGTTGAGGAATTAAGAGAAGCGATTGAGCGTTTTGCACAGTTGAGCAGCAATGATAAAACGTCAATGGGATTAAAGGCACGTCAAAGAGTAAAGGACAGTTTTAATTCGATAAAACAAGCTCAGCAATTATCTCGCTGGATAGAAGACCCGGCTCAATAGTAGCTAACTAAAGTAGCTAATTACTACTAAGGCAACTAATTAACACTTAAGAAACTAAGCACCACCAGCTTCCACAAGAAAAGCAAAGCGCTACATCAACTTCAAATGTAACGCTCAATTTAGCATCTTCTACCTAATTATGAGATCTTCGGTTTTCAGTAACTTTTATTAGCTTTTCATTAAGAAGCCTAGCTAGCCAGCTCGCAGTGCCAAAATAGATTCAATATCTTCGATATCACGATATTGAGTCAGTTGTTGCTCTTGCGATGAAATAGCCACAATCGACATTCTGTCGGCCAATTCGTTACCTTCAATACCAACGTGCCCATTCACATGGTAGATGGTAATTTTTGAAGCCAGTTCTTGGTAGAGCGCATAGGCAGGTTTAATAATATCGAGGTTTTTGATCTCGCCGCCCGACTTCGTCCAGCCCTTTTTCTCCCAACCAGTTGCCCACTTAGTAATACAATCTATCGAGTACTTAGAGTCACAATAAATCGCAACAGACAAACCTGAGTTTAACTTCTCTTTTGCGAGTAAAAACGCCTGTTTAAGGCCATGTAACTCGGCGGTATTGTTGGTACCAACAGGCTGATACAAGCCATACCACAATTCTGTTAATTGGTTGTTTTGGTAAACCGCCAACCCCGTCCCTGCTTCACCAGGGTTTGGCTCACAAGCACCATCGGTAAAGATCTTGATATCAAAAGGCATATCAGTGATTTGCTGCTCTGAAAGAGGCGGCACCTTTGCTTTCGTCGACTTACCCGTAGAGCTTGGCTTTGTAGCCGTAGACCCTGACGCAGACGACGTTTTACCACCGAAAGCAGACTCAGCCTCGCCTAGTGTTGGAAACGATTTATATCTCGCACCAGCAAAGCCATCAACTTGCGCTTTACACTCGTTCCAAGTGGTAAAAATACCCGGTGTGCGACCGTTCCAAACCACATAATATTTCTTAGCCAAACTAACTCCTTACCAAAACCTAAACACACAAACAGTGAATCAGTACATTAGATGCCACCACGCTATACGTTGCAAGGTCTATCACTCTAAAACAGGTCTAAAAAAACTGCGTTCATAACTCACGATGCAATCCACTTCGTCTGCAAATTCAAACGCTTTAATACACTCAGCATCGCTCAGCGACTTAATTCGATACTCTTCATAAGCAGCCAAACTTTCAAAGGTAAACAGCGCCAAGGCAATATTGTTCGCCCCTTCCGACGGTAAGAAATAACCATTGTGTTGGCCTCCAAATTTAGCGACCAAAGGAATCCACATTTTTGCGTATGCCTCAAACTCATTTACCTTCTTAGGATCAATCACATATCGAACATAACAAGTAATCATATTTATATAGCCTTTAAATCATGGGAGAAACATAAAACCTAAATTGAAGCTCAAGAGAAAAGGTAATCAACCGCAACGAGGTTATAGAACAAAAACACCGCCATGCTGACGCCGATCGTTAGCAGCACATTGCCTGTTTTCCAAATCAGGAAGCCAGTCACCACCGCACCTATCAAGTATGGGTTTTCAAGGCTTGGCCAAAATGTTTGTTCAGGAGCAAATACAATGGGCCCCCAAATCGCTGTCAGTACCGCTGGGCTTGAATAGCGTAATAGGCGTCTTGCGGTTTGATTGAGCCGAAGCGGGATTGCAGGCTCTAAAAACAGATACCGACTAAAGAAAACAATCGCAGTCATGAGTAATATCGTTAACCAAATCATCTCTATTTCCCCTCTACGATTGTCTTGTTACCGTTGCTTCGCTCTTGGAACGATTCGCTGAAAAAGCCCGCTAACATACCGGCAATCGCTGCAATCATTAGTCCACCCTCAATATTGTTAACCGACATGGCAACCGAAGTGACCAGAGAAACAACCACACATACCACGACGGGTAGAGTGCGGATTAATGGAAAAACCAAAGCGATAAAGGTTGCTGCAACCGCGAAGTCGAGCCCAATTTCGTTGAGTGACGGAATTTGACTACCGGCGACAATGCCAACAAAGCTCGCAATATTCCAAACAAAGTAAAATACCCCACCGACACCAACTGCGTACCAACGATTAAATTCCTGCTGAGATTGCCCACTGCAAATCGCAAACAGCTCATCGGTAAGCCAAAATCCAAGTAATAGACGCCAGCGCACAGGAAGGTGACTGATTTTGTCGCGCATCGATACACTGTATAAAAAGTGCCTTGAGGTAATGAACAGTGTGGTCAGAAGCATAGTACCTAAGCCAATACCCGCTTTGAACATGCCTGCAGCAACAAGTTGTGCCGACCCTGCGAACAAAATAGCCGACATCGCTTGCGCTTGAAGTTGATTCAATCCGGCATCTATCGCATATGAACCGGCTAGAATTCCCCAAGGGATTACCGCAATACTCAAAGGCATTCCCGCTAAAACGCCCTTCCATAACTGTGTTCGTCTATCCATTGTTTCACTATCCATATAATTCTTTTTTCTCTCACATTGGCTATTCAATGTAAGAGGAGTTGAGTCGGTTCGATTGTACAAACTTGCTCAATTTCATGCCCCAATTCACCGTACCTTAGCCGCACTTAACACAAGTTAGCCATGCCTTAGCCACGCAAGTTTAGAGCATTTTGATGTATTGTCCCGGCGTGTAGCCATTAGCCTTTTTGAAGTGTCGATGAAAATGGCTTTGATCATGAAAGCCACACTCTTGAGCGGTATCTGAAATAGTATGTCCTTGTTTCAATAACTTACGAGAAAGTCTTAACCGAGATTGGATCTGATACGCATGCGGCGGAAGACCAAACTCTTTTTGAAAGGAGCGCACTAAATGAAACGGGCTCAAAGCCGCTAGCTTAGATAGCTCCTCCAGGGACACATCGGCTTGTGGAAAATCATCTAAGAACTCTTTCACCAAGACAAGCTGGCGCTGAGTTTTCCCGTCGAGTTGAGGGTTAAGCGGCGATTTTCCGTGTCGGCTAATCAGTTTAACCAACATCCCATACATCAATGTTTCTCTTAATAAGCGGTTATCAGACTCATCAATCATGTTGAAGACTAATCTCAATTGATTGGCGAGCTCAGGGTCTTCTACAACCGCTCTTGGGAAGTATGGTGCACCGTAGTTAGGTAAGTTTAACTCTTGAGTGATCTTGGCAAGTTGCTCTGGGAGTGGATACATCGCTCGATACGCCCAACCGCCTTCTGTGGCAGAGTGCCCGCTATGAACTTCATCGGCATTCACGAGAATAATCGCATCTTGTGGTGCAATATGATGTCCGCCCGTTCGATAGAAACGCTGAGCGCCTTGCTCAATAACCCCAAGCGTGTAGCCCTCATGGCTATGGCGCGAGAAGTTCTGCTTCTCGTATTCAGCATTAAGGATTTCAAGGCCACCGAACTCTTCTGTGATCTTATATTCGGCCTTTTCTTTAGAGCGTTTCTTGTTCTCCATAACGATTCCCAAGCCTGTTAATTATCGAGCGACTTATCAGTCTACTCTATAGGCTCTTTCAACTTTTGTACAAAATTGCGCTTTTGTTTGTTAATACTGCTCTTATCGTTGCTTTAGGCCCTCGCGATATTGCTTTCTAACTGAGAGGAAAGTCTAGGTATGCCCCGAGTTGGCAATAAATTGACAAATTAGTAAAGAAGTCATGGCAATACTGTCTTCTAATCATCGGCAATAGACCTGATACACTATGAAAAACACGCTAATCCTTCTCTTTTTCTTCAGCCTAACTGGGTGTACTCACAACCAGTCGAAAGCACTAAGTATGAATTCCTCCCCCGTTAATACATACCCACAATCAATGTCGAACCTACAACTGTGCGACACCTTGTATTACGGTAGACCAAGTAACCAAACACTGGCTGCAATTGGTAGTGAGTTTAATCGAAGAGGATTATCAAAGAGTTGGTGTGATACCGAAACCAACAAGCTTTATTTAACAAAGACGATTGATTGGGTAGCTGAACAAGTCGAAGACAAAGAAGCTTCTGAGGAAGAGGCACCTGCTACTGTGCTACCTGCGAATTGAGAAAGATACGTAATTTATCCTCATTGAATACGCTAGCAGTGCTTCTAAAAATAAAACCAGAGCAAACTTATTGATCTGCATGCCTTTGCTCACATCAATATGCATTCGCATTGATAAATGTTAACAATTAGTTAATCATCGGTATCCTTTATTACTATAAGGAAATAACCAATGAAATGGATACTTGTTGCATTCGTCAGTATTTTCTCTGTGTTCACATACGCAAAAGATTGGAAACAAATTCGCTTTACTGTTGAAGGAGCTTACCCACCGTTCAGTTGGACAACGCAAGATGGTGAATTAGAGGGGTTTGAAGTCGATTTAGCCAACGCCTTGTGTATCGAATTAGAAGTAAAATGTATCATCTCAAAAACTGATTGGGACGGTATTATCCCATCACTTTTAAGCCGTAAAAACGATGCAATTATAGCGGCTATGACAATTACCGAAGAACGTGAAAAGAAAGTTAACTTCACTATCCCCTACGCCAAAGTTCCTACTCGTTTTGTGATGAAGAAAGATCGAGAGATCAATATGAGCGACGAAAGCTTGAATGACCTAACTATTGGGGTTCAGCGAGCAACTATTGGCGATAAGTACCTTTCTGAGATTTACCCAGATGTAGACATTAAGCGTTACAGCTCATTCGACGAAGCCTTTACCGATTTACTCAACGGTCGTCTCGATACCGTATTTGGTGGCTCTATGGGGCTCAATGCGGGTTTTCTTGAAACAGAACAAGGTAAAGACTATCACTTTACAGGCCCTAAATTCACCGAAGAGAAATGGTTCGGACGTGGTATTGGTGTAGCGGTACGAAAACAAGACAATGAACTCAAAAATCTTATCGATAGTGGAATACAAAGACTGATCGACAACGGTCAACACCAAAAGATTGCTAGCAAGTACTTCTCATACAGTATTTATGAATAGCCTAGCGCACAGAATGAATGAGCTTCACTGATGAAAATTGTTGTTTAATTTTTGGAAAGCTTCAGATAGCAAAAAGCCGCTCATAAAGAGCGGCTTTTTTAAGGGGTGGGAACCCAGCCACATCCCGGCACACAAGTCACTCGCTGCGGCTGCTCCCTTCCAGGCCTGACCGAGTTCACGAGCTATTGTTGCGGGAGGACCAGGCCCCCATAGATTCGTTTTCTTAGAGGCTTGCCTCAAAGAGTGATTGGATTATTAAGCATCACAGCAACCATTGCAAGCCCTTCCACCCTATTTTTGAACAATTGCCGTCTAAGTGCTTATCCTTTATTCAAACCACTAGAAAATCGCAGGTAAATTCACCATTTACCTGCATTTGGAAGGTTTGGATTTCTGAAGAACTAGACATCGATGTCTTCGTTATCTTCTGTACGAATGATGTAGTCTGTCATCCACGCGGTGCCTAATAGACACAACCACACCACAAAGACAGGGCTTGGTACTTCAATGCTTGGGGTTATCACCAAAGCCGCAAAACCGACCGTTGGCAGTGTCCAACACAGTAGCTTATTCCAGCGGAACGTTTTCAAGCGCGTCAGCGTTTCCATTGATGCCATGATGCCCGTTATACACAAGGCCACCAAAGCAGCATAAGGTAAATCGGCTATCCATAATGGAAGTATTAAGCCTAATGACCACCAGCTGTGTCGGCTGGCTGGCTTAAGATGATTGGCTGCCCACCAAATTACGATGATAGATAAGGTCTGAAGTGTGGTAACCCACGGGACGCCTTCAAGCTTGCCTGCTGATTGCGTGACCATAATCCCGACCTGCAAAGTAGTCACAATCAAGCCTGAAATAATTACGACCGACAAACTACTGCGTCTTGAGAAGACCACCATCAATAGCGGAAATAGTACCCATGCACTGACAGACAGCGTAATGGGCTGCAAAGGAAGGGTTAGACCATAAGTAGTCATGGAAATAAGCAAAGCTAATCCTGCTATGCCCCCCTGCGGTAAAATCCATAAAGCAGGAATTACCATTGCAAGCACAGGGATGTCTCCCTCACTTAAACTGATTGCTCTCGCGCAAACAACCGCTAATAATGTGGTTATCAAGAACTGAAACGTTGAAAATACCATAGCCCTCTCCTTCTACCGATCCGTGGTACCATACCAATCGTAGTAATTAACTGGTCCCCCTAGCTTGTTAAAAAGCTCGATAACCTCGTTAGATTTTTTGATTGTAGAATAACTACTTATCGAAAAATCTGTCTTGTTCTCAAGCTTTTTCCCTGCGCTATTTTTGAACACTTACTTACTGTGATTGGTATTTATGAACTAGGAACATTTAGTATGGACCAATTTTTGAGCCAAATCTTTGCTGTGATTCACCAAATTCCATATGGAAAAGTAACAACTTATGGAGACATAGCACGTTTTTCAGGATTTCCGGGCTATGCGCGGCATGTTGGTAAAGCGCTTGGTAACCTACCAGAAGGTAGCAAACTGCCTTGGTATCGAGTGATAAACAGCAAGGGAGAGATCTCTTTAAAGGGTGATTCGTTCGACCGACAAAAGCAGCATTTGGTCAAAGAAGGAGTTGAAGTGAGTGATGCAGGAAAGATCAAACTCAGAATATACAAATGGCAGCCCTAAAGCTGCCACTAATCGCTAATTCAACTGACTAATTTAAGCCAATCAAGATGCCTTAACGTTGGCATCGACTTTGAATTAACGAACACCAACCAAACGTAGGTCTGCTTGCTGTGTATTTTCTACATCAGTAATTACCGACTTAATAGTGTCAGTAGTGAAACGCAGTTTTCCATCAACATGAATTGTCGCGCGCATGTTGTAACGGTGGTTAGCTTTAATCTTGTTGTTGTCGTAGCTCAGTTCGAATGCGAACGGTACTTGCTTACCATCAGTGGTGAACTCTTGAGTTGCGATAACCGTCGATGGTGCGTCAGCCAGTGAGATGTCTTCTAACGTCACAGTAACCACTGCATTCTCTGGCAATGCAATTCTTTCACGGTAGCTTACTGTTCCTGAAATCACTTGAGTGTTCTCTGCAACCACTTCTTGAGAAGCGTTTGTTTCTGATGTTGCTTGGCAACCAACAAGTAGGCCAAACGATACTAAAGACGTAATAAGAATTAGAGCCTTTTTCATATTCAATTTCTCTCAACATGTTTGCCGGACTCGGCAAATCTACTCAGCAATTATAAGAGAGCTTTCATATTCTGTCTCGAAACCCTATGATTTATTGACAGATATCTGACTAAGCTAAATGATTAACACCATAATCTGACACCTATTTTACCAAGAGGCATGCTGGCGATGAGTCAACCTTTAAAAGAATTACTCAATTTACTTCAGCTAGAGAAACTAGAAGAAGGTCTGTTCCGCGGGCAAAGTGAGAACCTAGGTCTGCCACAGGTATACGGCGGTCAAGTATTAGGGCAAGCGCTGTCTGCTGCTCGTTACACTGTTCAAGACGACCGCAGTGTGCACTCGTTTCACAGTTACTTTCTATTTCCCGGCGACCCTGAAAAACCCATTATTTACGATGTTGAGAACCTAAGAGATGGACGCAGCTTCAGTACCCGCCGTGTTAAAGCGATTCAGAATGGTCGCCCTATTTTCTATCTCACGGCTTCTTATCATGGCGATGCGCCAGGCTTTGAACACCAAATTGCTATGCCAGATATTCCTGGACCAGAGAACTTTGCATCTGAAACTGAATTAGCGAGCCACATTGCGGAATTCTTACCAGAGAAACTACGCAAAACCTTCTGTGGCGAAAAGCCGATTGAGATGCGCCCGGTGACGGTCGTGAATCCACTCAATCCTAAAAAGACGGAAGCGAAACAATATCTTTGGGTAAGAGCAAATGGCGCGATGCCAGACAATCAATTGATTCATCAATACCTGCTTGCTTACGCATCCGATTGGGGGTTCTTGGTTACGGCACTTCACCCTCACGAAGTCTCTATCATGACACCAAACTTCCAAGTGGCGACGATTGACCACTCCATCTGGTTCCACCGCCCATTCAAGATGGATGAATGGCTGCTTTACGCGATTGAAAGTCCAACGGCAGCTAACACTCGTGGCCTAGTGCGCGGCGAGATCTTTAACCAAAAAGGTGAGCTAGTAGCGACGGCAGTACAAGAAGGTGTGATGCGTTTTACTAAGTGACGAATAATTACTTCTAAATTGAATAAACAAGCCACATCAAAATAGAAAAAGGCTAGGTGTCACACCTAGCCTCTTTCTATTAAATATGACAACTCACCAAACTAGAAAACCAAGCCCTAACTCCCCTATTCTGCGGGTTCAAACTCGCCTTGTACGCGAGTTTTTATACCATCCCCCGCATCTCGCAATAAGTTAAATGGTGATAACACTACGCCTTTCACCGCCCCTTCTGCGGCTCCCTGAGCGAGCTCTTTACTCTTATCAGCTAACAAATTAGCTTGTGCCAAAATACCCGGAACTTCCGCTCGTAGCATTTCAGATTCAGTGACAATGACAGGAATAGTCTGTTCACGGTAAGACTTACTTTCCGCAAGCATTGGTGGCATTACGTCGACGCGATATCGTTTTAACTCAGTTAATGTTGGTGGAATAACATCAGTTCTTACCTGCTCAACTTCCGTTCGAACATTTTTAACTTCATCTAATATCGCAGGGATTTTGTTGTCGACCGACGCTACGGTTTGATTCACGTCATCGATGGTCTTTCTCACCTCTTCGACAGTATCTAAAACTCGAGGGGCTAGCTCGTCGACATGAGATGCAAACTCTAGCCACTCTTCAACTTTAAGACCTTTAGTCAATACCGATAAATCCTCAATAACCTGCGGATAGGTATCGACAATATCACCGACTTTATTGGTGAATGAGTAAATGGTGTAGCCAAGGTAAAAAATGGCGATCGCCAATACTAGTTGGATAGCGGTAGATACTTTTGCAAACATGAATAATCCTTTTCTTTATCGCAGGGGCGATATCTAAACTGACATGATAGTTAATGAGTAACTAGGCGTAGCTTAAAGCGGCAATGCTGTCGTGTACTTCAATGGTTCCATCGCAAATGTCGAGGTCACATTAGAGATACCATCAATACTATTCACCAAGCGCTTGTAGAAATCATCAAAGCACTTCATGTCTTTAACCTGAACCTTCATCATATAATCATATTCGCCAGCCATGCGATAGAACTCCATCACTTCTGGAAATTCCGACACGGTATTCACAAAACGCCCATACCACTCATGAGAATGATCACTGGTTTTCACCAACACGAACGCGGTAAAGGAAAGGTCCAATTTTTCCGGGTTCAGTAACGCGACTCTTTTCTCAATAATGCCGTTCTCTTCAAGGCGCTTAAGCCTTTTCCAACAGGGCGTTGTGGTGAGATTGACCGCTTCAGAAATATCGTTCAATGACAACGTGCTGTCTTCTTGCAGTAACCCTAATATTTTTTTGTCTACAGCATCAATCACACTTTCACCAAATCGAATTTAAAGAGAATAATTTTCTACAATTTAAGCAAAACAAAGCAAATATGGCAAAGTATTTCTCTCGAATTATAGATAAATTAGAACCATACCAATTACAAAGAATTCCTACACTCGATCAGGAGAACGCTTATGTGCACTGACCATCAATAGATTAACAACGCGATTCGTAAAATTGAAGCGGATTACCAACGCTCAGCGGATACGCACCTTATCAAGCTCGATCTACCAAGTATCGAAGGCATTGATGTTTACCTTAAAGATGAAAGCACACACCCTACAGGCTCTTTAAAGCACCGCTTAGCGCGTTCTCTGTTCTTATACGCTATCTGTAACGGTTGGGTTGGCCCAGAAACAACAATCATCGAATCTTCATCAGGCAGCACTGCGGTATCTGAAGCGTACTTTGCTCGCCTACTTGGCCTGCCATTTATTGCAGTAATGCCAAAGTGCACAGCGAAGAAGAAAATTGAGCAGATTGAATTCTACGGCGGCCAAGCGCACCTTGTTGACCGATCAGATGAAATTTACGATGAGTCTCGCCGTTTAGCAGAAGAGCTGAATGGTCACTACATGGACCAATTTACCTACGCTGAGCGCGCAACCGACTGGCGTGGTAACAACAACATCGCTAACTCGATTTTCAATCAAATGCAGATGGAAGATCACCCAGTTCCAGCTTGGGTAGTAATGAGCCCAGGTACTGGCGGTACTTCTGCAACTATCGGCCGCTTCATTCGCTACCAACAGCATGAAACTAAGCTTTGTGTTGTCGACCCTGAGAACTCTGTATTCCACGAATACTTCCAAACCGGCAATGCGAACGTGAAAGGCAGTACATTCAGCAAGATTGAAGGCATTGGTCGCCCACGAGCAGAGCCAAGCTTCATTCCTGGTGTGGTTGACGAAATGCGTAAAATCCCAGATGCCGCAAGTATCGCAACGACACATTGGTTATCTGACATTCTTGGCCGCAAGGTTGGCGCATCAACCGGTACTAACATGTACGGTGTGCTTCAACTAGCCAGTGAAATGAAAGCGCGTGGCGAGAAAGGGTCGATCGTGACTTTACTGTGTGACAGCGGTGAGCGTTACCTAGACACTTACTTCAATGACGAGTGGGTAAATCTGAATATCGGTGACCTACAACCGTACGCGGCAAAGCTAGAAGCTTTCTCGCAGACGGGTGAACTGGCTTAAGTTCATATCAGCCGATAGTTCGAAGTAGAAAAGAGCCCTTGATGGGTAATGCCAGTCAGTTAAGCTGACTGGCATTTTTTCTGTTTGTTGCATATTTCTTGGGTTTCAGTTTTACCCAGCGAGGATAGCTTCTATCTTCTCTTCGGGGTGGTAGGATAAACATAGATACTTGCTGTAATAACACTTCATAGTGTTTAGGTAGTTTTCCCGGGCTCGTTAAAGGTAAAGCAGCGAAGTATTGAGTCACAGCCATGGCACTACTCGTAAAGCTTAATTGATTCGGCCAGATGCTATCTAACTTACTCGCTGCTTTTGTCATAACCTGCCTTATAAGGTTATAGGCTAACAAAATTCCCCAGAGCTCCTGTTTGACCATATCTGGCCGCTTACTTCGCAATGTATACTCACTATCCAGCAAGGTTTGCTTCATTTCCCGATAGCCTAATTCGATCTCCCAACGATAGCGATAGAGCTCTACGATGTCTTCACCAGGAAAGCGCAACCCATCACACATTGATGTAAGTACCTGATATTCCTTACCCTTGATAATTTTCGATACTAACCTTGCTTCTATTGTCTCAGGGAGATCACTGAACTTCTTTCTTGCCTGAGGTGTTGTTTTTATGGCAACGATAGCGTCACTCCGGCTGTATTTATGGACGACTTCATACTGAAAGTCCTTTCTCACAGGGAGCATCCAATGCCTTTCTTGACCTACTTTGTTCCAACGATTAAGCAGCCCTAAAGAGTAATATCCTTTATCAAAAATAGTCAGAGAATGATTTGGTGTTTGCTCGATGAGCTCTTCTGCGAGCCGCATTTCGCTGGTGCGATAGTCAGAGAATGCACTATCGATTAGTTGATGACTTGTAAGCTCCATCAAGCAAACCATACGTACCTTAGGGTAAATATTTTCAGATGATTGATTACGCTGCGCTTTAAATTCTTGATGATTTTCAGGTGTATCTGTTGTTCTCCAAACGACACCATCGACGGAGAGAAGGTTTAATCCACACCAAGTTTCGAAGTTAGACGCTTGATAGCTATGCGCTGCCATCTTCTTAAAGACTTGCTTTACACCTTCTTCACCTAATCTCTGCCTCGCTTGAACAACAGCACTTGGTGCAACAAAGCGTTGTTTGTCTGGCAGGACAATATCGAGTTGGTTAGCGATATCCCAAACAGATTGTTGACGAAAGAGACTCATTCCAACAACGGACCAAAGTACTGCTTCCAAAGGTAACCGTCTTCTTCTAACGGTTGCTACGCCAGCTTGCTCAAAGCCTTGCTGGATAAGCTCTGGACTAAGAATGTCAGAGTATTTGTCAAAGTGATGGAAGGTATTACATGACCGAAAAGTATTAGCAAGTTGGCTTTCTAAAGACATAAAAAATCCGATATTAGTTTCCTAATATCGGATTTTGAAGCCTTTTGAGGATCGGTCAAATGATCTCACAAATTTCTTAACTGATCGGCATTACCCTTGATGGGCTCTTTTTTATATCTTTGATAACCAAATTAGCCAGTTCTATTCTGGTTTTTGCTTCGCTTCAAATGCTGCTAGTTGTTCAGGCGTCGCTTTAGGCTGATGGTTTTGTTTCCACTCATCGTAAGTCATGCCATATACGCGTTCACGAGCGTCATCGATATCCAAGTCCAAGCCTTGTTGCTCAGCTTCCGCTTTGTACCATTTGCTGAAACAGTTACGGCAGAAACCAGCCAAGATCATCAGATCGATGTTCTGAACATCTTTATTATTATCTAGGTGTGCTAACAGGCGACGAAAGGTTGCTGCATCCAGCTTATCTTGTTCTTCTTGAGAAAGATCTTTGTATTTAAATTCAGTCACTTTACTTTCCTTTGGTATTTGTTTTCTTGTATTAATTCGTTGAGCTCTGTGTGTTATACAAAAAAAGCCTGCAATTCGCTAGGAGCAAACGCAGGCTTTTCAATATTGTTACACTATTCCGTGCTCATTAACCGTGACTGGTTCTTCCCACGTTGTCATGGCTAAGCTCTTTATTAAGCTCCGCTTCCACGTGACCCGGAGAGCGTGTTGAGCCAGAAATCAATCGATACATCGCAGGGATTACGAACAGAGTTACCAGTGTCGCGAAGCCCATACCGAAGAAGATAACCGTACCCACAGCCACTCGGCTTTCATAGCCTGCGCCTGTTGAGGTAATCAATGGGATTGCACCTGCTAATGTCGTGAAAGCTGTCATCATGATTGGACGTAAGCGTCGAGCCGAAGCATCAATGATCGCCTTTTCAAACTCAATACCACGGTCACGAAGTTGGTTGGCAAACTCCACGATCAAGATACCGTTTTTGGTAACCATGCCGATCAACATGATCATACCAATTTGGCTGTAGACGTTGAGCCCTTGACTCATCAACACCAAACCTAAGAAGCCACCGAAGATACCCATAGGTACGGTGAACATTACCACCAGTGGGTTAATGAAGCTTTCAAACTGCGCGGCCAGTACCAAGTACGCGACCAACATCGCTAGCGCAAACACCACTAAGATACTCGATTGGTTCTCTTTGAAGTCTTTTGACTCGCCTGAGTAGCTCACTGAAATATCACCCGGTAGCTGCTCAATCGCTTGTTCATCAAGGAAGTCGAGTGCATCACCCAGCGTGTAACCTTCCATTAGGTTCGCTTTAATGGTCACCGATTTCTGCTTGTTGTAGTGCGACAAACGAATCGATGAAGCGACTTCTTCAATGTGCGTCAGCGTATCGAGTGTAACCAACTCACCAGACTGAGTTCGCATGTAGATTTGGCTTAAGTCGTTCGCGTTATTAAAGCTGTTCTCATCACCACGCAGGTACACGTCGTACTCTTCACCACGATCAACGAAGGTGGTTTCACTACGCCCCCCCAGCATAATTTCTAACGTATCCGAAATATCCGAAACGCTCACACCTAACTCAGCTGCACGCTGTTTGTCTACGGTTACCAATAGCTCTGGTGTTTTCTCAGAGTAATCGATATCCGCACCTTCCATCATTGGAGAGTCTTCAGCGGCTTGTTTTAAGATCTCTGCCCACTTCTGAAGTTCAGTGTAATCAGAACCACCCAGTACGAATTGAACAGGCTCACTTGAACCACCTTTGAAGCCCGGCATGAACGGGAATACACGTACATCAGGAATGCCATTTAAAGATTTACGAACTTCGTTCAACGCTTCTTGTGCTGTAACGTCACGTTCGTCCCAATCTTCTAGGATCATGATTACGAAGCCCGTTTGGTCGCCCGCATTACCACCAAACGCTGGTGATTGAATACTGAATGACTTCAAGAAGCCTTGACCAAGCAGCGGCATTAGGCGTTCTTCAACGATGTCCATGTTGGCAGACATACGGTTATAACTGGTTGCATCAGCACCACGAACAAACGCAAAAATAACACCACGGTCTTCTTGTGGCGTCAATTGTGACGGCACTTGCTGCATCAAACCATAGCTACCACCCATACACGCGATAATGATGATTGGAGCAGCCCAACGCCAGTTTAGAGCACGGCGCAATACCGCGCGGTATCCAGACTCAAGTTTGCCAAATACACGCTCGACAAACAGGTTGAAACGATTTGGTTTAACGTTCGCTTTTAGGATTTTACTGCCTAGCACAGGCGTTAACGTTAATGCGACCAGAGACGAGAAGATCACCGACATAGCGAGCAATACAGAGAACTCGGTAAACAATAGGCCAACCATGCCGTCCATGAACGAGATTGGCAGGAATACCATCACCAATACCAGCGTTGTTGCGATTACCGCAAATCCTACTTCACGCGTACCTTTATAAGCTGCAAGCAAGGGTGATTCACCACGTTCAATATGGTGGAAAATATTCTCAACTACCACGATCGCATCATCAACCACCAAACCAATCGACAAGATAAGTGCCATCAAAGTGATCAGGTTAATAGAGAAGCCAAAGTAGTACGCCGCAATAAACGACGAGATCAGAGATACAGGTACGGTTACCGCAGGAATAAGTGTCGCACGTGCTTGACCAATAAAGATGTAAAGCACAAGGATAACCAAGCCACCCGTGATAAAGAGCGTGCTGTAAACCTCAGAGATCGAACGGTCGATAAAGACTGTTGAGTCATAGTCGACAGCCAAACGAGTACCATCTGGCAAGAACTTTTGAATTGCTTCGACTTCTTTATGGACTAAGTCAGCCACCTCAAGTGGGTTCGCATCTGACTGAGGCACAATACCCATACTTACGTTAACAACGCCGTCACTCTTAAAGGTCGAGTTTTCGTTCTCTGCACCAATGTAAACATCAGCGACATCTTTAAGGTAAATAGGTGTATTGTCTGAAGCGCGTTTAACGACTAGGTATTCGAAGTCTTCCGCTTCAGTGTAAGAACGAGCGGTACGAACCGACATCACAATCGCATCGTTACGTACTTCACCACCGGGGCTTTCAATGTTCTCACTTTTTAGTGCAGAAGTGATATCCGAGGTAGTAACACCACGACCCGCCATCTGCGCAGGTTTCAGCTTGACGTACATTACTTTGTACAAGCCGCCAGAAATATCCACCGAGCTCACACCAGAGATCAAACTAAAGCGGTCAATCAATACACGCTCGGTGTAATCGGTTAACTGCGTTCGGTCCATCTCCGTCGAGCTTAAGTTGATGTAGACCGAAGCTTCACCACTACCGTTGTTCTTATAAACAATGGGGTCGTCGGCTTCATCGGGCAATGAACGCTGCGCACGAGCTACGGCATCACGAACATCACTAACACCGGTATTGAGGTCGTAACCAAGCTCAAAGGTAATCGTGATACGCGACATGCCGTTACGCGTTGTGGATTCGATCTCATCGATACCACTGATGCCGGATAACTGATCTTCAAGATTGGAGGTTATTTGGCTTTCAATGATAGTGGCAGAAGCCCCCTCATAACGGGTACTGATCGATACCACCGGGCTTTCAATATCTGGCATCTCACGAACTGCGAGCTTGTTGAAAGAGACAATACCAAACACAACCAATAGTAGGCTCAATACGACGGCCGCGACTGGTCTCTTTACAGAAACATCAGATAACAACATTAGTTAGCGCCTTCTTGTACTTTTTTATTACTCGCTGCATCAACTGGGCGATTGACGGCAAGCTCTTGAACCAAGACGCCGTCACGCATGTTCACGATACCTTGCACCACGATCTTCTGACCAATTTCGATGCCTTTGTCGATCACGACTTCGTTGTCGATACGAGCACCTAAGAAAACTTCGGTACGAGTCGCTTTGTTATCTTCGCCGATAATATAAACGAAACGCTTCGTACCTGAATACTCAAGCGCTTGAACGGGAATGATTGGCGCTTCCACTGGTGGGAAGTCCATATTCGCTGCCACTAACATGCCTGGCTTTAGATAATCATTATTGTTATCAAAGTGGATTCGAACTCGAAGGTTCAAGGTTTCAGCGTTAATACGAGAATCAATACCGACCACTGTGCCAGTAAACTGAGTGTCGCCCCATGCGCTGGTGCGAGCCGTTACTTTCATACCTTTAGATAGTTTAGAAAGGTAGCGCTCCGGGATCTGAAGGTCTAACTGCATTACTGACAGGTCATCAAGGGTCACGAGTTCAGTACCTGCTGTCACCATTTTACCGCGGCTAAAGTCGATAAAACCAACAGTACCCGAGAATGGCGCGCTGATGTGCAGATCTTTCAGGTTGGCATTTGCAGCGGCTAAACGAGCGTTAGCGATCTCTACATTGGTTTTCTGAGCGTCAATTTCAGTTTGCGTGATCGCGTTGCGTTTCACTAGTCGTTGGAATTCCGCTAGCTTACGTTTCTCGTCTTTTAGGTACGCTTGCGCTTCTGCAACTGCAGCTTTTGCTTTGTCGTCATCTAATTGAACCAACATCTGCCCTTTGGTGACATCTTGATTGGCTTTGATGTTGATAGAGTCAACTCTGCCCGCTACTTCAGAGGTAATGATCACAGATTGTTCTGCTTCTAACTTACCGACCAACGAAAGAGATTGGCTAACTTGGTGAATATCAACTTGCTCAGTAACAACAGTGACAGTGCTAGGGCCCATGCGTTTAGCTAGTGCGGCTGGAGACGCCATAAGAATAGACAAGCTAAGCAGGGTTAAAACAGATTTACGCTTCATAATAATGGTCTGCAAGTAAGTTTATACCAATCACAGTAAGTAAACGGTCAGAAATAGCGCAGGAAAAAGGCTTGAGAACAAGGAAGAGTTTTCGATAAGTAGTTATTCTACAATCAAAAATTCTAACGCCGTTATCGAGCTTTTTAACAAGCTAGGATGACATGTTATTTACTACGATTGGTATTATTATCTATAAATGAAATTAACCGTATTCTATCAACTGATGAATGCTGTAACGTCAAGAAGTGTAAATCTAGATTAAATTCCATTTACGTTTCTTAGCGAATTACACAAATCAGACACCGTACAGAAAGCCAGTTACCTCAAGGTGTTACCTATTAATACGTAAACCTTAGTACAGATGTTCACTTCCCGAGCAATATGCGTACTTTTCGCCATCTTTGCCCAAAAAGGCAGCATTCAACACAAAACCATAAGAAAAACTCTTTACAGGTTTAACGTGTTTGCTATGATGCGCTCCGCACTTGAGAGATGCGTTGGGAAAAACATCTCTTTAGCCTATCCATTATGAGTTAGGAAAAACACCCTGGAGGGGTTCCCGAGTGGCCAAAGGGAGCAGACTGTAAATCTGCCGGCACTGCCTTCGATGGTTCGAATCCGTCTCCCTCCACCATATTCTTCTTACCTCTTTTAAAGAGTTAAGAGAACAACCTGATTGATGGGCTTATGGGAAAACATCAATTTAGGCTTACTTTGTGAAAAGTAAGACACACCCTGGAGGGGTTCCCGAGTGGCCAAAGGGAGCAGACTGTAAATCTGCCGGCACTGCCTTCGATGGTTCGAATCCGTCTCCCTCCACCATATTCTTCTTACCTCTTTTAAAGAGTTAAGAGAAAAACCTGATTGATGGGCTTATGGGAAAACATCAATTTAGGCTTACTTTGTGAAGAGTAAGACACACCCTGGAGGGGTTCCCGAGTGGCCAAAGGGAGCAGACTGTAAATCTGCCGGCACTGCCTTCGATGGTTCGAATCCGTCTCCCTCCACCATATTCTTCTTACCTCTTTTAAAGAGTTAAGAGAAAAACCTGATTGATGGGCTTATGGGAAAACATCAATTTAGGCTTACTTTGTGAAGAGTAAGACACACCCTGGAGGGGTTCCCGAGTGGCCAAAGGGAGCAGACTGTAAATCTGCCGGCACTGCCTTCGATGGTTCGAATCCGTCTCCCTCCACCATATTCTTCTTACCTCTTTTAAAGAGTTAAGAGAACAACCTGATTGATGGGCTTATGGGAAAACATCAATTTAGGCTTACTTTGTGAAAAGTAAGACACACCCTGGAGGGGTTCCCGAGTGGCCAAAGGGAGCAGACTGTAAATCTGCCGGCACTGCCTTCGATGGTTCGAATCCGTCTCCCTCCACCATATTCTTCTTACCTCTTTTAAAGAGTTAAGAGAAAAACCTAATTGATGGGCTTATGGGAAAACATCAATTTAGGCTTACTTTGTGAAGAGTAAGACACACCCTGGAGGGGTTCCCGAGTGGCCAAAGGGAGCAGACTGTAAATCTGCCGGCACTGCCTTCGATGGTTCGAATCCGTCTCCCTCCACCATATTCTTCTTACCTCTTTTAAGAGTTAAGAGAACAACCTGATTGATGGGCTTATGGGAAAACATCAATTTAGGCTTACTTTGTGAAGAGTAAGACACACCCTGGAGGGGTTCCCGAGTGGCCAAAGGGAGCAGACTGTAAATCTGCCGGCACTGCCTTCGATGGTTCGAATCCGTCTCCCTCCACCATATTCTCCTTAATTGGAAAATCGAAAAGCCAACTCATTGAGTTGGCTTTTTTCGTTTCTGTGTATAATATTTCACTGTACCCGTTACCTTTCTCGCTCAACGCTCTTGATAATCTATCATCCAAGTTAAGAAACTTATCTCAACAACTGAATTAAAACCAAATATGCAGCTACAAACCCTAGGAAAAGGTCGCTTCGAAACTGAGTGGACCGAAGACAAGCAACTAATCGAACAAACCATTCGTGATTGTATTTGTACGAGCAGAATATTTCAGGAAAATGAGAAGTTATTAACTCAAGGAGAGCATGTAGAGAACCTATACCTTGTCGATTCAGGAAGGGTTTCTATGGGGATGACGGCTCGAAACGGTAAAACATTTTTGCTAGGTACCCTCGAGTGTGAGCAACAAGTTTTCGGAGAGATGGAGTTCTTTACCGGATACCGCTGCCAGATGGATATTATGCCAATCGAGCCTGTCAGCGTATCTATCATTGATGCACAAAAACTAAAGAAATATTTGTTAGAGCAACCTAAGCTCTCTCTTTATTTCGCCAGTGCTATCGCTATTGACTATCAAGACACCGTCGAGATCCTAACAAGGCGTCTTCTGTATCCGATCACTTACAATGTTGCCTACGACATTTATCATCAATATTTGAATGACTTACCCGTCGATGGCTTTCAAAAAAACTACCTTGAAGCAGAACGTTTTGCTACAACTGATAGAGTCTACCGCCGCGCAGTGAAAGAGCTTGAGAGCAAAGGTTTTATAGCGAAAGAAAAGAAAGGCTTAAGGATTCTTGATCTAGAAGGGCTTAGAAAGTTTGCGGAACAATAAAGGCCTGCGCAAATGCAGACCTTTTCGGGGTCACTTAAACCGATAACTATTTATGCAGTTTGAGTTTGATTGGCTTGGCTTGCTTTGTACTTTGTAGATGCAATAAGCATCACCAACACAACAGCATAGATAGCAGGGATGGCATACATAACCGTTTGTAAGCCAACAATACTTTCCATCATAGAGCTAATCGCAGGGCTAAACATTGCACCAGCACTGCCACTAACCAATATATAAGAAACATTCTTACTTGATGCATTGCGAACAAATGACACACCATAAGCAATGAAAGCATTATAAAGTGCGGCGCAAGCAAACCCGTAACCATAAGTCAGGTAAGAGAGCCATTCTAGTTTGTTTGTCGTTACAATGACGCTCGTTATCACCATTGCCAGCGTAATAATCGTCAATAAGAAATACTGAATCTTCATGCGCGACACAATGACAGTCGAAACTAAAGCACCAACCAACGCTGCTGACCAATACTGAGTAATAATGTTACCCGCTTGTTCAAATGGAATATCAAACTTCTCTTTCACAAACATTGGAGCCCAAGTTAAGAAAGTATAAAGGGCAAGCATTCCTAAGAATAATCCGATACCACCACTGATAATGCCAAAGTTCCATTCAGACTTTGATTCAGTTTGTGTTGCGCCTTCACCACCACACTGGCTGAAGTTAGTCAGCAAAGCGATAAACATTGTTGCCAAAGCAACTACGCCAACACTCAAGTAACTGATGCTCCAATTCATAGCATTAGTAAGTGCGTAAGTGGTAATCAGAGGGAACACAACACCTGCAATGTTAAATGTCGCGTCTTGTACTACTAACATTGTGCTCTGAATTTTGTCTTTCCATAGTGAAACGACAATAGTACCAGCGATACACAGACCAACACCGCCACAAAAACCAATGATAGTCATGCATAGCATCACGATAGATAACGAAGGTGCTATGTAAAGGCCTAATGAGGACAGCGCGATAATGCCGTAGCACAGTACCGTCATGCGTTTAATACCGACTTTTTCAATTAAGAAGAAAGCCGCAATAGTTCCGGCAAGTGCTCCGCCATTTAATAAAGAAAATATTGATGCTACTTCATTTACATTCGCGTTAAATGCATTGGCTATTGGCTCGACCAACATACCAAATTGTGTCGCAAAGCCCGCCATAACAAAATTAGCGAGGAAACTGATAGCAGTGAGTGTCATTTTATTTTTCATTGTTCACTCCAAGGGCTCGTAGGTTAGATGTTTTAATTTGGGAGAGCTTAACGTTAAGCCCTCCACACAGGCTTAAGCTTTGATTGCCGTTTCTAAAGCAATTTCAATCATGTTGTTGAATGAAAGCTGACGCTCTTCTGCTGTCGTCTCCTCACCCGTGATACAATGATCAGACACCGTCAGGATCGCTAATGACTCAATACCAAATTGTTGTGCTAGCCCGTATAAGCCTGCAACTTCCATATCGATACCAAGCACTCCAAAACGCTCCAAGGCAGGGATAAGGTCTTCATCAGGATCGTAATAAAGGTCGCCAGTGAACACGTTGCCAACTTTTACGTCTATATTCTTCTCTTTTGCTGAAAGGTAAGCATTATGTAAAAGCTCAAACGTTGCCGATGTCGCCATGTGATAGCCACTGCTGCGCTTGGCATTAGTTGGAGAGTCTGTCCCAGCTGCTTGCGCCAGAATCACATCGCGCATCATCACATTTTTCTGCGTTGCCCCAACACTACCGATACGAATAATGCGCTTCACACCAAAGTCATTAATCAGTTCATGGCCGTAGAGAACCATTGATGGTACACCCATGCCATGCCCCATAACTGAGATACGCTGCCCTTTGTAATAGCCAGTGTATCCAAACATGTTGCGAATATCGGTCACGAGCTTTGCGTCTTCTAAGTAGGTTTCAGCAATGTATTTCGCTCGTAGTGGATCACCCGGCATAATTACCGTAGATGCGAAATCCTCAGCAGTACCAGCAATATGTGCAGTCATAATGTTTCCTTATTTGTTTTGTTGACGCAATCATAAGGAGCAATGGCACAAAGCATTGAGGACAAATGTCCGCTTTCAAAGTACTGCCTCTCAAATTTGAATCTCTCTATCAAAACAGAGAAAATAGCCGTTATAAGAACCTAGTTATGACTGGCTTACTATCCTTAGCACACAAAAAAGCCCCTGCTGATTTCTCAGCAGGGGCTTTCAATTATTTGGTGTCATTCCGAATAACTACATCATATTGATGTTGAGTTAAATCTTGGAATTAGCCTTGAATACCAACAATTAACCAAGGTGCATTGTCAGTTGTTAGGTCACGCTCTAGGTGCCAGATATCTGTGATATCTTCTTCAACGCCATCCGCAGTGTCACGGTAACGACCACTAAACTGAAGGCTTAGCTGTGCTTTGCTGCCATCGTGGTCTGCACGAACGATTTCAGCATCAACGTACATTACGTCTGTGTGCTGATCACCGTCTAGCTTATTACGCTCAGCTTTTAGGTCTTCAAATAGGCTTGGAGATACGTATTCTTCAATCGTGTTTAGCTCGTTGTGGTTCCATGCACCTTGCAGTGTACGGTAGTGCTCACGAGAACCATTGATGAATGCCGCTTGATCAAAGCCCGGTGGGTAGTTATGTGGAACATCGCTTTGTGCACCAAAACCGAAACCACCAGCAGTGCCTTGTGATTGAGGTTGTGCTTGCTCGAAGTTATGAACATTTGGTTGTTGCTTAGGTTGTTCAAACTTGTTCTGACCCATGCCGCCGAATGCTGGCTGTTGGCCACGTGCATTCTGCTGATTCATTGAGCCCTGCTTCGCACCCAACATACCGCGTAGGAATTTAAACGCTAGGAAAGCAATCAGACCCATGATCAGAATATCCATAAACTGGATACCTTCAAATGCGCCACCAAAGAATGCAGCTAAAAGACCACCAGCAAGTAAACCACCTAGCAAACCGCCCATAAGGCCTTTTTTGCTTGAGTTAGCTGCTGTGTTCTTACCCGTTTGATCTTGTCGGATCGAATTCGTGTTTTGTTGTTTTGGTGCTGGAGCCGTTTTAAAGCTTTTGCCAAATGACTTACCACCACCAAACTTTTTCGCTTCCGCGATTGGCGTCACCGCGACTGTTACCAACAGGATCGCGACTAGTGAGAAAAATCGTTTCATTATTATCCTTTATAGGGTTCTTTATCTTTCGACACCTTAATCATACTCGTTAACAAAGAACAATGAAATATTCACGGCGTTTACACATGTATCATAATATTGCGGCTATTAATTGATTACGAAACTAGCGAAGGGATTGACGGCACTCAGGGGCAGCATTAAAATATTGAACGATGTTCATTTAATAGAAACTACTCATGGCAAGACGAAACGATCATACTCGAGAACAATTAGTGCAACTAACCTTAAAGACGGTGACCGACTTCTTAGAAGAGCACTCCTATCACGAGTTAAGTTTACGAAAAATTGCCAATATGATTGGTTATGTACCAAGCACCTTGGTGAATGTATTTGGTAACTACAACTTACTACTTTTGCACGTTGTAGCTCAAACATTAGATGAACTGACGTCAGAGTCCGCTGCAGCGGTTGAACAATCGAGCAACCCCCAACAAGCTCTATTCAACCTTGCATACTGCTACCACGATTTTGCACAAAAACACCCTCACCGTTGGCAGCTTATCTTTGAGCACAACATGAACGGTGAAAACCTTCCTGAATGGCAATCAAACCGCATCGATAGAATGACAGGCATGCTAGAGCAGCTGCTAGTAGCGATTGGCCCTGAACATACTAAAAGCGAAGTCGTTAAAGCCAGCCGTGTATTATGGTCTGGAGTACATGGAATTACTCTACTTAGCGTTGATGATAAGTTTTTCGCCGCTGAGCCAATTGATGGTAAAGAGTTGATCAATAACCTAGTCTCAAACTACTTAACCAACTGGTAATCATCCAAGGAAAGACAATGAACAACAGCAGCCAATCTTCGCTGTTAATGCAAAAAAGGTTCCTACCCTACTTTATTACTCAATTTCTAGGAGCCTTTAATGACAACATATTCAAAAATGTCCTGTTACTGTTTGTTGCTTTCGCTAGCGTAGACACGCTGCCTATTTCCAGTAATTTATTCATAAATTTGGCCGCTGGCCTTTTTATTCTGCCCTTCTTCCTATTTTCTGCTTTGGCCGGAGTCTTGGCCGATAAATACGAAAAATCTTGGTTCATTCGCAAAGTTAAACTCCTTGAAGTGGTGATCATGTCACTGGGGGCGATCGGCTTCATCTACGAAAGTTACGGAATACTGCTACTGCTTCTGTTTCTAATGGGAACACAAAGTGCCTTCTTTGGCCCAGTTAAGTACGCCCTGCTTCCACAGCAACTAGAAACGAAAGAACTGGTATCTGGCAATGCGCTCGTCGAGACAGGTACATTCTTAGCGATTCTAATTGGAACTCTAGGTGCCGGTATTATTGCGTCTGAAGAAGAGGCGAAGCTCATTGCTGCGGTGTGTATTGTTTCATTCGCTGTGCTTGGCTATCTATCGAGCTGCTTTATCCCACAAGCGCCAAGCAATGCACCAGACCTTACAGTGAAGTGGCAACCTATAAAGCTCACCCGCGCAACACTGGCGATTGCCAAAAAAGACCGCCCAACCTTTCAAGCTCTGATGTCGATCAGCTGGTTTTGGTTCCTTGGTGCGGCTTACCTAACTCAGTTTCCAAACTTCACCAAACTGCACCTAAACGGCACAGAAAGCTCAGTCGCATTTTTACTGGCACTGTTCTCGGTAGGCATTGCGATTGGCTCTTTGGCTTGCGATAAGTTGTCTAATCATCGAATTGAAATTGGTATCGTGCCAATGGGCAGCTTAGGTATCTCTATCTTTGGCCTTTTAATGGCGATATCCATTCCAGAGTCTTTGCCTAACTTTAACTCTTTCCATCAGTTCGTGATGTATTCAGAGCTGTGGCCGCTGTTTGCTTATCTTCTACTACTGGGGATCTCTGGCGGTATCTTTATTGTTCCTTTGTATTCACTGATGCAATTACGTGCGAAACCAAATGAGCGTGCCCAAGTGATTGCAGGGCTCAATATTTACAATTCACTGTTCATGGTGGGAAGCGCAGTTTTAGGTATTGTTTGCCTTAGTGTTCTAGAGCTTTCAATTCCACAGCTGTTTGTGTTGCTCGCGTTGGGAAACACTTTGGTTATGCTGTACCTGTTTCACCAGGTGCCTATATACGCTTTCCGTTTCTTTACATGGGTAGTCACTCACACCATGTATCGAGTGAAGCATAAGAACTTACATCACCTGCCAGAAAAAGGTGGCGCATTGATTATCTGCAACCATGTGAGTTATATGGATGCATTATTGCTGAGCGCCGTTTGCCCTCGCTTGATCCGCTTTGTGATGGAAGAAGATTACACCAAGTTGCCGCCTATTCGACGTTTCTTGAAAAGAGCTGGGGTGATTCCAATCTCC
The DNA here is from genome assembly GCF_041504345.1 of Vibrio sp. BS-M-Sm-2. Lineage (NCBI taxonomy): Bacteria > Pseudomonadati > Pseudomonadota > Gammaproteobacteria > Vibrionales > Vibrionaceae > Vibrio > Vibrio sp. BS-M-Sm-2. The sequence goes on from NZ_CP167894.1 coordinate 859,156, forward strand.
GCAACCAACCGTAGCTCTATTCGAAATGCTTTTAAAGAAGTAGAACTCGCCCTGCATGAAGGCCACATCGTGTGTATTTTTCCAGAAGGAAAGCTAACCTCTGATGGCGAAGTGGCTGAGTTCATGCGTGGTATGGAGCTGATCATCAAACGTTCTCCTGTCCCTGTGATTCCAATGGCTCTCAAAGGATTATGGGGCAGTTACTTTAGCCGTTACAAAGGCCGTGCCTGCAAAGGATTACCCACTCGCTTCTGGACTAAACTAGAGATAGAAGCTGGCGAGCCTATTTCACCTAAAGAAGCCTCTTGTGAAACTCTTCGACAGTCGGTGTCCAATCTTCGCGGCACCTTACGCTAAATAACCTTTACCGTATTCATATCAACTGAACAAGCGTTAAGTTTTCCTTAACGTTTGTTCAATTCATTTAGACTTACTTATCATTTTATTGAACGTATAGTGGTCTCATTACAATAACGTCACTACAAAACAAGACTCTAAATACAATGAACCTAAAAAAGTCCGTTCCGTTTTATCTTGCTGCACTATTTTGCTTAACGCCCTGGGTCAGTTCCCCGACAGCCCTCGTTATCGGTTTCCTACTGGCTAGTTTAGGTTTAGTTCCTGAACACTTGGAAGTCGGTAAACTCACCAAGAAGTTACTGGCCTACTCGATTGTTGGCTTGGGGTTTGGCATTCAGTTTGAAAAAGCATTAGCGGTAACAGGCGATGGTATTGGACTCATTGTAACGACGATTATTGGTACATTAGTCATTGGTTGGTTCTTGGCTAAACGAATGGGGCTAGACCGCACAACAGGCTACCTTATATCTTCTGGTACCGCGATTTGTGGTGGTAGTGCGATAGCAGCTGTGGCACCCGCGATCAAAGCAGACGATGAACAGATTGGCTTGGCGTTAGCCACTGTATTTGTGTTGAACTCGGTAGCTCTATTCTTGTTCCCGATGATTGGCCATGCGCTTGAATTAAGCCAACAGACTTTCGGTACCTGGGCAGCAATCGCGATTCATGATACTTCTTCAGTTGTTGGTGCAGCATCAGCTTATGGTGAGGAAGCACTGACTACCGCGACAACATTGAAGCTCGCTCGTGCACTTTGGATCATTCCAATTGCTTTGGTTAGCGCTATGATCTTCAAAAGCGATCAAAAGAAGATTACCGTTCCCTACTTCATTTTCTTCTACTGTGCGGCTATCGCGGTAAGTGACTTATTGCCACAGTTTGAGATGGTGTATCAAGGGATCTTTGACGTGTCTAAGCGTGCGTTGGTTGTGTGTCTGTTCTTGATTGGCTGCGGCATCTCAGTAGAGAAACTGAAAGCGGCTGGGCCGAAGCCATTGATGTTTGGTATTTCGATGTGGGTGATGATTTCTACAGGTTCGTTAGCTTGGTTGACCCTCGCATAACCTCTAGGGAGTTAAATCTCTAACAACATCACGAAGCACAAAAAAAAGGCAAAGCTCATATGGGCTTTGCCTTTATCATTTGTCATCTATATTGACCAAACTACTATTCAAACAGGGGCTTATCACTCTTATTGCTCTCTCTTTTCATTAAAACAAGTACCACAACCAACACAAATGCGGTGAGTTCAGCCAACGAGCGAGTCAACCCTGACGAAGTGACCGCTTGGCCTATCTGCAGTAAAACCGCAATGATGAGGGCAATTTTCATAATAAGACCTTATTCTATAATCCGTTATTTGTATGGCTTATTATGATGGATGGTTATAAAGATAATAAATTCTGTTTTGAACTATCTAATTGCTAAATTAACTAACCTAGCGTAACTGCCCCTCTAACCACTTAATAAAGGTTCTTACCTTAGGACGTTTTTCCGTGCCTAATGGGCAGATTAAGTCATACCCTTTGTCAGTATCCATACTCGGATAAGGCGTTATGAGCTCACCAGTCTCAATGTACTGCTTAACAAAATGATAGCGCCCCATCGCGACACCGATATTGCTGAGGGCACTTCTTACGCCCATATCCCGGTGGCTCACGCTGTAAAATTGCTCAAACAAGTTCACATCCAAGCCATGGTGTTTAATCCAACGCTGCCATACATCTGATCCTAGTGCATGAATGAAATTAATCCGGTGCAGCGATTCTAAGCCATCATCAAAGATGTCGTGCTCAGCCGCGTAACTCGGTGTACACACCGGAATATACTTTTCACCAAACAGGCGCTGTCGATGCATGTCTTTGAGAGCTTCAGCACCATAGTAAATGGCGACATCGAGATGATTTTGATGAAAATCCTGCTCTTCTTGCGAGAAGATGTTGAGATTAAACTTTGGGTATCGCTGTTTAAAATCAGCCAATCTTGGCAGTAACCAACTGTTGGCAAATGCAGGACTAGTACCGATATTGATCTGTCCATACAAGTCTGTGTTGGTAATGTCTTCGATCTCACCAAAAATAGAGCTTAACGACTTGGATAACGTTCGTTGAAAACGCTGGCCTTCTTCAGTCAGTTCCAGTTTACGAGTCCCTCGCACAAACAAGTTAAATCCGAGTTCACCTTCTAACACTTTGATTCGATGGCTAACGGCTCCCTGAGTCAGATGCAACTTTTTCGCCGCTAGCGTAAAGCTCATTTTCTCTGCAGCAACATTAAAAGTATGAAGATTTCTAAGTAAAGATTGATGGTTAGCCATACGAACTCATGCATTAAAAATTTTAATTCATACTACTACCCGTTTCGTTTGTTTGCATTAAGAAATAAGTTTTTAATAGCCGAAGTTACTTAAAACCCTGCCTCGATCAATCTTTGACTCCATACGTTGACGAGCAGAAACATTAAAAAATTAATTACAAACTTAGGGGCACATATGAATATACTCGGGTATATGCAAAAAGTAGGTAAGGCATTAATGGTTCCCGTAGCCACACTGCCAGCTGCAGCAATCCTTATGGGGATCGGCTATTGGCTGGATCCTGTTGGTTGGGGTTCAGAAAGCATCTTAGCCGCATTCTTGATCAAATCTGGTGGTGCGATCATCGACAACATGGCAGTTCTGTTCGCGGTGGGTGTCGCATTTGGTTTGAGCCGAGATAAAAACGGCTCAGCCGCATTGTCTGGTTTTGTGATGTTCCTCGTCGTCACCACACTACTTGCTCCAGGCTCTGTCGCTCAATTAATGGATGTTGAACTAAGTGAAGTGCCAGCAGCATTTGGCAAAATCAGCAACCAATTTGTGGGTATCATAGTAGGTATCATCTCAGCTGAGATCTACAACCGCTACTCAACCGTTGAACTTCCTCAGGCTTTGGCGTTTTTCAGTGGTAAGCGTTTGGTTCCTATCCTGACTTCAATCGCAGGTATGGCTCTCTCTTTTGCTCAACTATACATCTGGCCAGCTGTTTATGACGCTCTGATCGTTCTAGGTATAAAGCTAGAAAGCATGGGCGCAGTTGGTGCCGGTCTGTTTGGTTTCTTCAACCGTTTGTTCCTATCAGTTGGTATGCACCACGCACTTTACCCTGTGTTCTGGTTCGACGTTGTAGGCATTAACGACATTCCAAACTTCCTAGGCGGTGCACAATCTATCGCTAACGGTACGGGTATTCCGGGTAAAACAGGCATGTACCAAGCGGGCTTCTTCCCTATCATGATGTTTGGCCTACCAGCAGCAGCATTGGCGATGTACCACTGTTCTGATGCGAAAAATAAGAACCAAGTATTCGCTATCATGCTTGCGGCGGCGATGGCTTCATTCTTCACAGGTATCACAGAGCCGCTTGAGTTCAGCTTCATGTTCCTTGCTCCGGTACTGTTCCTACTACACGCTGTGTTAACAGGTTTGTCGCTTTACATTGCGGCAAGCATGGAGTGGATGGCAGGCTTCGGATTCTCTGCTGGCTTCGTTGACCTAGTACTATCAAGCCAAAACCCACTAGCGGTTAACTGGTACATGCTACTGGTTCAAGGTGTAGTGTTCTTCGCACTTTATTACTGCATTTTCCGCTTCGCTATCATCAAGTTCAACCTACGCACTCCGGGTCGTGGTGAGGAAATGGAAGCAGAAAGCGAGACTGCATCTCCTGAAGCATTAGTTAACCTAACCAACAACTACATTGAAGCGATTGGTGGTGCTGACAATATCCTTGAAGTCGATAACTGTATTACTCGCCTACGCCTAACAGTAAAAGACTCATCAATCGCCGACAGTGACAAACTGAAGAAACTGGGAGCGGCAGGTGTGGTTCCGGTGGGTAAAGGTGGACTGCAAGTTATCATTGGCTTAGGAAAAGTGGATAAGGTCGCAGAACAAATGAAGAAGGCACTCGCTTAACTCGGCAGCTTTGATGACAAGATAAAACAGTAAGAATTTGTGATGGCTTCACCACCATCACAATCCCCTGAAGCGCAATTACGACTAGTCACCGTGTATTGCGCTTCGTTTTATTTAGAACGAACCTCTTGTAACCACTGTGCTAATCCCGCTCTCGATACCTTGATGCCTAGTTGTTCTTGCTCTGGCATACGGTAATACTCGATCGGGCATTTAAACCGCTCTAGGCTTACTTGTAGTTGCTCTGCAAACCACTCTCTGGTTGGCATTTCATCACAGTCAACAATCGCAACGGGTCTAAAGCCAAATTCACTGTCTTCAACGGGTATGATAAAGGCTTGCTTAACCTCAGGCAGTTGACTGAGTGATCGCTCAATTTCTTCACAGTGAATATTCTCACCGCCAGAAATAAACTGATTGTCGGCTCTGCCAATAATCGACACTTGCTCTCCATTCCATTGACCAAGATCTTTACTATCAAACCAGCCATCATCATCCACCAATGGAGTTAAAGTGCCTTGATAGTAGTAACCAGAAGCGAGGGTATTGCCTCCAATATAGATACGTTGGTTTTCAATTTTCAATTGACGATGATTCAGCACAAAACCGGCAGTGCTGCTCGCATCAACAGGCTTTGCCGTCACCGTTGAGGCCGCTTCTGTCATGCCGTAGCCAAGCCATGTTTCGATACCCATTTGTTGAGCCTCAAGCCCTAGCGCTTCTGGAATATGACTACCACCTAAAAGCACATGAGTTAAAGTAAGTGCTTGCTTACCCTTTAATAACCTATGCAGTTGCGTAGCAACTAACGAAGCATGGCTACAACCTTCAATGTCTGATTCAAGCTTACCAGAACCTATTTTTATACAGCCACCAGCAACGAGCCAACGATGAACAACCGCCAGACCAGATACATGGTACATAGGTAAACTCAGCAGCCACGTATCACTGCCTTTAAATTGGAAAACATCCAATAACCCGGCAGCAGAACATAGGTGCTGCTCAAGTGTGTGAGCCACCGCTTTCGGGTTTCCAGTAGAGCCCGAAGTAAATACGATACTCGCGAGGTTTTGAGGACTGAAACAGGAAAGTTCTGACGTTGCTGCTGGTTTGTCATCAACATTCAAGTCACTCAAGCAAGGCAATGTAAGTAACTGAGTGTTTGGTTCAGTAATGTCTGATTGATTTAAACCACTACTTTCTAACAACCATAGATAACGCCTAGCCGACGGCCTATAAAGCGATTCAAGCTTTTGTACCAAGCGAAGTGATGGCTGAGGCATAGTGAACGCGCAAAGCACGCCTAGGTTCAGTGCCGCTAGATAAACGGGGAGTACTTCTGCTTGGTTCTTACCAACAATGGTCAACACGTCGCCTTCCGAGAGGCCTTGTTCTGATAGCTGTTGTTGGTAATCACTCACTAACGCCACAACTTGCAGCCAAGTATAAGCGCAGTTGGGAGTAACGAATGCTGTTTGATGTGGGTTCTGCTGCGCCCACTGTACCCAAAGCGGGTGATGATTAGATTGTGGGCGCATCATAAGATAACCAAGTTATAGTTTGAAAACGGTCTAAGCCAATCGAACGATCAGCCTAAGAAGACCAAATCAGTTGCTGCTGTTCAAGAGTAGCAACAGGAAGCTGGCAACCCGGCCATGAAACTTCTAACTGTTGCTGATACAAACCAATCGTATCAAGTCCCGGTACTTCATTAGGCAAGTACTGCTGTGCTAATCGCGCAATCTGAATTAAGCCAAGGCTAGACTCAATGCTTGAGCTTAGAACCGGCTTAATACCAAGCTGCTCCGCACGCTCAATGATTGCAACACAACGCTCTACTGAACCAATCAAGGTTGGCTTGATCACCACAGCCTTAACACCCGTTAAGTCGCTTAAATCAAATTCAGGGTTACGCACCGCTTCTTGCAGAGTTTCGTCCCAAGCAATCGCCACACCGTGGTCAATAGCAAAAGCTAAGCTGTCTTCTGGCTTTTGGCAAGGTTCTTCAATAAAGCTAATACGCTGACGCAGTGACGGCGAAATGTACTTAATGAACTGCTTCGCTTTTTCTGGCTTCCACGCACGGTTGGCATCAAGCCTTAGAGTCAAATCCGGAATCGATTCAAGAAATAAACTAACAAGCATGCCATCACGAATCGCTTCATACAGGCCGACTTTCACTTTCGCGACTTTCTCACCTTCCATCTCATTCAGCACCGGAATCAGTTCATCTGGATCTCCGGTACACAAAGGTGCCGCTTGGTAGTTACCTTCAGTGTTGAGTTCGCCTCGTAATTCCATCATCGCCATCGAAAAACCGAAGGCAACAGAAGGATATAGCTCATTAAAAGGCGTTTGAGGGTTGTTGTGACTCCAAAGCTCTAATTCATGTTGGAGCTGAATACCGGCTTGTTCGGCATCTTCTTGACTGAAGCCCGGCAAAGGTGCAACTTCGCCAAAACCAGTTTTACCGTCACACTCAAGTTGGATGATATAGCCAACACGTTCGTTCAACTTATTATCACGAAGAACCACTCCACTATCCATAGGTAATTGATAACGGTAGAGTTTAGCGTGACGCTGAGAATTCACTGAGTTCATAAAGTTTCCTAAAAAACGGGGAACATCAAAACAAAACGAGCCGCTATTAGCGACTCATTTTTAAGAGGAGAAAGACTATGGATTACGCGGGAACTTGTCGAAGTCCGGTCGACGTTTTTCGTTAAATGCGTTGCGGCCTTCTTGGCCTTCCTCTGTCATGTAGAACATCATGGTTGCGTTACCAGCCAACTCTTGTAGACCAGCTTGGCCGTCACAGTCTGCGTTCAGTGCAGCTTTCAGGCAACGCAGTGCCATTGGGCTATGTTGAAGAACTTCACGACACCAACGAACGGTTTCTTTTTCTAGGTCAGCGACAGGAACAACGGTGTTCACTAGGCCCATATCCAATGCTTCTTGAGCATCGTAGAAACGACATAGGAACCAGATTTCGCGCGCTTTCTTCTGGCCAACAATGCGAGCCATGTAAGAAGCACCCCAACCGCCATCGAATGAACCCACTTTAGGACCCGTCTGACCGAACTGGGCGTTTTCAGCTGCAATAGTAAGGTCTGCCATCATGTGAAGTACATGACCGCCGCCTACTGCCCAACCCGAGACCGCTGCGATAACTGGTTTTGGACAAGTACGAATTTGACGTTGGAAATCAAGTACGTTCAGGTGGTGTGTACCTGAGTCATCTTGATAGCCGCCGTAGTCACCACGAATACTTTGGTCACCACCAGAACAGAATGCCTTCTCACCAAGACCCGTCAAAATGATCACGCCTACTTTCTCGTCGTAACGAGCGTCAGCCAGTGCATTAATCATCTCTTTTACGGTTTGTGGACGAAACGCATTGTGGACTTGAGGACGCGCAATCGTGATTTTCGCAATACCATCGTCAGACTTGTGGTACTGAATATCTTCATATTGACTGCTTTCATCGCTCCAGTTAACTGCCGCGTAAAGTTCTTCTTCTGTGATGCCTACTGTTTTAGCCATGGTGATTCCCATTGTTCTATTAGAGACCACGACTAACGAGTAGTCGTGACGGTGTTGCTCTGCTTTTGATAGTGCTTGATACGAGAGAACCGCTCAGTCAGATTAACGACGACTGGCGATACATTGGATTATCAGGTTAGAAAACAGCTCGGGTTGCTCAAAATGAACATTATGACCCGCGTAATCCACCTGACTATATTCAAAGCCACTATTCTCAGCTAGCTCCATGAATTTACGATCTTTTTCTCCACATACATAATGCAATAAATGCTCATGAGATTTCAATGTGGCACGTAAATCCGGTTGCTTAGCTAACGAAGTAGATAACAACATATTTGCTACGGATACACCAAGGTTACCACTACGCTTTATGACCAAAGTTTGTCTTTGCTCATGATTTAGTGAAGAAAAGACGCTTTGTTGATACCAATCGTCTAAAACATCTTCAATCGACTGCTGTGCAAAGCGAACAGCCCACTGCGTATCATGTACTAACCTTTGTGCTCTTTCTTCATCACATTCCAAGCCAAAGTTGCCACCTTCAATGATGACTTTCTCTAGATTGAGCGTCTCAAAGCAAGGGCTTGTCACCCCATACATTGCAAGCCTTCCGCCCATAGAGTACCCAATCACTACGATAGGGTAATCGGCAGGAAGATCGTTGAGCGCCAGTTGAGATGTGATGCACTGGACAATTTTCTTGCAGCAATGATCAAACCCTACTGGATCGATAAAGCGACTTTGTCCATGTCCGGGTAAATCTATGCAAAGGAGAGGAAAGTCCTCGAGGAATGGATGACATGCACTCCAATCATCCCCGCTTCCGAGTAAACCATGTAAAAAAACAAGCAAAGGTTTGTCAGAAGAATCTTGTACAGCTGGGTAATAATTGGAGTAAAGCATGTAAAGTCCTTAGGCTAATGCCTCGGTGAGCATTGAGCTGAATTGTTTCAGCAAAGTAGACGCTTGTTCGGGAGGTGTCTTAACTTCCACGATCAAGGTACCCTGACCCTGTTCGAAATGTTGTTCGATAATGGTTTGGTAGCCATTCAAGGTTTCTGGCGCAGCGTATCCAAGCTGGAATTGCGCAGCAGCGTATTCAAAACTGAAACCATGAGGCATTTGATAAAGTGACTGTTTCTGTTGCTCAGGTACCGGCAACAAATCAAAGATCGCACCACCATCATTGTTAGTCACAACAATAACCATCGGCGTTAAATTATGAGTCAGCAAAGCCAGTGAGTTGAGGTCGTAAAGCAGAGAAGTATCACCAATCAACATCAACAGAGGGTTCTGGTTAACTTTCACTACACCCGCAGCCGTTGCCACCAAGCCATCAATGCCCGATGCACCACGATTACTATAAACTTGATTCGCAGATATTGACGACAGCATATCCACCAGCCTTACCATCAAGCTGTTTCCCACAAACAACTCTCTGTCTTTAAGTCTAGACGACAAGTCAACTGCAACACTCAACTCTGTCAGTTGGTCATTATTGGATATTTGTGCGAGTGCGAGTTGCTGAACGGTATTTGCAACCTTGATTAATGGCGTCGCCCAACCCGAATATTTACCTAACAAAGTTGGCAGGTGTTGATCGGTGATCCATAACTCGATATTAGCAACAATATGAGTTTGCGGCAGATGGTCTTGGTTTATACGGTGCGCATCAGGTGAAACGACAACATATTGAGTGCTATCGAACAAAGCCGCTTGTGACTTAACCCATTGGTTTAATCGCTTAGAAACAATACGCTCACCAAACTGAAGAATGAAATCACACTGGTTGAGTTGCTGTTTAACGGAGTCACTCTGTAACCACAGATCATAATGCTTCCAATCACTGTTCACGCCCGATTGAGGATCACAGAAAATCGGCCAACCCAAAGCAGAAGCAAACTGCTGCGCTTTTGTCGCCGCTTTTTTATCAATCGAACCAATAATCACCGCACCTTTACGCGCTAGATAATCGCCCGGCGCTAATGGCTGTACAGTCAAATGATTGGGTAAACAAGTATTAGAATACGGGCTTGTTGACGAGATCCACCTTGCCACACTGTTAGTGTAATCAGCATACATGTCAGCACTGTTCTTTGAATAGAGCGGCTCTGGGAACGGGCAATTAATATGAATCGCACCGCCAACATTGCGTTGTTTCGCAAGCGCGCTATCAACCGATGTTAGGAGCCAATTCAAAGAAACCTGTGTGGTTGGGCTTGGTAGATTTAAAGCACTTGCAACATGGGAAGAAAAGATACCCTGTTGTTGAATCGCTTGATTAGCGCCGCAATCCACTAAATCGATTGGTCGATCAGAAGTCAGTAGGATCAGTTTCTCTCGTGTCAAACCAGATTCAGCCGTCGCAGGAAGCAAATTCGCAACAGCGGTTCCTGATGTCACAATCACCGCAACGGGTTTATCACTTGCTTTTGCTAAGCCTAAAGCTAAAAATCCAAGACCACGCTCATCAAAGTGCGTGTGTAAGGTTAACTTGGGGTTGGCTTCAGCTTCGAGAGTTAACGGCGTTGAGCGAGATCCCGGTGCAACACAAACATGTTCAACACCACTGCGGGCTAACTCTTCTAGTAACGTGTGACACCAAACTCTATTTAATACGGCTTGGTCGTGAATCATGACGCCACACCCAGTGGTGGGTGATCAGAAATTAGGCTGAGTAAAGTAGACATCTTCTTGTTCAATTCTTGCCACTCATGTTCGGCAACCGATCCCGGCACGATCCCCGCGCCAGCAAACAGCTGTACTTGATCATTTACAATCAAGGCGCTTCGAATCGCTACGCAGAATTCAGCTCGCTGATGGCTGATATAGCCCACAGAACCTGCATACCAACCTCGGGCAAACGGTTCGTGCTCAAGAATAAAATCCATCGCTTCTTTACGCGGCAAACCCGCTACAGCAGCAGTTGGCTGTAATGCAGCAAGTAACTGCACACCATTAACACCATTATTAAGCTGAGCATGGATATTGCGCTTCAAATGCTGCACCTTACGCAAGCGCACTAGACGGGCATCCTTTTCAACATGGACCGTTTGAGAATGAGGAGTGAGACGCTCAATGATGTCGTCGACCACATACTGGTTCTCGTTGAGGTTTTTGCTGTCTTGTGAAAGCCAGTTTGCTAGCTCCATATCTTCGGTCGCGTTCTCGCCACGACCAATGGTCCCAGCCAGTGCTTCTGTATCGAGCTCAGTGCCATGTCGGCTATATAAGCGCTCAGGCGTTGAACCAATAAAGCTGTGTTTAGAATCCAGCACCAACATAAAGTGGAAGCTGTGGTGATTTTGCAGATAGCTCGCTTTAAGTAGTTGAGCAGCACATATAGGAGCATCAAGTTGCAGCGTGGTTTTACGCGCTAAAACCACTTTCTTATATTCTTCGTCACTGATGCCTTTGAGTACCTTCTCGACCAAACCGCCCCACTGTTCTCTTTCTGGAACGTGGTTAATCTGTTCAATATGAGCAGACAAGGGAGCCAGTATCGCCGCTTCCACAGAAAGCTTATTCAGAGCATTAATAGAAGAAACGCGATCAGGGGACAAGTTAACTGCCAGCGACCAAGTATTGTCAAAGCGGATCAATTCAACCTGAGGAAGGAAGAAAAACGACTCCATGCAACGACGGTTCTTTGCGGTGTGCCCGTCAAACGAGCGTCCACCCCAGATTCGTTGGTCTTCACCAAGAATCGCGTAAGCGGGTGCAGGATCTGAAAACGTATGTAACTGTCCGAGCGCAACCACCTCTTCACGAGTGTCGCGTGACTGCCAGTAGAACTTAGGAAAGAGCGGTTGAGCATGAAGCCATTCAATAAATGCAAACGATGGTTTTTGCGTTAGAACTTCAACACAACGAACTTCACTTGCTTGGGCATTTTGTACTCGCTCAATCAAAGCGGAGATAGTTTGTTGGAAATGTGACAAATCGACCTCGTTCACATCTAAATTATTATTATATTAGTTTGATACTTTATGGGCAGTACCCACTTAGATCAAGAATGTACTATATCTTTTCAACATTCCTGTGATTTTAAGCGATCCCGCCCCTTTATTCATCTTAGCCAATAACCAACAAAGCTATTAATTAAAATTTAGAAAAGAGTGACAACAAAAAGGCTAAACGTGACACTGAAATGCGACATTCATCAGATTTTTATTCTATCAAACGCCATTTTGCGGTACTTTAATAAAGTATTTAAATTAATTTCAGGAAATCGGCAATGCAAAATATCGGGATGTCGTCAAAACTCAACAGCGTATGCTACGAAATCAGGGGGCCTGTACTCAAACATGCTAAGCGCATGGAAGAAGAAGGGCATAAAATACTGAAGCTTAATATTGGTAACCCCGCCCCATTTGGTTTTGACGCCCCTGATGAAATCCTTGTTGACGTAATCCGTAACCTACCGACATCTCAAGGTTACTGCGACTCAAAAGGCATCTATTCAGCCCGTAAAGCGGTTGTTCAGCACTACCAGAAAAAAGGCCTACGTAATCTTGATGTAGAAGACGTTTACATTGGTAACGGCGCATCAGAGCTTATCGTTATGTCTATGCAGGCGCTACTGGATAATGGTGATGAAATCTTAGTTCCCGCTCCGGACTACCCACTATGGACAGCGTCTGTTGCGCTTTCTGGGGGTACACCGGTTCACTACATGTGTGATGAAGATGCTGATTGGTATCCAGATCTAGATGACATGCGTGCGAAGATCTCACCAAAGACGCGCGGCATCGTTCTTATCAACCCGAACAACCCAACGGGCGCGGTATACAGCCGTGATTTCCTGCTGCAAGTGGTTGAGATTGCTCGTGAGCACGGTTTGATCATCTTCGCCGATGAAATCTACGACAAAGTACTGTACGACGGTGCGGTACACACTTCAGTGGCAACGCTTGCTGAAGACGTACTAATGGTCACGTTCAACGGCCTATCTAAAGCTTATCGCGTATGTGGTTTCCGTGGTGGTTGGATGTTCTTAACAGGCCCTAAACACCTAGCAAAAGGCTACGTTGAAGGGCTAGAAATGCTGGCCTCAATGCGTTTGTGCGCCAACGTTCCGATGCAACACGCTATCCAAACCGCACTCGGTGGCTATCAGAGTATCAATGAGCTGATTCTTCCAGGCGGTCGACTGCTTGAGCAGCGTGACCGTGCATGGGAACTAATCAACAAGATCCCTGGCGTTTCTTGTGTGAAACCGAAAGGCGCAATGTACCTGTTCCCTAAGATCGACACCAAGATGTATAACATCAAAGACGATCAAAAATTTGTGCTCGATTTCCTTAAGCAAGAGAAGGTGCTGTTGGTTCAAGGTACGGGCTTCAACTGGCCGAAACCGGATCACTTCCGCATCGTGACTTTGCCACACATTGAAGACCTTGAAGTGGCGATTGGTCGCCTAGAGCGCTTCTTGCAAACTTACAACCAAGACGATCTCGTCGACGCTAAATAAACACAACGAGAGATGGCTACAATTTGCTGTTTTAAAAGACTTTAACTTGTATTCATTCACTTCTATGCTTAAAAGGCTCCTATTTAGGAGCCTTTTTTGTATCCGCTGTCTCGTGCAATTTGTGGCAAACACAAGGTACGAGTGGAGTATTGTTTAGAAAGGACGATTATGAAACAGAGCCATTTCTTTGCCCATCTCGCACGTATGAAGCTAATTCAACGCTGGCCTCTGATGCGATCTGTCTCAAGCGAGAACATCTCAGAACATAGCCTACAGGTTGCTTTCGTGGCCCATGCCTTGGCACTTATCAAAAACAAGAAGTTTGATGGCCAGCTCAACCCTGAACACATTGCTCTGCTCGGCATGTACCACGATACCAGTGAGGTACTGACTGGAGATCTGCCTACCCCCGTCAAATACTACAACCCAGACATCGCCCAAGAGTATAAGAAGATAGAAGCCGCCGCAGAGCAGAGACTGCTTTCGATGCTGCCAGATGAGTTCCGAGATGACTTCGCCCCATTTTTAATATCTGGAACAGCGAGTAAAGAAGAGCAAAGCATCGTCAAGCAGGCCGACACCATCTGTGCTTACCTGAAATGCTTGGAAGAGCTCAGTGCGGGCAATCATGAATACGAGCAAGCCAAGCGCCGACTGGAAGAGACACTCGAACAACGCAAAAGCCCAGAAATGGACTACTTTCTCACCACATTTGCGCCAAGCTTTGAATTATCACTAGACGAGATAAGCTAGCTGGGTATAAGTTGTTTTTAATTAGCTAAATAAAATCAATTTGATAGGTGCTATTTTGAATTCTCTACTCGAACCACCCTTTGTACTCGAACAAGAATGGCAGCATCGAAATGACGATGAACATAAAATAAGACGTGATGATCACCGTAGCCCATATCAACGTGACCGTGCGCGCGTGCTTCACTCTGCTGCTTTTCGTCGCTTACAAGCGAAAACCCAGATTCATGGCACCATGGTGAATGACTTTCATCGAACACGCCTTACTCACTCTCTTGAGGCCGCTCAGCTTGGCACAGGTATCGTTGCTCAACTGAAGAAAAAGCAACCCGAGTTTCGAGATCTATTACCCTCAGACAGTTTGATTGATTCACTGTGTTTGGCTCACGACATAGGTCATCCGCCATACGGACATGGCGGCGAAGTCGCACTCAACTACATGATGCGCGGCCACGGTGGCTTTGAAGGCAACGCTCAAACGTTTCGTATTGTCACACAGCTAGAGCCTTACACTGAACATCACGGAATGAACCTATCTCGACGCACTTTGTTAGGTCTGATTAAGTACCCTTCTCTGCTTAGTGAGGTTCAAGCTAAATTGCAGTCTGAGCCCGTTAAGCATCAGCGACAACTCCGAGCCAAAGATTGGATGCCAGCAAAAGGCATCTACGATCATGATGAAGAACTGTTTAACTGGGTACTGGAGCCGCTTTCAAGCAGCGACCAACAGCTTCTAAAACAGAAAAGAAAAACGCATACCGAGCCACTTGAACACAATAAGACCAAATATAAGTCGCTTGATTGTTCGATCATGGAGCTTGCTGATGACATCGCGTATGGCGTGCACGATTTAGAAGATGCGATTGTGCTTGGGTCTGTGACCAAAGCTCAGTGGGTCGAATCGGCTTACCCTCAATTGAAAGAGATGGCCGACCCTTGGATTTGTGAACATCTAGATTCAATTACAGAGATGCTGTTCTCTGGTGAACAGTATCGTCGAAAAGATGCGATTGGTGGAATCGTCAACGCACTGTTGACCAGTATCTCTATCAAGCGAGTAGATGCTAGCTTTGAGAGTGTGCTGTTGGCTTACAATGCGGTGCTTGAACCTAGCATGGACGGCACGCTCGATAAATTGAAAAACTTTGTCAGCGAGTTCGTGATTCAAGTGCCTCAGGTTCAAGTCATCGAATACAAAGGCCAGCAGATCATCATGGATATGTTTGAAGCATTAAGTGCGGATCCTGAACGCTTGTTGCCACTGCCAATCAAGAAGCAATGGCTACAGCATCAAGATGAATCAAGAAAGATGCGCGTGATAGCGGATTACATTTCATCAATGACTGATGATCTTGCGCAGAAAATGCATCAGCAACTGTTCTCGGCTCATACCGAGTTTTAACTCCTGGCTCACTCTACTCAGACGCTTTAATCTAAGTAGTTTTTCTCAAACACGCCCGGCGGCATTTGATTGATTTGAAACTGAATCATTTGGTCAAATGCCGTAAGCAACGGGCTAAAGTCGCCATCACGCTCTAACAAGCTAAGCAAATGATAGCCAGCTTCAACTGTTGAAAGGCTGTTTTCACTGGGTGCTTTGCGAATTCGATAATTACCCTTGAGATCTTTTGGTAAGTGGACCGTGTTCAACGCATGCAAGTTACTCGACACTTGCCACATCTTGAATGCTTTCTTCCACGTCCCATCCAATAAAATCACACGTAGCTTCTTGCTTGGGTATGTTGCCGACTCAACAGACACAGAGTTTTCACTTGGGTATAAGATCACATGTTGGTACTGTTCATCGGCCAGCAATGCGTTGAGTTGTTCATTGTCTGAAAAGTCTTCACCGACAAACGTCACGCTATTACTTAAAGATAACGAGAGAATACGTGCAGTTCCCATCGGACGATGCTCTTCTGATGGGTGCTGAAGAATGATAAGCTCAACATTCGATTCGAGTGGTGTAATCCACTGACAAATACAAGCTTTCAAAGCCTTGCTACATTGGGGGCAATAACGAGACATGGATTTAATGTGTACCCTGTTTTAATTTTCACTTCACTTTTATGCGTCTTATTCCAACTTGAGCCAATACAAGCTTGGGTCGTTTGGGATAGCAATGCGATTGCCGAGGGGCAATGGTGGCGAATCCTAACAGGAAACTTTTCACATACCAACTACTCACACCTTCTGATGAATCTAGCAGGCTTGTGGATCATCAGCTATCTGTTTCAACCGAGTAAAAAACAGCTTGTTGCTGCTTTGCTTGTGATTAGTTTAGCGACTGGCGTCGCTCTGTTATTTTCGAGTATTCAGATCTATGTTGGCCTATCTGGCACTTTGCATGGGTTGTTTGGCTTATTCGCGCTCAAAGAGGCTTTAAACGGCAGGAAATCTAGTTGGCTATTAGTATTGGGATTAGTCACTAAAGTCGCTTGGGAGCAGCTGATTGGCCCTTCTAGTACGACTGGTGAGCTGATTAACGCTCGTGTCGCGATTGAAGCCCACCTAGCAGGAGCACTGGCCGGGGGCTTCATAGCTATCGTTTTATACCTAACCAATAAAGAAACGGATCAAAGTTGAATTCTTTCGCGGTTCTTTTTAACTGTCGCTTCACCTATCCCTTTCACACTCGCCAAGTCATCAGCAGTTGTAAACGCACCGTTCTGCTCTCTATAGACGACAATCTCTTGGGCTTTTTTGTCACCCACACCAACCAGTAGTGCTGATAGCTCCTCTGCTGTCGCTGTGTTGATGTTAACCGTAATCTCAATGCCATCGTAAAGCTCAGCCTTGGTTGGGCTGTCTGCAAACACGGCAGGGCTTAAAAGCATCAGAAATGAAAGAAGTAATGTTGAGTATATCGTGCGCATAAATCGGTTCCTTTGTTCAAAAAAGGTAACTTATGCATTTGCCGCGCTAGATAACACAATCACCAGACAAAAATAAAGCGGGCCACCTAAGTGACCCGCTTTGTTATACATCTTGTTTTCATCAGTTCGTTTGTTAGCTCACAAATCTGATTTATCGAATAAAACTAATTTGCAAAAACAACAACCATCGCATGTTGACTCTCGGTAGTCAGTCACCAAACAGGCTTAACTACCGAGCTAAGCTAACTCAAGCTAACCTGAGCTTACTGACCTTGACCCACTACGTAATATTCAACGTCTGCGTTTTTACGAAGTACGTTTAGTACATTAGTCAGATCTTGTTGGTTGCCAACTCGCTCCAATTGTGCACCAATTTGAGTGCTGTAAGCTGGGTTAATTTCAGCCGTTACTTTAGAAAGCTCAACAACAACGATGTTACCGTCTTGGTCTTTAGATTGACCGAACACAGCTTGGCCTGCTTCTGGTTTCGCTAGAGCGAATACAGATGCTGCTAATGGAGAGTTACGGTCAATAGTTTCAAGCTCTGTGAACTCAAGGTTGTTGTCCGCTAGCACTGCTTCGTTACCAGCTTTAAGGTCGTTAACTAGAGAAACACCTAGCTCAACAGCTTGCTCTTCTGCTTTTACAGCAGATAATGCAGCCACAACTTGATCTTTAACTTCTTCAAGAGGAAGAACTGTCTCGTCGCGAGTCTCTTCTACACGAACAACAATCACGTGCTCAGGAGCCACTTCGATGACTTCAGAGTTTAGACCGTCTTCTTTCACTTCAGGGCTCAAGATAGCTTGCATAACTGCAGGCGTCATCAGAACTTCTGGAGCGTCAATTTGAGAGATGAAATCTGTTGTTGTGATCTTCGCATTGATAGCTTCTGCAGAATCATCTAGAGAATCTGGGAATTCAAACGCTACTTTTTCTAGCTCAGTTTGTTGCTCGTAGAACTGGTCTACAGCGTGCTGGTCTAGAAGCTCTTGCTTAATCTCTGCCGCTACTTCAGTGTAAGGCTGAGCTTGAGACGCTTTTAGTTCGTCTAGCTTGATGATGTGGTAGCCGAAATCAGATTTAACTAGGCCAGTCGTGTCACCAATATTCTCAAGAGCGAAAGCCGCGTCTTCGAATGCTGGGTCCATCACATCGCGCTCAATCCAACCTAGGTCACCGCCAACGTCTGCACTACCGAAGTCGTCAGATTTCTCTTCCGCTAGCGTAGCAAAATCAGCGCCTGCATTTAGCTCGTCTAGGATTGACTGAGCTTTCGCTTCGTCATCGCCTTGAACTAGGATGTGGCTAACTTTACGTTGCTCTTCAGTTGAGTATTTGTCTAGGTGCTCTTGGTAGTATTTCTGTGCTTCTTCATCGCTTACTTCAAGCTGAGACTTAAGCGCTTCAGCAGAAAGCTCAATGTAAGACACCTTAGCTTGCTCTGGACGAGTATAAGCCGCAGGGTTCTCTTGGTAGTACTGTTCGATTTGCTCGTCAGTTAACTCGATGCCTTTTGCTAGGTCAGCAACAGACAGTGTCACCGTGCGAATGTCACGAGTTTGTGCGATAAGCTTGCTCTGAGTATCGATTTCGCCTTGAAGAACGAATTCACTGCCTTGAAGTGCAGTCACAAGCTGGTTGCGCATTAGGTCACGACGCATGTATTCAGCGAAGCTCTCTGCGCTAAAACCTGCACGACGTAGTGCCGATTGGTAAACTTCTTGGTCGAATTGACCAGCTGTTTGGAACTGAGGCATTTCTAGAATCATGGTACGGATTTGAGAATCACTGATTCGTAGGCCTAAAGACTCAGCTTGCTGCTCAAGCAGTACATCGTTGATCATGCGATCAAGTACTGATTTACGGAAAGACTCTACGTATGCAGGGTCTGCAAGCATTTGAGCGAAGTAATCGCCAAGTTGAGACTGCATGCGATTACGTTCGTTTTGGTAAGCCTGTTCGAACTCACCACGAGCAATTTCTGTGTTGCCAACTTTAGCTGCTGCGTTGTTACCGCCACCGGTGATGTAGCTGCCTACACCTGCGAATACGAATGACAGGATAATCAACCCAAGGATAATTTTTACCGCGATGCTATTCACGCCTTCGCGTAATCGATCCATCATAATTTAAGTGCTCTCCGGATATGAAGCATTGGCTTCAAAATAAAAATCTATTCACGCGATATTATCAGAAAAAGAAATGCGCATCAGTAGGATGCGCATAATTTAAATAAGTTCAATGTGCTTTGTACACATACTGTTTAAGAATGAAACATCATTTTTCAAACAGTAAACGCATTTTACAGCCTTCCCCTCGCAAAACCGAGGTTTCAGCCGTAGAAATTAGTTACATGCGTCTTTAAGTGCTTTACCCGCCTTGAAGCCAGGTACTTTAGCTTCTGCGATTTGGATCTCTTCACCAGTTTTTGGGTTACGACCTGTACGAGCAGCACGAGTACGAACACTGAAAGTACCAAAGCCAACAAGTGCAACTTGGTCGCCTGATTGTAGCGTTGTGCCAACTGCTTCGATGAATGCGTCTAGAGCGCGGCCAGCTGAAGCTTTAGAGATGTCTGCGTTTTCTGCGATTGATTCTACTAGTTGTGTTTTATTCACTGTTTTTCCCCTATGTGTCATCTGTGACTACTTCTTGATGACTGTACGTTCCATTTTGGTTTTAATTTAGCCGCAAGCCTTATTGCAAAAGGGCTGCCGCTTTGATCAATAACTTAGCGTCCAAAAAAAACGCTGACAAGCCTTTTCGGGCCTATCAGCGTAATTCTTTACTTATTTTTGCTATGCATCACTATTTTTTCACATCAAACTCGACCCCTGACGGATCTCGTTCTAGCGCTACTTTGAGTACTTCATCAATCCACTGAACCGGGATCACCTTCAAGTCAGCGATTACGTTGTCTGGAATCTCTTCCAAATCACGCTCGTTGTCTTTAGGAATCAGTACAGTTTTGATACCGCCACGGTGTGCTGCAAGCAGTTTTTCTTTCAAACCACCGATAGGTAAAACTTCACCACGAAGGGTAATTTCACCTGTCATACCGACCTCTGCTTTAACAGGGTTACCCGTCAAGCTAGACACTAATGCAGTACACATTGCGATACCCGCACTCGGGCCATCTTTCGGTGTAGCCCCTTCCGGTACGTGAACGTGAATATCGCGCTTTTCGTAGAAATCTGAGTTAATACCCAGTTTTTCTGCACGAGAACGAACCACGGTCATTGCCGCTTGAATCGATTCTTTCATCACATCGCCAAGTGAACCGGTTTGCGTTAGCTTACCTTTACCCGGCATTGCTTCAGTTTCGATAGTCAGTAGATCACCACCAACTTGAGTCCAAGCTAAACCAGTCACTTGACCAATACGGTTACTTTCATCCGCTTTACCGAAGTCATGACGTTGAACGCCTAAGTACTCTTTCAGGTTATCAATATTAACCGTTACAGACTTAAGGTCGCTGTCTAGCAAGATGTTCTTCACTGCTTTACGACAGATCTTAGAGATTTCACGCTCTAGGCTACGTACACCCGCTTCACGCGTGTAGTAACGAATGATGCCGATGATTGCAGAGTCTTCAATCTCAATTTCGTGAGGCTTAAGACCGTTGCGTTGAACTTGCTTGTCCAATAGGTGGCTCTTAGCGATGTTCAGCTTTTCATCTTCTGTGTAACCAGACAGGCGAATCACTTCCATACGGTCCAATAGTGGGCCAGGAATGTCCATCGAGTTAGATGTTGCAACAAACATCACATCAGATAGATCGTAATCGACTTCTAGATAGTGATCGTTAAATGCATTGTTCTGCTCAGGGTCGAGTACTTCTAGAAGTGCTGAAGATGGGTCGCCACGCATATCAGAAGACATCTTATCGATTTCATCTAATAGAAACAGTGGGTTCTTAACGCCAACTTTAGACATCTTCTGGATTAATTTACCCGGAAGTGAACCGATGTACGTACGACGGTGACCACGAATTTCAGCTTCATCACGAACGCCGCCTAGCGCCATACGTGTGTACTTACGACCCGTTGCCGCAGCAATCGAACGACCTAGCGAGGTTTTACCTACACCAGGAGGACCAACAAGACAAAGGATCGGGCCTTTTAGCTTGTTGATACGGTTTTGTACTGCCAAGTATTCAAGAATACGTTCTTTAACACGCTCTAAGCCGTAGTGATCTTCGTTTAAGATCTCTTCCGCTTTCGCTAGATTCTTTTTAACTTTTGAACGCTTAGCCCAAGGAACGCCCACCATCCAATCAATGTAGCTACGTACTACTGTTGCTTCAGCAGACATTGGCGACATCATTTTCAGTTTTTGCAGTTCTTGCTCGGTTTTTTCACGAGCTTCTTGAGGCATTTTTGACTCTTCGATCTTCTTCTTCAGAGTCTCGAATTCATCAGGTGCATCGTCCATCTCGCCAAGTTCTTTCTGAATCGCTTTCATTTGCTCATTCAGGTAGTACTCGCGCTGAGATTTTTCCATCTGCTTCTTAACGCGGCCACGGATGCGTTTTTCAACTTGCAGGATGTCAATTTCTGACTCCATTTGGCCCATCAAGAACTCCAGACGTTCAGTCACATCTAAGATTTCTAGAACGTGCTGCTTGTCTACCAGCTTAAGTGGCATGTGCGCAGCAATAGTATCAGCTAGGCGAGCCGCCTCATCAATACCGTTAAGAGATGTTAGAACCTCTGGTGGAATTTTTTTGTTTAGCTTAATAAAGCCTTCGAATTGATTAATCGCACTGCGAACAACCACTTCTTGTTCTTTTTCGTCAAGTTCTGAGGTAACAACGTATTCGGCATCCGCTAAGAAGAACTCACTTTCTTTGAATTGGTGAATTTTTGCACGCTGCTGACCTTCAACAAGTACTTTGACAGTACCATCAGGGAGCTTTAGTAACTGAAGAATGGTAGCGACTGTACCTACGTTAAATAGATCGTCGATTGAAGGCTCATCAGTGTCCGCTTCTTTCTGCGCTACAAGTAGTACTTGTTTGTTAGCTTCCATTGCCGATTCAAGGCATGTAATCGATTTTTCACGACCAACAAACAATGGAATAACCATGTGTGGGTAAACCACTACATCACGTAGAGGTAGCACGGGGATTTCGATACGCTCGGAACGTTCCAAGTTCATATATTTCTCTCTTCCGCTTTAACTTATAAAGCAGTATATGGGGCTTAAACGACTGGATTCAATGGAAGAATAAAAAAAGGAGGTAATTGCTTACCTCCTTTTTCAATTTGAGCGACTTGTCTAAAAAAGACCTACTCTGCAACAGCTGCTTGGTTATCTGAGTTGCTGTAAATCAATAGTGGTTCTGACTCACCATTAATTACCGACTCATCAATCACAACCTTGCTTACATCAGTTGAAGATGGCAGTTCATACATAGTTTCTAGCAGAACACCCTCCAAAATAGAGCGTAGACCACGAGCACCGGTTTTACGATTCATTGCTTTCTTAGCAATTGCGCGTAGGGCGTCTTCACGGAATTCTAACTCTGTATCCTCAAGCTCAAATAATGCTGCGTACTGTTTTGTCAGTGCATTCTTTGGCTCACAAAGGATTTGGATTAGCGCTTCTTCATCAAGCTCTGTCAGTGTTGTTGTAACAGGTAGACGACCAATGAATTCTGGAATCAGACCGTACTTCACTAGATCTTCAGGTTCTACTTGAGTGAACAATTCACCGATAGTTTTGGTTTCATCTTTTGAACGCACTTCTGCGCCGAAGCCGATACCTGAACCAGTTTCTACACGTTGCTCAATCACTTTATCTAGGCCGGCAAACGCACCACCACAGATAAATAGGATCTTAGATGTATCCACTTGCAAGAACTCTTGCTGCGGATGCTTACGACCACCTTGAGGTGGAACTGAAGCCACTGTACCTTCAACAAGTTTTAGTAGAGCTTGCTGTACACCTTCACCAGACACGTCACGCGTGATTGATGGGTTTTCAGCTTTACGAGAAATCTTGTCGATTTCATCGATGTAAACAATGCCACGTTCCGCTTTCGCTACGTCGTAATCACATTTCTGAAGCAACTTCTGGATGATGTTTTCAACATCTTCGCCCACGTAACCCGCTTCGGTTAGTGTTGTTGCGTCTGCCATTGTGAATGGAACGTCTAGGAAACGAGCCAGTGTTTCAGCCAATAGTGTTTTACCACTACCAGTAGGACCGATAAGAAGAATGTTACTCTTACCTAGCTCTACGCCTTCAGCTGTCGTATCACCATTACGTAAACGCTTGTAGTGGTTATAAACTGCAACTGCTAGCACTTTCTTCGCGTATTCTTGACCGATTACATAGTCGTCAAGATGCTCACGAATCTCACGCGGCGTTGGCAGCGATTCCGATTCTTTCTTAGGAAGAACATCTTTAATTTCTTCACGAATAATGTCGTTACAAAGATCGACACATTCATCACAAATGTAAACAGAAGGACCTGCGATTAACTTGCGAACTTCGTGTTGGCTTTTGCCACAGAAAGAGCAGTAAAGCAGTTTACCGCTACCACCCTCTTTGCTTTTATCTGTCATTCGCTAACCTCTTAGCCTTTACTCTCTATGCTTGAGTGTATATCAATTTGAATCACTTTGCGTTAAACAATTGCCCTGCAATTATTGACCGCGGTGATTAAGAACTGAATCCACCAAGCCGTATTCTACTGCTTGATCAGCAGACATGAAATTGTCACGATCTGTATCACGCTCAACAACTTCTAGAGGCTGACCCGTGTGCTCTGCCAATAGTTTGTTTAGCTTTTGCTTGATCGTTAGGATCTCTTGCGCATGAATTTGAATATCAGACGCTTGGCCTTGGAAGCCGCCAAGTGGCTGGTGAATCATTACACGTGAGTTTGGAAGCACGTGACGCTTACCTGGAGTACCACCCGCTAGTAAGAATGCACCCATAGAGCAAGCTTGACCCATACATACTGTGCTCACGTTTGGCTTGATGAACTGCATTGTGTCGTAGATAGACATGCCCGCTGTTACGCTACCGCCAGGTGAGTTGATGTAAAGATAGATATCTTTGTCTGGGTTTTCTGATTCCAAGAAAAGCAGTTGAGCCACGACAAGATTTGCCATGTGGTCTTCCACTTGACCTGTTAAGAAAATGATACGTTCTTTTAATAGACGAGAATAAATATCGTAAGAACGTTCACCACGGGAAGTCTGTTCAACCACCATAGGAACTAGTGCGTCCATAATCGATGGCATTGTGTTTTTTTCTTGGTAGCTCATATTCTTATGTCCCTAAAATAAATGGCCCGAATGATTAAATCATACGGACCATTGTTAGCAGAATTGTTGACCGTACGTCAACCTTCTACGTCAGATATTACTATATTAAGCAGGTTGCTGATTCATTAGCTCGTTGAAGCTAACTTCTTTATCAGAAACTTGAGCTTTAGCGATGATTGCATCAATAGCTTGCTCTTCTAGAGCAACATTGCGCATGTTGTTCATCATTTGCTCGTTTTGCTCGTAGTAAGCAATAACTTCTGTTGGATCTTCGTATGCTGTAGCCATCTCTTCGATGATAGCTTTAACTTTCTCGTCGTCAGCTTTTAGCTCTTCAGTCTTGATTACTTCACCAAGAAGAAGACCTACAACTACGCGACGTTTAGCTTGCTCTTCGAACAGCTCACGTGGAAGTTGGTCAGCAGCTTCAGTGTTGCCACCGAAACGTTGAGCAGCTTGTTGACGTAGAACACCGATTTCTTGATCGATTAGAGCAGAAGGTACGTCGATGTTGTTTTCGTTAACTAGACCGTCGATAGCTTGCTCTTTGATGCGGTTCTTAACAGCTTGCTTAAGCTCACGCTCCATGTTCTTACGAACTTCAGCTTTAAGACCTTCAACACCGTCAGCAGCGCCGAACTTAGAAACGAATTCTTCGTTTAGTTCAGGAAGTTCACGAGCTTCAACTTTGTTCAGCTTGATAGAGAACTTAGCTGCTTTACCTTTTAGGTTTTCAGCGTGGTAATCTTCTGGGAAGTTTACGTCGATTTCGAATTCCATACCTGCTGTTTTACCAACGATACCGTCTTCGAAGCCAGGGATCATGCGACCAGCGCCCATCTCTAGTGGGAAGTTCTCAGCTTTGCCGCCTTCGAATTCTTCACCGTCGATAGAACCAACGAAGTCGATAGTTGCACGAGAACCAGCGTCAGCAGCAGCTTCAACTTCAGTCCAAGTTGCTTGTTGCTTACGTAGAGTTTCGATCATTTCTTCAACGTCAGCTTCTTTAACTTCTACTGCTGGTTTCTCAACAGTGATGTTTTCTAGACCTTTCAGCTCAACTTCTGGGTAAACTTCAAAAGTTGCGTTGAATACTAGATCAGCGCCTTCGTTGTTTTCAACTGGTGCGAAAGTAGGTGCGCCAGCTGGGTTGATTTTCTCTTTAACGATCGCTTCGATGAAGTGACGTTGCATTACTTCGCCCATCACGTCTTGACGTACTGCTTTGCCGTACATTTTAGCAACCATCTTCATTGGCACTTTGCCTTTACGGAAACCATCGAAACGACGGTTTTTCGCGATGTTGCGTAGTTCAGCTGTAACTGCATCTTCGATGTTAGCAGCAGGAACAGTAATATTAAGACGGCGCTCTAGGCCTTCTAGCGTTTCAACAGTAACTTGCATTATATAAACCTCAAAACTGGCTCAGTAATCTGAGCATATGAGCCGTAACTTAGCTTTAATTCAAAAGCCGACGTTGTTGGCTGCATCCTTGTGTAGTGCTCTATCCGAACACCTAATTTAAAATCGAGCATTGATGTCTGAATTGATTATTCAACCAAACACCAGACTAATCAGCGATATCTTCGTTCTTCACACGTCGATTAAAACGTAATAAAGCTTGTTTTCAGAAACAAGAAAGGTATCTCCGATTAGCCTCAGGACAGAAATTTTAGACGCGACATTCTAGCGATCTGTTTAATCTCTGTCGAGCCGTTCACCTCTGCATGATGATGAATGCTCTAAATTCGTCCAACTAAGTGATACAAAAACGATCAAATCATCACTTAGCACAACAGAAATGGGGACAATAGCGACTTTTTCAAGGGAATCGAGGGCTTTTTTTGCTAAAAACCTTAAAAAGAGATCTTGCTCTTGTTTTACCCCTCAGAGTCGATAACTTTTTCAACAATCCCCGTTACAAACCCTTAACCTACCCCCACCTGTCCACTCTCTGCTTTCAGCAAAAACTACCGCTATTTGCTACCATAAACGAGAGAAGACAGGCTTGATTGTTTACCAAAGAAATTAGCGGAGAGCCTTCATGTTTCAAGCTTTTAGAATCCCCATATTATTAATGGTCACATACAGTTCACTGATGGTGTTTGGCGGTCATTGGGTATGGAGCACAAGTCATGAAAGTTTGTTAAATGATCACCAATCTAACTTAGACCGCTTTTCCGTCCACATTGCCAGCCAATTGGATAAGTTTGCCCATATCCCTGAGCTTCTTTCGAAGGATAAAGAGCTAGTTGATGCCCTGCACTCACCAAGCAACACTGCTCAGATAGAGCTAACCAATCGCTACCTAGAGCACGTCAACACTGTGATTCAGGCGTCCGACACCTATTTATTGGATAGCATCGGTACCACTATCGCAGCCAGTAACTGGAACCTAAAACATTCTTTTGTCGGACGCAATTTTGCCTTCCGTCCTTATTACCAACAAGCTATTCAAGGACATGAAAAGCAGTACTTCGCTTTAGGTTCAACTTCAGGAAAGAGAGGCTACTATTACTCTTACCCGGTCTCTTATGCTGCTGAAATCATTGGCGTAATTGTGGTAAAAATGGATTTATCTTCGATTGAAGCAAGCTGGCAAGGTAAACAGAGTTTTTTTGTCGCGGATGATAAAGACCAGATTATTTTTATGTCTAGCAATCCTGAATGGCTATTCAAAAGTCTTCAGCCTCTCGATGATACACAACAAGCTCGCATTCGCGAAAATCAGCAATACCTCGATACCCACATTGAAAGCCTCCACTTCTCTGGAGATCTAGAGGGCGCAACCAGCAGCATTCGTTCATCTCACCCGTTAGTTAAAGAGAAGTTTTTCACCTCTTCACGCTTTCTACCTGATCCTGGATTAACGGTCAGGGTATTCTCTCCCACCCACTTGGTTTGGTGGGACTTGATCGCCTATATGGTGGTACTGAGCTTGGTCTTTGCAATCATTTATCTGGTCATTCAACTTAATCTGCACCGTCAACACCGACGCGCCCAGATCGATAGGTTGCAGTCAGAAGCTAACCAAAAGCTAGAATTTCAAGTACTCGAAAGAACCTCTGAGCTACACGTAGAGATCAAGCAACGTATCGAAACCGAGCGGGTACTCAGACACACCCAAGACGAGCTCATCCAAGCGGCAAAACTGGCGGTATTGGGCCAGATGTCAGCAAGTATTAGTCATGAATTGAATAATCCACTCGCTGCGATTCGTAGTTATGCTGACAATGGCCGACTGTTTCTAGCCAAAGAGAAAACAGATCGTGTCGATGACAACTTATCGCGTATTTCATCGCTCACCGACCGTATGGCGAAAATTAGCCATCAGCTTCGCTCCTTTGCTAAAAAGTCGACCGCAGAAGAACTACACATAATACAGATCCTCCCTGTATTGCATTCATCTAAGGAGTTAATGAAGCCACAACTCAAGAGTGAGCGAGTCAAGACCAATGAACTACCTGAAACATTTGACGCATGCATACTCGCCAATGCCATCCAGCTCGAACAGGTCATTATTAACCTGCTGACCAACGCGATTCAGGCAATGGAAAACCAAGACGACAAGCAGTTGGCTGTCCTATTAGAAGTTAGAGAAACGGCTGAAGCCAACACGCTACTGATCCACGTCGATGATAACGGCCCTGGTTTTACTTCCTCCTCGAGGGGAAACTTTTTCGAACCCTTCCATACCACCAAGAAGAACGGACTTGGATTAGGGCTATCGATATCTCAACAGATAATCAGCGGAATTAACGGCAAGCTCACAACAGGAACTAGCCCACAAGGCGGTGCTCGATTTAGCATTGAGTTGCCCCTTGTTGAGCAACAGAAAGAGCAAGAGCAGCAAAGACAAAAAGAATAAAACCCAGCACACGAAGCAAAAATAACAGACTGAGATGAGCCCGTTCAAATACGGCTTAACTAACAAACTCGGCGATAATTAGTATAAAAGAGTAAAGGAATCACTATGTGTCACGTCTATTTCATTGATGACGAATCCGATCTAAGAATGGCCATTGAACAGAGCTTCGAGCTCGCCGACATTGATGCCGAATTTTTCCCCGATGCGGAGTCAGCCCTGCTCGCGATTCAAGATAATGGATTGCCTCACGTGATCATCACAGATATCTGCTTACCGGGTATCTCGGGGCATGACCTGCTCAATACCGTGATGCATAAAGACACAGAGATTCCCGTGATTATGATCACTGGTCACGGCGACATCTCCATGGCCGTGCAAGCAATTCAAGACGGTGCCTATGATTTCATTGAAAAGCCGTTTGCCAATGAGCGTCTTATCGAAACCACCAAACGCGCCATCGAGAAGCGTCAACTGACCTTAGAAAACCTCGAACTCAAGCGTTCGCTCAAAGCCAGCAAAGCACTCGGCCCGAGAATCATTGGTGACACACAATCGATGACTGAGCTTCGTTCCATCATCACCCATGTTGCAGACACCAATGCCGATATCTTGTTATTTGGTGAAACCGGCACAGGTAAAGAGTTAGTTGCACGTTCTCTGCATGAACAAAGCAGCCGCCGAGAGCAAAACTTTGTCGCGGTCAACTGTGGGGCGGTACCTGAAAACCTGATTGAAAGTGAACTCTATGGTCACGAGAAAGGTGCGTTTACTGGTGCAGAAAGTAAGCGAGTCGGTAAATTTGAATTTGCTCAGGGCGGTACCCTATTCTTAGATGAAATTGAATCCATGCCGATGCAGGCACAAATTCGCCTGTTGCGCGTCTTGCAAGAACGCGTCATTGAAAGAGTTGGTTCCAATGGTTTAGTTCCTCTAGATATCCGAGTGATTGCGGCAACTAAAGTCGACCTAAAGAAAGCTGCTGAAGAAGGTACTTTCCGCCAAGATCTCTATTATCGCCTCAATGTCGTGACACTAGATTTACCGCCGCTAAGAAGCCGCCAAGAAGATATCCCAGCACTCTTCCACCACTTTTTACTGGTCGCTGCAGCGCGTTATGGCAAGACAGCCCCTGCACTTCCACAAAAGGAACTGCACGCGCTTTTGGCTCATGATTGGCCAGGGAATGTTCGTGAACTACGTAACAGCGCTGAACGCTTCATCTTACTCGGAAAATTAGCTCAACTGGGGGATGGTGTGAGCTCAGATAGCCACTCAGATGCCAGCATTAGTCTATCGGACCAAGTAGCAGAGTTCGAAAAAGCAGTGATCGAGCGTGCGCTGATTGAGAATGAAGGGAGCATAAAATTAACCATGTCTCAACTAAATGTCCCAAGAAAAACGCTTTACGACAAAATGCAGCGTTATCAAATCGACAAAGAGAACTTTAAGTAAAACAATAGATGTCGAAGTAAAGAATTAAGCTGCGAAGTAAAAGAAACAAGCCACGAAACAAAGCACAAACTCCCGCTTGATCTGAATGTTTATCGAAACTGGCAGAGATGAGGTTCCTCTCCCATAATTCATATATCGACTTTAAGGATAAGTTGCATATGAATGAAAAAACGACCATTCCGGTCATTGTAGATACAGTGCTGGTTGATGACCACTATGAAGTAGAAAGAAGGTCTGGGCGCGAGCGAAGAAAGAAAAGAGTACGATGGAAAGGCTACGACAGACGCTTAAGCGGCACAATAAGGCGCGGAAATAAGAAAGCGATAGATGAAAAGGTGTAACTCTTCATCTATCGCTGCTATTTATTACATTGAGAATAAAACCATTCACTACTTGGTTATAATCTCCGGCCCCATTAGAGTAGTTGGTAACCACGTTGAAACCCATGGCACGTAAGTCACGATGATTAGGAACAAGAACATCACGCCCACCCAAGGCAGTGCCGCTTTGACTACGTTCATCATCGACATCTTGGCGACCCCAGCGGTCACAAACAAGTTGAGCCCCACCGGCGGGGTTATCATCCCTATCTCCATGTTCACCACCATCATGATACCAAGGTGAATTGGGTCAATACCCAGTGCGATTGCGATTGGGAACACCAACGGAGCAACAATGATCAACAAACCTGATGGCTCCATGAACTGACCACCAATCAACAGCAGTACGTTCACCACAATCAAGAAGGTGATCGGACCTAAGCCGGCAGACAGCATCGATTCAGTGATCATTTGAGGGATACGTTCTTCTGTCAGTACATGCTTCAGAATCAGAGCATTGGCAATGATAAAGAGCAGCATGATCGTCAGCTTACCTGCATCATAGAGCGTATCTTTGGT
This sequence comes from Vibrio sp. BS-M-Sm-2, assembly GCF_041504345.1. Classification (NCBI taxonomy): domain Bacteria; kingdom Pseudomonadati; phylum Pseudomonadota; class Gammaproteobacteria; order Vibrionales; family Vibrionaceae; genus Vibrio; species Vibrio sp. BS-M-Sm-2. The sequence continues at coordinate 889,615 of NZ_CP167894.1, forward strand.
GTCTTTATGGAAAAAGGTTTGGAACACTTTTACCAAAGCAGGCTTTGTATTGTTCTTGTCAGCGAAAGGCCCCATATCTTTGTAGATAAAGTTAGCAATAAAGAACGCGTAAACCGCAGCAACTGCCGCCGCTTCTGTCGGAGTAAAGATACCACCGTAGATACCACCTAGAATGATGACAATTAACAGTAGACCCCAACTCGCATCCTTCGCTGCTGCAAACATCTCGCCCCAGCCCACAAAAGGCTGTGCTGGAATCTTCTTAATACGTGCCGCAATGTAGATAGCAATCATCAACATCACACCCGCCAGCAGACCAGGAATCACACCGCCTAGGAACATACGGCCTACCGATACATCCGTCGCCGCAGCGTAAACGACCATCACGATTGACGGTGGAATCAAGATACCCAAGGTACCTGCGTTACAGATAACCCCTGCCGCGAATTCTTTTGTGTAGCCGTTTTTGATCATACCTGCGATAACAATACTACCGATCGCTACTACCGTTGCAGGAGATGAACCAGAAAGGGCTGCGAACATCATACATGCCACAACCGACGCCATCGCCAAGCCGCCACGGAACCACCCCACCATCGCGATAGCGAAACGAATAATACGTTTAGCCACGCCGCCAGTAGACATGAAGCTAGAGGCCAAGATAAAGAAAGGAATCGCTAAGAGTGTGTAGTGGCCTGCAAATGCATTAAACAGCGTTTGTGCGACTGAAGCTAATGACGCATCTGAATGCATCAACAAGAATATTACGCTCGATAAACCTAGTGAAATTGCAATTGGTACACCGACCAACATGAAAGCAATTACCATTAAAAATAGAAATAACATTGCCATGATTAGTCTTCCTTACCGTTAGATTTGGTACTCGACTCATTCGCTTTGTTCTGCGGAGTCGAATTCAATACCGCTGTCGCATCTTCGTCAGAGCCCGCTAGCACGTCCGCTTTCAACGCATCCAACTCTTCTTCCGCTTCGTGTCCTGCAATCATGCGGTCAAGCTTGCCTGTTACTACTTGGTAAGCAACTTGAGCAAAACGGAACGTCAGCATTGCCATGCCAATCGGCAGCGCCATATAAGGAATAAAACGTGGCAGTTTCTCGTATCGCTCGCCTTCATTTAGCCAGTCAGCAAGAAACTGAAGCATCTCTGGCATTGGGATATCATCGGTCTCATACCATGCGCGATCGGTCGCGAATGGGTACCAATAATTCCAAGAGCCGATAAGAAGTAAGATTGAAAATGCTAGGCAACTGGTCACGGCGATTAGCGCATACACTTTGCTTAGCTTTTCTGGGGCAAGGTTGATGATGACATCAACACCAATGTGGAAGTGTTTTTTAACGCCATAAGATGCGCCCACTAACACCATCCAAGCAAACATGAACACCGTCAGCTCCAGTGCCCATAAGATGTTGTCATTGAATGCGTATCGAAATACCACATTGGCAAAAGTAAGTAGCGTCATTGCGCCAAGAAAAAATGCGATTAATGACTCTTCAATCACATCCGTAACTCTTCCGACTTTGGAAAAAAGAGAGGTTTCCAATGCTGATTCGCTAGAATTTGGTTGTTCCATTTGAGGCTTTTCCATAATTGACTCCGCTTATAATTGTTTTAATAAAGGGCAGCGGTAGGGATCCGCCACCCTAATAGCGGTGTTATTGGTTTGAAGCTAATGCTGCATCGATAAGATCTGAACCGATGTCTTTTTCAAACTTCTTCCATACTGGTTGAAGTGCCGTTACCCAAGCTTGACGCTGTTCAGGCGTCAACGTACGAACCTCACCACCCGCTTCGATGATGTTGTTTTTGTTCGCTAGGTTAACTTTTGAAGATTCCGCATTACGCGTTTCCGAGACTTCTTGAACGATAGTGCCAAGCTGCGCGCGTACATCTTCAGGAAGGTCTTTCCAAAAGTCGTTTGACGTTACAACTAGATAATCCAATATACCGTGATTGGTTTCTGTCACGCCATCTTGTACTTCAAAGAACTTCTTGCCGTAGATGTTTGACCATGTGTTCTCTTGACCATCGATAACCTTAGTTTGTAGGCCACCGTATACCTCTTTGAAAGACATCTTCTGAGGGTTAGCACCTAACTGCTCAAACTGAGCAACCAATACATCTGATGCTTGCACACGGAATTTCAAACCTTCCGCATCTTCAGGGTTGATAAGAGGTTTGTTCGCCGACATCTGTTTCATGCCATTGTGCCAAAACGCTAGACCCTGTAGGCCACGACGCTTCATTGCATTCTTCAGTTTTTCACCAGATTCTGAGTTTTGGAAACGGTCAACGGCGTCTACATCTTCAAATAGGAACGGAAGGTCAAAAATGCGGTATTTCTTAGTGAACTTCTCAAATTTAGACAGCGAAGGTGCCGCCATTTGAACATCACCATTTAACAGGGCTTCCAGTACCTTATTATCATCGTAAAGCGTCGAGTTAGGGAAAACTTGCATACAAGCTTTACCATTCATTTCAGTGTTTACTCGCTCTTCTAGTAGAGAAGCGGCAATGCCTTTCGGGTGCTTATCGGTATTAGTTACGTGACTGAATTTAATCACGATTTCACCAGGGTCACAGTTTGCAGCAGCATTAAAACTTGTGAGTGCCAGAGCAGATACAGATAACAGGGTAAGAGGCTTAAACATTATTATTCTCCTTAGTAAACAAAGCAGCCCTTCAATGGGAACTGCGTGCTTTCACTAAGGCAATTAGCGCGCCATGTTGATACAAAACATTAACAAGCCTTTAACCACAAGGCTTCATCATAGTTGCCAACATGAGTCGTCCACTCTTTGCAAAATTTAATGGGTGGAAAATGACACATAGAATATTTATAAATGGGTGGGAGTTGACCAAAGCATCAGTGATAAATGAGGTCTGACCAAAAGCTCCTTTCACGATGATGCCTTGAAGTAATTTCAACCTATCCTGTAGAGTGCTGCACAACTTAGTCAGATTTACTGATCCACTACTTACCAAGAGTTGCTACCCATGAGTCAGATCTACCATCACCCAGTACAGATTTACTACGAAGATACCGATCACTCAGGTGTGGTTTATCACCCTAACTTTCTTAAATACTTTGAGCGTGCGCGCGAGCATGTATTGGGTAGCGATAAACTGGCAGAGTTGTGGAATGAGCATGGACTGGGGTTTGCGGTGTATAAAGCCAATATGACCTTTCAAGACGGGGTCGAATTCGCAGAGATCTGCGATATCCGAACCTCTTTTGAACTCGATGGCAAATACAAAACCTTATGGCGACAAGAAGTATGGCGTAAAGATGCGACTAAACCTGCCGTGATTGGGGATATCGAGATGGTTTGCCTAGATAAAGACAAACAACTGCAACCTGTACCCGCTGAAGTATTAAAAGCGATGCTTGGCGAAACGAGTTAACTAAGATTGTTAGTGGCTGAGAGCCCGAGTGGCTGAAAGTGCAAGTGGTTGAGAGTACGCCGTGTTCAAGATTAGAAGCTCAAGGTTCTAGTGTAACGAGCGTAAACTCAGCCAAGTAGCTTCGATTTGGGGAAACACTTCATCTCTAATTGCATAGGAAGCGTTGCACCACCAAGCGTCACGGCAAATCGAAACTGGTTATCCAGCCTTCCTAAACTGCATTGCCAATGAGCAGAAGCATCGCCTTGTTCAGCAGCATCCAACCCAACTCCGTTATGTACAATGATTTCGCCACATAACTCTGGTCGTAAACCCGACGAATAAACTGGCAGTGTTTGTTGAGTTAGATTGGAAAAATCGAACGAAAAACTTCGCAACGATGTGGCTAGCCCCCTGCCCGTCGCTTTGATATACGACTCCTTCAGCGCCCATAAATCAAAAAACCGTTCTCTCTTATTTTCTTTGCTGAGTTCAAGTAAATCCGCCAATTCTTTATCTGAAAAATAGTGCTTCATGATCGAATCGATATTAGTCGAGCTTCTTGCATGTTCGATGTCGACACCTAATTGAACTGGCTTCCCTTCTCGCTGGCAAACTGCAATCAACAAATGTTCTTTGCTATGACTGATATTGAAATTCAGTCCGGTTTGAATCTGTTGATCCGCAATCAGGCTTGGCTTTCCTTTCTCACCATATTCAAACCGCCATGCTTTAGGCGTTAAATCCGAATAACAAGACAGTACTCCTCTCAAGTAGTTGCGAACATACATGGCTTGAACTTGAGACGAGGGCACTCTATAGCGTTCAACTTTCTCAATTTCATCGGCCGTGAGTGTCTCTTTGAGGTGTGATTTGATATCGATATCGTCACACAAATCACTCAAAGAACATAACCATAAATCGACGATTGGGTTTTCCATTTTACTCACGTTCACTTCTTCAAACCACTCATCAAAAAACCATCAAAACGGACAAATTTAACTCACCTATGATTTGAGATAAACATAGAGAATTCGTACAGGAAACACCCTTCATATACGGGCTTAAAAATAACTTTTCAAATAATAACAAATTAAAACACGGATCACATTCCACCTTATGGAATAGGTACCTATTAAATGTTACTTACAAAAATCTGACATAGATCTCACAAAGTTAAAATATAGAGTATAAACACTAAAAAACCACACATACCCATTAATTATCAATAAGTTAATTTCATCAAAAATACAAAAAACAAAAGTTCAGAAAAATCATCTGGTCTGAACAGATCATAGTGGCCTCTGGGAGCATTGTATCGGTAACTCACCTCGGGTAGCCTGCTCAACCATTAAACAAATTCACACGTTTTCTTTGCGGATACCTGCTTTGCATAAGGCAGTACTTTGGACAGGATTTAAATGGACATCACCCTTACATTCGAATGCCCTCTTCTCGCATGAAACACGTAACCACCCCCTGCAAGTCTACGTGCTTCGCACCCCTTATTTCAGTCTGGCCGCCGAATTTCGGTAGCCTTACTCTTCAGCTGCGTTTGCCCAAATCTGTCTCAGGTTTATTTTCGATTTATTTAAAAGCGCAGCCTCAAAAAACGACATCGCCCTCAGTGATTTCAAGTGGAGACTCATAATGAGCCAACCCGAAAAAAATACACCGGAATCAGTCGACGACACTCGACTTAATAAACGCCTTAAAGACATGCCAATTGCTATCGTTGGTATGGCAAGCATGTTTGCGAACTCTCGTTACCTAAACAAATTCTGGGATTTGATCAGCGAAAAGATCGATGCCATTACTGAAGTGCCAGATACGCACTGGCGTCCAGAAGATTACTACGATTCAGATCGTACTACGCCAGACAAGTCTTACTGTAAGCGTGGTGGTTTCATCCCTGAAGTAGACTTCAACCCTATGGAATTCGGCCTTCCGCCAAATATCCTCGAACTGACGGATACGTCACAGCTGCTTTCTCTGATCGTGGCAAAAGAAGTACTTGAAGATGCCAAGCTGCCTGAAGGATACGACCGCGATAAGATCGGTATTACGCTCGGTGTTGGTGGTGGTCAGAAGATCGCTCAAAGCCTAAACGCTCGTCTTCAATACCCGGTTTTGAAAAAAGTCTTCAAGAGCAGTGGTATCAGCGACGACGACAGCGAAATGCTGATCAAAAAATTCCAAGACCAATACATCCACTGGGAAGAGAACTCATTCCCTGGCTCATTGGGTAACGTGATTTCAGGTCGTATTGCTAACCGCTTTGACCTTGGTGGCATTAACTGTGTAGTAGACGCTGCATGTGCAGGTTCTCTAGCCGCAATGCGCATGGCTCTTAGTGAGCTAGTTGAAGGCCGCAGTGAAATGATGATCACAGGTGGTGTGTGTACTGATAACTCACCAACCATGTACATGAGCTTCTCTAAAACGCCAGCATTTACCACCAATGAAACCATTCAACCTTTCGACATCGACTCAAAAGGCATGATGATTGGTGAAGGTATCGGCATGGTTGCTCTTAAGCGTCTTGAAGATGCAGAGCGCGACGGCGACAGAATCTACTCAGTGATTAAAGGTGTCGGTTCTTCTTCGGATGGTAAGTTCAAAAGCATTTACGCGCCTCGCCCTGAAGGACAAGCAAAAGCACTGAAACGTGCTTACGATGATGCTGGTTTCGCACCGCACACGCTTGGCCTTTTAGAAGCGCACGGCACAGGTACAGCAGCGGGTGACGTTGCTGAATTTGGCGGCTTAAACTCGGTATTCAGTGAGAACAATGAAGAGAAGCAACACATTGCGTTAGGCTCTGTAAAATCTCAAATTGGTCACACCAAATCAACCGCGGGTACTGCCGGTTTAATCAAAGCTGCGTTAGCACTGCACCACAAAGTACTGCCGCCAACGATTAACGTATCGGCTCCGAATCCTAAGTTGGATATCGAGAACTCACCGTTCTACCTAAACACACAAACACGTCCTTGGATGAAACGTGTCGACGGCACACCGCGCCGTGCAGGTATCAGCTCATTCGGTTTTGGTGGCACTAACTTCCACGTTGTATTGGAAGAGTACACGCCAGAACACGCTCGCGGTGACAAATACCGTCAGCGCCAAGTACCGAAAACTCTGTTATTCAGCGCGGAATCTCGTCAAGCACTGATCAATGAGCTCAAGCAGATTTCAACTCAAGCGGCAGACGCTGCGTTCAAACTGGAAGCGCTTGCTGAACAACATAGTTTGCGTGAAGTTGACGCTAAGCATGCTCGTATTGGTTTAGTCGTGACTGACCAAGCAGACCTTCAAGCGCAACTGACTCAAGCGGTTTCTATGCTTGAGAGCCAAACCAAAGCACATTGGCAGATGCCAAACGGTACTAGCTACCGTGAGTCGGCTCTGATTGCAGAAAACGGCGCAGGTAAAGTGGCAGCGCTATTTGCAGGTCAAGGGTCGCAATACCTAAACATGGGTCGCGAGCTTGCTTGTCATTACCCTGAAATGCGTCAACAGCTTGCTCAAGCGGATCAAGTATTTGGTCAGCACAAGAAAACAGCTCTGTCGCAAATTCTGTTCCCAATTCCAACCTTCACACCTGAAGCAACTAGAGCTCAAGAAGCGGTACTAACCAACACGGCCAACGCGCAAAGTGCGATTGGTACTGTGTCTATGGGTCAGTTCGACATCATGACTCAGGCTGGCTTCAAAGCAGACATGGTCGCAGGCCACAGCTTTGGTGAGTTAAGTGCACTATGTGCATCGGGTGTTATCTCGCAAGACGATTACTACCAGTTAGCTTTCGCTCGTGGCGATGCGATGGCTGCGACACCTGAACAAGGTGACAGCGGTACTATGTTTGCAGTCATCCTAGACGCAGACAAACTTCCAGCCGTTGAAAGCTGCATCAGCCAATTCGAAGGCGTGAGCATTGCCAACTACAACGCTCCGACTCAACTGGTTATTGCAGGTCCAACCGCGACGGTTCAACAAGCAGCACAAGCGCTAACAGAACAAGGCTTCAAAGCAATTGCTCTGCCAGTTTCTGGCGCTTTCCACACACCGCTTGTTGCTCACGCTCAAAAACCATTTGCTGCTGCAATCGATAAAGCTTCATTCAGCGCTCCAACGCTGCCGCTTTACTCAAACGCAACGGGCAAACTGCACAGCAAAGACGCGAAAGCGATCAAGAAAGCATTCAAACAGCACATGCTGCAATCGGTTCGTTTCAGCGAGCAAATTGAAGCGATGTATGAAGCAGGCGCGCGCGTATTCGTTGAGTTCGGTCCTAAGAACATTCTTCAAAAGCTGGTTGAGAAAACATTGGCTGATAAGAACGAAGAACTTTACGCAATCAGTATCAACCCAAGCCCTAAAGGCGACAGTGACCAACAGCTTCGTTTAGCTGCAGTTCAACTTTGCGTGGCAGGTGTTTCATTAGACAACATTGACCCTTACCAAGCTGACGTTGCTGAACCTGCAAAGGCATCACCAATGAACATCAAGCTGAATGCAACCAACTACATCAGCCCAGCTACTCGTAAGAAAATGGATCAATCATTGGCTTCGGGCAACGTCACCGAAAAGACTGAGATTGTTGAAGTGAAAGTTGAAGTCGAGAAAATCGTGGAAAAAGAAGTGATTAAAACAGAAATCGTTGAAGTACCTGTGGCTACTCCTCAAGCTTCAAATGTACAACAGTCAGCTGCCCCAGCACCAAGTGCACAAGTAGCAACAGCAGCTCCGCAATCACAAGTGGTTCAAACTGCCCCAGCGACTAGTCAGCCAACAGCTCAAGTAACGGTAGATGAGTCTTCATTGCAGTCGTTCTTCAATGCTCAACAACAAGCAGCAGAAGTACATCAGCAGTTCCTTGCGATTCCTCAGCAATACGGTGACACGTTCAACACCCTAATGTCTGAGCAAGCGAAAATGGCAACAGCAGGCGTAGCAATTCCTGAGAACCTACAGCGTTCTATGGAGATGTTCCACCAGCACCAAGCTGAAACGCTAAAAGCGCACGCTCATTACCTAGAGATGCAAGCGCACAGCAACAACTCTGCACTTAATATGCTGACGCAAGGTTCAGTGCAAACCGCACAACCAACCTTCGCTGCGCCAGTAAATGCTCAGCCAACGATTCAAGCTCCAGCTACTCAAACTACTCCAGCAGCTATCGTCCAACAGCCTGTAGCTCAAGTACAAGCGACTCCTGTTCAAGCTACGCCAGCTCCAACAATAGTAGCTCAGCAAGCTCCAGTCCAGAAAGCCGCTCCTGCATCACAAGTAGCAGCTCAAGCGGCAGCGCCTGTTGCTGCTCAACCTGTGCCAGTTAAAGCACAACCAGCTCCTGTGGCTGCACCAGTAGCAGTACAATCAGCAGATGCTGAAAAAGTGATGCTAGAAGTGGTTGCTGAGAAAACGGGTTACCCAACGGAAATGCTTGATCTAGAAATGGACATGGAAGCAGACCTTGGTATCGACTCAATCAAGCGCGTAGAGATCCTTGGTACCGTTCAAGACGAAATGCCAAACCTACCTGAGCTGAACCCTGAAGATTTGGCTGAGTGTCGTACTCTTGGTGAAATCGTTACCTACATGAACAGCAAGATGCCAGCATCAGCGCCTGTGGCAGCACAGCCAAGCGCAGCTGCTCCTGTTCAAGCCGCTAACGGTCTTGATGCGAAAGTCGTTCAACAAACCATGCTAGAAGTGGTGGCTGAGAAGACAGGTTACCCAACGGAAATGCTTGATCTAGAAATGGATATGGAAGCTGACCTTGGTATCGATTCAATCAAGCGTGTTGAGATTCTTGGTACGGTTCAAGATGAACTGCCGACTCTTCCAGAGCTAAACCCTGAAGACTTAGCTGAGTGTCGCACTCTTGGCGAAATCGTTAACTACATGAACAGCAAGCTTCCAGCTTCGGCTCCTGTAGTCGCTCAAACTGCAACAACTTCAGTTCAAGCAACTAGCGGCCTAGATGCAGCTGTTGTTCATAAGACGATGTTAGAAGTGGTCGCAGAGAAAACGGGCTACCCGACTGAAATGCTAGACCTAGCAATGGATATGGAAGCTGACCTTGGTATCGATTCAATCAAACGTGTTGAAATCCTAGGTACGGTTCAAGACGAGTTACCGACTCTTCCAGAGCTAAACCCTGAAGACCTCGCTGAGTGTCGTACTCTAGGCGAAATCGTAGACTACATGAACAGTAAGCTTCCAGCTTCTGCTCCGGTAGCGGCTCAAGTATCTGCACCAGCGCAAGCAGTATCAAAAGGTTTAAACACAGAACAAGTTCAAAGCACAATGTTGAGCGTAGTGGCTGATAAAACCGGCTACCCAACAGAGATGCTAGACCTAGCAATGGACATGGAAGCAGACCTTGGCATCGACTCAATCAAACGTGTTGAGATCCTTGGTACGGTTCAAGACCAACTACCAACATTGCCAGAGCTAAATCCTGAAGATCTCGCTGAGTGTCGTACTCTGGGTGAAATCGTTGCTTACATGAACAGCAAGCTAGGCGCTAATGAAGTTCCTAATGCAGAAGCAGCTTCAACCGCAGCAGAAAGCGTAAGCAACGACCTAAAACCTGCTCATGTTCAATCAACAATGATGGAAGTGGTTGCCGACAAAACGGGCTACCCAGCAGAAATGCTCGATCTAGCAATGGACATGGAAGCAGACCTTGGTATCGACTCAATCAAACGTGTTGAGATTCTAGGTACGGTTCAAGACCAACTACCAACGCTGCCAGAGCTAAACCCTGAAGACTTAGCTGAGTGTCGTACTCTTGGTGAAATCGTTACCTACATGCAAAGCAAGCTATCGGCAGTTGCACCAGTAGCGACTCCTCAAGCTCAGCCTGTAACGCCTATCGCAGAAGCAGCGACAACAGAACTTCCTCCACACAATGAGGTAGCGCTAAAAAAGCTACCAGCGGCAGATAAACTCGTCGATTGTTTCTCAAAAGACGCTTGTGTCGTGATCACCGATGATGGTCACAACGCCGGTGTTCTAGCAGAAAAGTTGACCGCTAACGGCATTCAAGTTGCTGTAGTGCGTAGTGCTCTTTCTGCCGCGTCACCTTTAAACAGTGAAATCGCAAGCTACACACTCAACAGCGTTGATGATGCTGGTGTCACTGCGGTTATTAACGACATCGAAGCAGACCTTAAAACGTCGAACAAAGTGATTGCTGGCTTCATTCACCTACAAGCTATCGTTGATGTTAAACAAAGCAACGAGCAAGCGGTTAACTTGAATACAGACTCAAGAGCTTCGCTAACCACAGCGTTCTTATTCGCGAAGCACCTAAATGGTCAGCTGAATACCGTTTCTGGTCGCAGCGTGTTCTTCACGCTAAGCCGTATCGATGGTGGCTTTGGTTACCTAGATACTAAGCAACTAGCGAACGCAGAACTTAACCAAGCGGCTCTATCTGGTTTAACTAAGACACTGAGCCATGAATGGTCAAACGTGTTCTGCCGTGCATTGGATGCTGACGCTTCTATTGATGCTCGTCACCTAGCTGAAGCTATTACAGGCGAACTGTTCGATATCGATACCAACACGGTTGAAATCGGCCTTAGCCATGCGGAAAACGGTGAATTGGGGCGTGCAACATTGATTGCTGCAACACCAGGTGCAGCACAAACCAAAAACGCAGGCGCTCAGCTCACCAAGAGCGACAAAGTTCTGGTAACGGGTGGCGCTAAAGGCGTGACGTTTGAATGTGCACTAACGCTTGCTAGGCAATGTAAGTCTCACTTCATTCTTGCAGGTCGTAGCAAACACATTACGTCACAAGAGCTACCACAGTGGGCACAGGGCACGCAAGAGAAAGAGCTAAAACCAGCGGCTATCGCTCACCTACAAGCAACAGGTGACAAACCAACGCCAAAAAAAGTTGATGCCTTGCTAAAACCGGTATTGAGCAGCCTTGAAATCAACGCAGCACTTGCCGCTTTCAACGAGATTGGCGCAAGCGCTGAATACCTAAGCTTAGATGTGTCGAACCATGAGTCAGTAGCGAAAACGCTGGCGAATTTTGATGGCATCACAGGTCTTATCCACGGTGCAGGCGTACTGGCTGACAAACACATTCAAGACAAAACACTTGATGAGCTGAACATGGTTTACGGCACGAAAGTGGGCGGGCTAGAAGCGGTTCTTGGTGGTCTTGATAGCAGCAAACTAAAATTGATTGCGATGTTCTCTTCGGCGGCGGGTTTCTACGGGAACACAGGCCAAAGTGACTACTCGATGTCTAACGAGATCCTAAACAAAGCGGCTCTACAACTGTCTGCGCGTAACCCTCAAGCGAAAGTGATGAGCTTCAACTGGGGACCGTGGGACGGTGGCATGGTCAACGCAGCACTAAAACGTATGTTCACCGAGCGCGGTGTGTACGTAATTCCTCTTCAGGCAGGTGCAGAGTTGTTTAGTTCTCAACTACTGAACGAAACTGGCATTCAACTGCTGGTTGGTACGAGCATGCAAGGTTCTGACAACAAGGAAGCTGCTGTAAAAAAGCTTAATGCGGAGTCTGTGCATCTTGCAAAGAGTCCGCTGAATACAAGCATCACTGTGACACGTCATCTTGATCCTAAGGCTTTGCCTTTCATTCAAGATCACTGCATTGCCGGTAACCCAGTGTTACCGACAGTGTGTGCCATCCAATGGATGCGTGAGGTGGCAGAGCAACTGTTAGGGGTGAACGTTAGCGTTCACAACTACAAACTGCTTAAGGGTGTGATTTTTGATACTGATGAAGTGCAAGAGCTAAAACTGGTTCTTTCTTCTGATGCTAAATCAAAAGAGCAGCTAAAAGCAGTGATCAGTTGCCAAGGGCGACCACAGTATCAAGCTCAGTTGCAAGTTGCCTCTGTGCAAGAGTCTGAAGATGTTCAACAAGCGTCAGAAAAGCGCTTTGAAGCCAACACTTCAGCACCTGTAACAACGGCACAAGCTCTATACAGCGACGGCACTCTGTTTCACGGACCAAGACTGCAAGGTATTACCTCAGTTGAACGCTTTGACGACTTAGGCTTACTGGCTCAGTGCCAGTTGCCTCAGATTGAAAACAGCGACTGCGGAGCATTTATTCCTAAGCAAGGTTTTGGCGATAGCCAGCCATTTGCTGAAGATTATCTGTTGCAAGCCATGTTGGTATGGGCTCGATTGAAATACGGCGCGGCAAGCCTACCGTCTGCAATTGGTGAGTTTATTTGTTACGCACCGATGCACAATGGTGACCAAGGTTGGCTAGAGCTGAGCGTAATAAAAAGCACGGCTCGTTCACTGCAAGCTGATATCTCGCTTTACCACCAAGATGGTCGTTTAAGCGCAGTAATGAAAGGTGCCAAAGTCACCATCAGCAAGAGCTTAAATGACGCATTCTTACCGAAATCTAGCTCAGCAGTGTCGAAGAAAGAGACTACTAAGAACGCAGAAAAGGAGCAATTGTCATAGTGACTGTTCCTACTAATAAAGCGATGCCATTGCGCATCGCTCTTTTAGCTCAGCCAGCAAACGCGGCTGAGCTTTCTGCCGACTTATTCCCCTCGTTCCCAGGCATGATAACTGTTGTGGTTGATGGCAATTTTAATCAAGCACTTAGCCGTGCGATTGAGACTGTAAATCGAGGTACTGCTGTTAAACTCTGTTTGGATTCTCACTCACCATCATTGTTGATGTTAAGTGCGCTGAATGCTGCTCAGAATAAGATTCACCCACACGCGAATTTAGCGGGCTTTGCCGAAACTCTCGATCTAGATAATGGAGATAGCGTTCAGCTTGCTCTAGAGATGTCACGCCGCCCCGCTTCAGATTTAAGCCATCAACAACAATACTCAACCCTATCTGCTTCGCAGCAGTTTAATGAGTTGTTGAATATGGTTAATGCGATATCGAGCCGTTCATTGCCGAACCATTCATTACCTAACCATTACTGGTTCACTGAGCCGAACAAAGCACGTGTTGCTGCGTTAACTTTCAGTGACGATAGCCACAAAGCCACCAGCCTGATATTGACTCAAGCGACCGGTTTGCACGAACCAAAACCCTTGCTATCTAGCGAGCGTTTGATGTTTGTGGTTTCTGGCAATGACCAAGCTGAATTAGTTTCTCAGTTGACCTCACTAAGAGCTGAGCTTAAATGCGTTAGCGAGTCAGCGGACAGCGAAATTTCTATCGCCACCTTAATGCATTCAAACCTAAGTCACTTCCAAAACGTTCAGCACAATGCTGGCCTTAACTCGAACATAGTGATTCAGGCGGCTTCAATTAAGGCTGCAATACAAGAGATCACAGCGCTAGAAAATGCGTTGCCAAAAGTAATGGCTGACAATAGCCAATACAAAACGCCAGCGGGCAGTTGTTTCTCACCGATGCCTCAAAGCAAAGGTGGCGTTGCATTTGTTTACCCAGGTGTTGGCACGGTTTATCCCGGCATGTTGCGTGAGTTTCACCACCATTTCCCACAGTTATTTGCTCGTTTAGAACGTGAAGGTAACCTGAAAGAGATGCTGCAGGCTGATAAAACCTACGCTGAAGACTCGCAAGAAATGTCACTCAGTGAATTGGCAATTGCAGGTGTCGGCAGTAGTTATCTGTTAACACAACTGCTGTGTGATGAATTCAAAGTACAGCCAGACTTCGCTTTGGGTTACTCCAAGGGTGAAGCTTCAATGTGGGCCAGTTTGAATGTTTGGAAAAATCCGCATGCGTTGATTGAGATGACTCAAACTAGCCCTATTTTCACGACGGCTATTTCTGGTGAACTCACCGCAGTGCGTCAAGATTGGCAGCTGAACGGCGACGAAAGCATCCAATGGAATAGCTTTGTGGTTCGCAGTGATGCGCAAGCGATTGAGGCTCTGTTACCAGAATTCCCACGCGCTTATCTCGCTATCGTCCAAGGTGACACCTGCGTACTGGCTGGTTGTGAAAGCACATGTCGTGCACTACTCAAAAAACTAGGTAAACGTGGTATTGCCGCGAATCGTGTTACCGCAATGCACACTACACCAGCATTGAGCCAACATAGCCAAGTGCGAGAGTTTTACACGCAACCACTGTTCGACGAGTTGCCAAAGCATATCCGCTTTATCAGCGCAGCAGGTCTACCGACGGGCGCCCCAATCAATATCGACAGTGACAGCATCGCCCTTTCAATCGCTGATACTTTCTGTTCAACGTTAGATTTCACTGCGTTGATCCAGAGTGCTCGTCAGCAAGGTGCTCGTCTGTTTGTCGAAGTAGGTGCCGATCGTCAAACCAGCACATTGATCGACAAGATCAATCGTAGCGACAACGTAGCCGACCAATACTGCACAATCGCTTCCAATGCCAAAGGCGGTGACGATGTTGTCACGCTCATCAAATGCATTGGTCAGCTCATTACTCATCAAATTCCACTGTCTGTCGAGCCACTTATTCAAGGGCTAGAACAACAGATCACCACCGCTAAGCAATTCAGTGGCGTGTCTCAAGGCAGCGCAGTGAATCATCAAGGAGAGCTAGTATGAGTTCTCAATATCAGGCTCAAGCCAAGACTAAGCAGCAAGTGAAGTGCAATAAGATCGCGATTGTCGGTATTGCTAACCAATACCCAGAAGCTGATACGCCAAAAGACTTTTGGCAAAACTTGCTGGACAAAAAAGATTCTCGAACCACATTAAGCGCTGAAAAATTAGGTGCTAAGCCTGAAAGCTATCAGGGCGTGCAAGGCGAATCAGACCGCTTTTACTGTGACAAAGGCGGCTACATCGAAAACTTCAATTTCGATAGCAATGGCTACCGCTTAAAAGCAGAGTCATTCAAAGGTGTCGACCAGAGTTTCCTTTGGGCTTTGGATACCAGTCGTAAGGCTTTAGTCGACGCCGGCATTGATCTGAATGCCGATGTTTTAGATCGCACAGGCGTGATCATGGGTGCCCTTTCGTTCCCAACAACACGTTCGAACGATCTGTTTCTGCCGATGTATCACTCGGTGGTAGAGAAAGCACTACAAGCAAAATTGGCTAATGACCAGTTTTCACTGCTGCCAACCAATGAAACTGCTCAAGACCTCAACCCGATCAACGGTGCGGCAGCACACAACGCCTCGAAGTTAGTGGCTGATGCGTTGGGTCTAGGCAACGTGCAACTTAGCCTAGATGCGGCATGTGCAAGTTCAGTGTATTCATTGAAGTTAGCGTGTGATTACTTGAACACGGGCAAAGCCGACATGATGTTGGCAGGCGCGGTATCAGGTGCTGACCCATTCTTTATCAACATGGGTTTTTCCATCTTCCACGCTTACCCTGACCACGGTGTTTCGGTTCCGTTTGATAGCAACAGTAAAGGTCTGTTTGCTGGCGAAGGTGCGGGTGTTTTAGTCCTAAAACGCTTAGCTGATGCAGAGCGTGATGGCGACAATATTTACGCAGTCGTCAGCGGTATTGGCTTATCGAACGATGGCCGTGGCCAGTTCGTATTAAGCCCAAATAGCAAAGGACAAGTACAAGCCTTTGAACGCGCTTACGAGGCATCAAACCTAACCCCAGACAGCATTGAAGTGATTGAGTGTCACGCAACCGGCACGCCATTAGGTGACAAGGTTGAGTTAACCTCAATGGAGCGTTTTTTTGCTGACAAATTGAATGGTTCTAACCCGCCATTGATTGGCTCTGCGAAGTCAAACCTCGGCCACTTACTGACTGCAGCAGGTATGCCAGGGATCATGAAGATGATCTTTGCGATGAAAGAAGGTGTGCTTCCGCCAAGTATTAACTTGGACAAGCCACTGTCTTCACCAGAAGGTTTATTTGGTTCACAGAACCTACCAACGCAGGTTCAACCTTGGCCAAGTAAAGCGGGCAACCCAGAGCGCTGTGCGGGTGTTTCTGTATTTGGCTTCGGTGGTTGTAACGCTCACTTACTGCTTGAAGCGTATTCAGACACTCGTCATGTAGACCAGACTCAAGAGTCGACTTCTCCAAGCCTACAACCGTCTAATTTAAGCATTACTGGTCTAGCGTCTCACTTCGGTTCTCTGCAAAGCATCAATGCGCTAAGCACTGCGATTGAGACCAACAGCGATGCTTTCATTGCTTTGCCTAAGAAACGCTGGAAAGGCTTAGACCAACATCCAGAACTACTGAATCAGTTTGGTTTACGCGGCATTCCAAACGGAGCGTACATCGATCAATTCGATCTCGATTTCCTACGCTTCAAAGTGCCGCCTAATGAAGATGACCGTTTGATCTCTCAGCAGTTGCTACTGATGAAAGTTGCAGACGAAGCTATCAAAGACGCCAAGCTTGTAGCAGGCCAAAAAGTTGCAGTACTCGTTGCGATGGAAACAGAGCTTGAGATGCACCAATTCCGTGGACGCGTAAACCTGCATAGCCAATTGGCTGACAGCTTTGCCAACATGGGTATTGAGCTAACACAAGACGAATACCAATCGCTAGAAACCATCGCCATGGACAGTGTGATGGACGCAGCCAAGCTGAACCAATACACCAGTTTCATCGGCAACATCATGGCTTCGCGTATCTCTTCACTGTGGGACTTTAACGGCCCTGCCTTTACGATTTCAGCCGCTGAACAGTCGGTTGCTCGTTGTATCGATGTTGCACAAAACGTGATGTCGCAAGAATCAATGGACGCAGTCGTGATTGCAGCCGTTGACCTTAGCGGCAGTGCAGAGCATGTGATTCTGAAGAACAGCGTCAGCCCTGTATTACTTGCTCCAAAATTCGGACAACCGCAAGACGGCTGTTGGAATGTGGGCGAAGGCGCTGGTGCAATCGTTCTTGTTGAAGAGAGTCGAGTAACAAGCAGCCAAGATACGGCTTACGGCAGCATCAATGCATTGGCCTTTGGTTCAAGCGAGCGTAACAACGCCGTTACCGATGAATTGCTGACGCAAGTCGACATGAGCTCGAATGACGTTTCTCTGCTTGAGCTTAACCAGGCACCAGAGTGTTTATCACATGAACCCTCGCCTCTCAGCCTAGGGAACACAAAGAGGACTCAAGCGAGCCAACGTGTTGGTCATTGCTCTGCAGCTTCTGGCATGGCAAGCCTGCTACACGGTCTGCTCAACCTGAACCTTGCACCTCTGAATCCAAATATCAGCTCTAAGAACGCGATTGTTGCCAACATCAGCGAAGGACAATGTTCACAGCTGCTACTAAGCCAATCGAGTGTCGAATCTCAATCACTTTCGGTTCGTTTAAGCAGTGAACTGGCAAGTGATGCTAAGCGTCAGTTGGTTAAACAAGTGACTCTTGGTGGTCGCGATATTTATCAACACATCGCAGAGGCACCAATCGCTAACCTAGCGCACATTCAACAGAAAGCTTCTGGCAAACAAGCAGCAAGAGTGACGTCGATTCCAACGACAGCAAGCATTCAAGCAGCGATTGCGCAAAAAGAGTTAGAGAAGAAAGCATTAGCGCAAAACGCGGTAGAGCCAGTCATCGAAACTCCTACATCAGTATCCCCTACTCTGGCGCCAACTCGCCACAGTCAGCTAACAGGTAACCACAGCAATATGACTCATGTCCTATCCGCTAAAAATGGCGCGTCTCAAATCGACGCAGCTTCACAGCAGCCGCAAAGCTTCAATCAACGTCAAGTAAGCCAAGATCAGGTAAGCCAAAGCCAAGCTTTTGCTCAAAACCAGCAAGCGGCTCAACAGGTACACAAAGCATTCCTGCACACACGTGCCCAAGGCATGCAGATGGCTGATGCACTATTAAAAGCGCAGCTAAACGCAGTGACGTCTGGTTTAGATAGCAATGCCCTTTCTCAACAAACGAATGGTCAACAAACGACTGGTCAGCAAACATCAGCTCAGCCTGTTCAAGCTCAACCGGCTCCGGTTCAGTCAGTGCCAGTCAACGTACTTGCAACGCCAGCACCAGTAAAACCTATCCGTAAACCATGTATCTGGGATTACGATGATCTGGTTGAATACGCTGAAGGCGATATTGCAAACGTATTTGGCCCTGATTACGCGATCATCGATAACTACTCGCGCCGCGTTCGCTTGCCAACCACCGATTACCTATTGGTATCTCGTGTGACTAAGCTCAACGCGACAGTCAACGAGTACAAGCCAAGCACAATGACCACCGAATACGACATCCCAGTTGATGCGCCGTATCTTGTAGATGGCCAGATCCCTTGGGCTGTTGCGGTAGAATCTGGTCAGTGTGACCTAATGCTGATCAGCTACTTGGGTATTGATTTCGAAAACAAAGGCGAGCGTGTTTATCGCCTACTTGATTGTACGCTGACCTTCCTTGGCGACTTACCTCGTGGTGGCGATACGCTGCGTTACGATATCTCAATCAACAGCTTTGCTCGCAATGGCGACACGTTGCTGTTCTTCTTCTCGTACGAGTGTTTCGTTGGCGACAAGATGATCCTGAAAATGGATAACGGCTGTGCTGGCTTCTTCACAGACGAAGAGCTGGCTGACGGCAAGGGTGTGATTCACACAGAAGACGAAATCAAGGCTCGTAAGCTTGCAACTAAGCAAAGTTTCGACCCAATGTTGCACTGCCCTAAAACCCAGTTTAACCACCAAGAATTACGCCACCTACTAACTGCGAACATTGCAGAGTGTTTTGGCCCAACTCACCAATCTGATCGCCACCAGCCTTCTTTGTGCTTCAGCTCTGAGAAGTTCATGATGATCGAAAAAGTCAGCCGTGTTGAACCGCAAGGCGGCACATGGGGACTTGGCTTGATCGAAGGTCACAAACAGCTAGAGCCTGAGCACTGGTACTTCCCTTGTCACTTCAAAGATGACTCAGTAATGGCAGGTTCTTTGATGGCAGAAGGTTGTGGTCAACTGCTTCAGTTTTTCATGATGCACCTTGGCATGCACACGCTTGTTCAAAATGGTCGTTTCCAACCGCTTGAAAATGCCCCTCAACAAGTGCGTTGTCGTGGACAAGTGCTGCCACAATCGGCAGAACTGACTTACCGCATGGAAGTGACTGAAATTGGTCTAAGCCCTCGCCCATACGCGAAGGCTAACATCGATATCTTACTGAACGGCAAAGTGATTGTTGATTTCCAAAACTTGGGTGTAATGATCAAAGAAGATGACGAATGTACTCGTTACCTGCCTTCTTTAGAAACAGCTGTCGCGACCCCTGTTATCGAAAACTTGGGTCATACACCCGCCGTTAATCAGCAGGCTTCAGCAAATGCACCACTAATGGCGCAAATTGAAGACCTAGAAACTGCGCCAAACAAAGGCGTAATCCCTCTTCAACACGTTGAAGCTCCAGTAACGCCAGATTACCCGAACCGCACTCCAGATACGGTTCCGTTCACTCCATATCACATGTTCGAATTCGCGACTGGCGATATCGAAAAATGTTTCGGCCCTGACTTCTCTATCTACCGTGGAATGATTCCACCACGTACTCCGTGTGGCGACTTGCAGTTAACCACTCGTGTTGTTGAAATCGACGGTAAGCGTGGCGACTTCAAGAAACCGTCATCGTGTATCGCAGAATACGAAGTGCCAGAAAATGCATGGTACTTTGATGAAAACAGCCATCACACCTTGATGCCTTACTCGGTATTGATGGAGATTTCACTGCAGCCAAACGGCTTCATCTCTGGCTATATGGGCACGACATTGGGCTTCCCAGGTGAAGAGCTGTTTTTCCGTAACCTAGATGGTAGCGGCAAAATGCTGCGTAACGTCGACTTACGTGGCAAAACCATCACCAATGATTCTCGTCTTCTTTCAACCGTCATGATGGGCACCAACATCGTACAGAGTTTCAGCTTCGAACTGAGCACTGACGGTGTACCGTTCTACCAAGGTACGGCGGTATTTGGTTACTTCAAAGGCGCAGCACTGAAAGATCAGCTTGGTTTGGACAACGGTAAAGTGACTCACCCTTGGCACGTTGATAACAACCGCACGCCGGATGTAAACATCAACTTGCTAGACAAAACAACGCGTTACTTCAATGCACCTGTTTCTGCTACTGGTGAAATGCAAGAGCACTACAAACTGGCTGGCGGTCGTTTGAACTTTATCGATACTGTGCAGATCACCAGCGATGGTGGTAAAGACGGTCTTGGTTACCTATACGCTGAGCGTACGATTGACCCAAGCGATTGGTTCTTCCAATTCCACTTCCATCAAGATCCTGTAATGCCGGGCTCTCTAGGTGTCGAAGCGATCATCGAACTGATGCAAACCTACGCCCTAAACAAAGATCTTGGCGCTGGCTTCCGTAATCCGAAGTTTGGTCAAATCCAATCTGAAGTGAAATGGAAATACCGTGGTCAGATTAACCCTCTGAACAAACAGATGTCTCTGGATGTACATATCACTGCGGTTAAAGACGAAGACGGCAAACGCATCATCGTTGGCGACGCAAACCTGAGCAAAGATGGTCTGCGTATTTACGAAGTGAAAGACATCGCGATTTGTATCGAAGAAGCCCCTGCTAACGATAAAGCATAAGCCGCCATTAGAGACAAAGAATTAGGAAAGAATTTAGCATGACAACTCAAACTACAATTAATAACGAAAAGCTATCTCCGTGGCCTTGGCAGATTGAAGGGAGCACTACCCATTTCGATAACGCAGCAAT
Organism: Vibrio sp. BS-M-Sm-2; assembly: GCF_041504345.1. NCBI lineage: Bacteria > Pseudomonadati > Pseudomonadota > Gammaproteobacteria > Vibrionales > Vibrionaceae > Vibrio > Vibrio sp. BS-M-Sm-2. The sequence continues at coordinate 910,660 of NZ_CP167894.1, forward strand.
GTCGACAATATTAAAAGACTTAAGCCTTGCTTGTTACGTAGTGAACCACCCAGAAAAAGGCTTAGGTGTAAGCCAACAAGCTGAGATTGCATCGGGCGATTCAGCAAGCTCTGCGAACAGCCAACCTGTCAGCGCCTTTGCTCCAGCTCTTGGTACACAAAGCCTAGGCGACGAAGATTTTCGTCGCTGTCATGGCGTGAAATACGCTTACTATGCTGGCGCAATGGCAAATGGCATTTCATCTGAAGAGTTGGTGATTGCTCTTGGTCAAGCTGGCATTCTTTGTTCATTTGGCGCGGCGGGCTTAATCCCGTCTCGCGTTGAGCAAGCGATCAACCGCATTCAAGCTGCACTACCAAACGGTCCTTACGCGTTTAACTTGATTCACAGCCCAAGCGAACCAGCGCTAGAGCGCGGCAGTGTAGATCTGTTTTTGAAGCACAAAGTGAAAACGGTTGAGGCTTCTGCTTTCTTAGGTCTAACACCGCAAATCGTTCACTACCGTGCAGCGGGCCTTAGCCGCGATGCACAAGGTGAGATTCAGATTGGCAACAAGGTTATTGCTAAGGTAAGCCGTACTGAAGTAGCAAGTAAGTTCATGCAACCAGCTCCAGCTAAAATGCTGCAAGCTTTACTTAATGAAGGCCGAATCACAGCAGAACAGATGGAACTAGCACAGCTGGTTCCTATGGCTGATGACATTACCGCAGAGGCCGATTCTGGTGGTCACACCGATAATCGTCCGCTAGTAACCCTACTGCCAACGATTCTTGCACTGAAAGAGCAAATCCAAGCTCAGTACCAATTCAAAACACCGCTGCGTGTCGGTTGTGGTGGTGGCGTAGGTACGCCTGACGCTGCTCTAGCGACGTTTAACATGGGCGCGGCTTACATTGTTACCGGTTCAATCAACCAAGCGTGTGTTGAGGCTGGCGCGAGCGAACACACACGTAAGCTACTTTCGACAACCGAAATGGCTGACGTGACGATGGCTCCGGCGGCCGACATGTTCGAAATGGGCGTGAAACTGCAAGTGGTTAAGCGCGGCACCTTGTTCCCAATGCGTGCCAACAAGCTTTATGAGCTATACACTCGCTACGACTCAATTGAAGCGATTCCAGTAGAAGAGCGTCTGAAGTTAGAGAAGCAAGTATTCCGTTCAACACTGGATGATATTTGGGCTGGCACTGTGGCTCACTTTAACGAACGCGACCCGAAACAGATCGAACGTGCTGAAGGCAACCCGAAACGTAAAATGGCGTTGATTTTCCGCTGGTACTTGGGTCTTTCTAGCCGTTGGTCAAACACAGGTGAACAAGGCCGTGAAATGGATTATCAAGTATGGGCTGGCCCTGCACTTGGCGCATTCAACGCATGGGCAAAAGACAGCTACCTAGATGATTACCAACAACGTAATGCAGTAGACCTAGCCAAGCACCTGATGCACGGTGCGGCTTACTTAGCACGTGTTAACCTGCTGACTTCGCAAGGTATCAAGCTTGATCCAGAACTTGCACGCTGGAAGCCGACTCAGAGAATGGCGTAGGTAACTCATAACTTAGATTAGCTAGGCTCAACAAATAAAAAAAGCGACCACTTAGGTCGCTTTTTCTTTGGACGTTCTTATCTCAACTAGATAGACAATTAAGACTTCTGCATACGCTTTTTCAAACGCGCTAAATCAATCGCGCTTGAACGAACCGTTAATTTAATATGTTCGTAGTCGTACTCTTCTTTAACCACACTCATGTTTGAGCGAATCTCACCGATGATGCCTTGTCCAGAATAAGGGATAGTGATCTCTTCTTCGATCATGCCTTCTTCAGCAACACCAACGATGTACTTGTGTAGTTTAGTGATATCTAACGGATCACGAGTCGACGTTAGCATCGCATCTGGGAATTCTTCGATCAGCTCTAACTGCTGTTCTTCCGTCAATCTATCGCACTTATTCAGCACCAATAGTTTTTCGCTACCTTCAACGCCCACTTGTGCCAATACGTCGTGTACCACATCAAGTTGTGCGCGGAATGAAACGTCAGAAGCATCAACGACATAAAGCAGCAATGAAGCATCATGCGCTTCTGCTAGTGTAGAGTGGAACGAAGCAACCAAATCGTGTGGCAGTTTCTTGATGAAACCTACTGTATCTGAAACCAGAATACGCGGCTGAGTAATTGGTTGAAGCGCACGAACCGTGGTGTCTAGCGTTGCGAACAGTTTATCTTCACCCACCACTTCGGTTGAGGTCATTGCACGCATCATCGAAGACTTACCGGCATTGGTGTAGCCAACTAAAGCAACAGTGAAAAGCTCCGCGCGCCTTGTGCGTCGGGTCTTCATTTCATCTTGTACGCTTACTAGCTCACGCTTAAGCGCAGCAATTTGGTCACGTACGTTACGACGGTCTAGCTCTAGTGAAGTTTCACCAGCGCCCTGACCCATCTGGCGCTCTTTGTCACCCTCAGCCGTTTCACGAAGTCGTGGCACTAAATAGTTTAGACGAGCGATATCAACTTGCAGACGAGCAGTACGAGTACGAGCGTGGCGACTGAAGATCTCAATGATGATGCCTGTACGGTCAAAAACTTCGACACCTAGGTGAGATTCGACATTACGCAGTTGAGACGGGCTCAAATCACAGTCGAATACCACAACATCAGCAGCGCCGTATTGAAAGTCGCCCGTTGGAAGATCATCAAAATCTAGCTCGTCGATTTCTGAATCAAACAGACCAGATTCATCAAGGAAGTCTTCATCTTCTGCTTCTTCAATCGAACCTTGGTAGCCGGTTAGGTGTGCAATTTCCGCAAGCTTACCAGCACCCAACACGTTTTGTCGTTGAGTTGAACTGTGGTGCTGCGATTGAGTACCGACCACTTTAAACCCTAGGGTTGTTACTAAGCGAGCAAGTTCGGCAAGAGACTCTTTTGCTTCGTCACCTTTGAAGTCCGGTGTCGTAATAGAAATAAGTAAAGCGTTACTAGCTGAGGGTTTTGCTGTTAGTTTCATGTATTCTTCTGTTTATGCACCAAAGTGCAACCTAGTATTTGATCTAAAGTTGAGTTGATCCTACGCGTTTCTACGTCAGCTTTATATAGCCACATCACACTAAATATCAGCTTTGATGATAATTAACTGTCTACTCGATGATTATTCACAATAAAAAACGACCCATCAGGTCGCTTTTTATTGCCTACAACGGCATTTGTTACACCTACTTAAACTATCAACACTGTCAAACGAATTAATTACTCACTGCAATAGGGTCAGGAGATCCATCGGGATCATTATTCACGGCTCCATCCAAAGAGAATGAGCCTCCGGTGGCTAATAGTACTCCACAAAAGTGAGGAGCCGCCATTGAGGTACCATTGTAAGAAACTGTTCCTCCTCCGGCTTTGGTCGATAACACATCAACTCCCGGTTGAGCGTAATCTACATCAGAACCATAATTGGAAAAGTAAGCGAAGTTATCGCTAGTTTCACCAAATGCGGAGATAGTAAATATATTCGTGCCGTTGGTGCTAGCAGGCGTAAAACCACTGGCATCCTGGCCTGAATTACCCGCTGCAATTGAGAAAAATATCCCTTTTGCTGCCGCTGTTTTAATTGCACTATCCAAGGCTGCCGAATATCCCGAGCCTCCCAAGCTCATATTGGCACAGTCACCAGAGGCGCCATAGCGTGCAACATGATCAACACCTGCAATCACGCCCGACATTGAACCACTACCACTGTTATCTAACACTCGTACGGGAATGACCTGTACACCGGGGGCAACGCCAACGACATCAAAACCGTCATCATAAGCCCCAATGGTACCTGCTACATGCGTACCGTGCCCATTACCATCATTAGTGTTATTTTTCTTACCGCGAGTAAAATTTGCCCCTCGGGATTTATTTACATTTAAATCTGGGTGGTCGCTGTCAATACCCGAGTCTATCACCCAAGCAACGACGGAGGCACCACTCATATCACCAGTACCACCGTTAACTCTGGTGATCCCCCAAGGGATCTGTTGTGGGTCTCGCTCAACACTATCTCCGCCTCGATCAGGTTTGCCCCCTCGAGGTAAAGCGTGCATGACGATATCAGGCTCAATATAATCAATCTCGGGGAACTTATTTTTAAGGCCTTTGAGAGCTTGCTCTGGGACCTTAAGAGAAAATCCTTTCAAGGCGTGGCTATATTGATGCCCCACCACACCGTGTCCTTTGGCAACTTCACGCGCGATATCACTCGCCCGAGACTCCGATGTACTCTCTTTAAGAACAACAATATAACTGTCTCTCAAATCATGATTAACAACAGCAGATACAGGAAAGGAAAGAAGAGCAAGTAACATTGCTCCTGCAAACATTTGGACTCTCATTACAGATATCCTTCTTCCAAAAATTAATACCTCATAAAGCATAGTCGTTACTGAGCTTTTTATCATCAACATGACAATTAGTCTGTCCTGATACAAAAACACCCCATCCAACGATGAGGTGTTTGGTAAAACTAACTTGCTAGCAACACTTAGAAATCAATTCTCGCTTCTGTCTGAGCATCAAAGAATACCGCCTTTGATAAGTCAAAATGCAGTGGTGCCATTTGACCAACCGATACCTCAAATTCCGGTGACAAACGACACGCGACTTCTTGGTCATTCACTTTGACCATTGCAATAGTATCTGGCCCTGTCGGTTCCAATACCTCCAGTTGTAAGTCTAGCTTCGTGGTTGCCGACACATCATCACCTTCTTGCTCAGTAATGTGTTCTGGACGCAACCCAATCACCAACTCTTTGCCATCTTGGTCGCGCATACTCTGTGGCAAACGAATGTGGTGTTCTTGATCTGCCGTGCCAACCACCTTGATAATCGGATTCTGTTCCTCATCCAAATCCACCATGGTTTTAATGAAGTTCATTGACGGTGACCCCATAAAGCCAGCCACAAACATGTTATTTGGCTTAGTGTAGATCTCTTGTGGTGTGCCAAGTTGCTGCAGTTCACCATCTTTCATTACTGCGATGCGATCCGCTAGTGTCATTGCTTCGATCTGATCATGGGTTACATAAACAATCGTGGTGTTGAGCTTCTGGTGCAGACGTTTAATCTGATGACGCATCTCAACACGTAGCTTGGCATCCAAGTTAGAAAGCGGCTCATCAAACAGATACAGCTTCGGACGACGAGCCAGAGCGCGGCCCATCGCGACACGTTGACGCTGGCCACCAGAAAGCTGCGATGGTTTACGATCAAGTAACTGTTCGATTTGCAGCATTTCAGCAACTCGATTGACTTCAGCATCGATCTCTTCCTGAGGCATCTTACGAATCTTCAAACCGAAAGCGATATTGCCGCGTACCGTCATGTTTGGATAAAGTGCGTATGATTGGAATACCATCGCGATGTCGCGGTCTTTAGGTTCAACCTGCGCCACGTCAACACCATCAATCACAATCTCACCTGAGCTAATATTCTCTAGCCCAGCGATGGTGTTCATTAGGGTGGATTTTCCACACCCCGAAGGGCCGACAAGTATCAAAAATTCCCCCGAATCGATACTGATGTCGATGCCCTTTAACGTTTCGTTGTCCGCGTTGCGATAGGTTTTACGGATCTGTTTTAAATCTAATGTTGCCATGGGTAATTATCCTTTTACTGATCCTGCCGTTAGGCCACGAACAAAATATTTTCCTGCGAAGACGTACACCAACAGTGTTGGTAGTGCGGCGATAATCGCGGCAGCCATGTCGACGTTATATTCTTTAACGCCTGTGCTGGTGTTGACTAGATTGTTTAATGCCACGGTGATCGGCTGAGTTTCTGAACCTGAGTAAACCACCCCGAACAAGAAATCATTCCAGATTGCGGTGAACTGCCAGATCACCGTCACCATGATAATTGGCGTTGAGATCGGTAATAAGATCTTGAAGAAGATGGTAAAGAAACCTGCACCATCAAGTTTTGCCGCTTTGATCAATTCATCAGGAATCGAGATATAGAAGTTACGGAAAAACAGAGTGGTAAACGCCATGCCATAGATAACGTGCACAATCACCAAGCCAATCGTGGTGTTCGCTAACCCCATCTTGCCAAGCATGGTTGCCATTGGCAGCAGCACTACTTGGAATGGAATGAAGCAGCCAAAGAGCAACAAGCTAAAGAACAGGTTTGAGCCTCTAAATTGCCATTTCGTTACCACATAGCCATTGAATGCACCCAACAATGTTGAAATCGCTACCGCAGGAATCACCATTTGGAACGAGTTCCAGAAGTAGCCTTTAATGCCTTCGCACTTCACACCAGTACAAGCGGTGTCCCACGCTTTATACCAAGCATCAAACACCCACTCTTTCGGCAAACTCATCAGGTTACCCGCCTTGATATCAGGCAGAGTTTTGAATGAGGTCAGTACCATTACGAACAGTGGCATTAGGTAAACTAAACAGAAGAAAAGCAGTGCTGAATAGATAAACATTCGAGCAAAATTGATGTTATTCATCATGACTTTTTCTCCCTAAGTTCAGAGTAAAGGTAAGGCACGAGAATCGCTAAAATACCGGCAAGCATCATCATGGCACTGGCAGCACCAAGACCAATTTGCCCACGTGTAAATGAGTGTGCGTACATGAATAGCGCAGGAAGATCCGATGAATAACCCGGGCCACCCGCTGTCATTGCGGTCACAAGGTCAAAGCTCTTAATCGCAATGTGTGACGTGATGATCACCGCGCTGAAAACCACAGGGCGCAAGCAAGGTAGAATGATTTTGAGATAGATGGTAGGTAAGCTTGCACCGTCAATTTGAGCTGCTTTGATGATTGATGAATCGATACCACGCAGACCCGCTAAGAACATCGCCATCACGAAGCCTGAAGACTGCCACAGTGCCGCGATAACTAAGGTATACACCGACATTTCCGAGTCGACTAACCAATCAAATTTGAAGTCAGTAAATCCCCAATCTTGCATCAACTTTTCAATGCCAAGACCCGGATTAAGAATCCATTTCCACGCCGTACCTGTCACGATAAATGACAACGCCATTGGGTAGAGATAGATAGTACGAATTGCCCCTTCTTGGCGGATATTCTGGTCAAGCAATACAGCTAAACCAACACCAAGCAAGATGGCAATAACCATGAATAGAAAGCCAAACACACCGAGGTTGGTGATTGAGGTGATCCAGCGATCGTTATCCATCAGCTTTTCATATTGGGTTAACCCAACGAAGTTAAAGCTCGGCAGAAATCGAGAGTTAGTGAACGACAACGCTGCCGTCCAAAAAATGTAGCCGTAGATACACACCACGGTCACTAACGCGGTCGGCGCCAGTACAATTTTAGGTAACCAATGTTGCAACCTGTCAGCAAAACTCGGTTTCGGTGCAGGCTGGCTCCTTGTCGGTTTTGGAGTCGACTCAGTCAAAACATGCTCCATAACTTATCCTTGTTGCACAATCGAGCCAATGGCTTACCTCTCGGCACCACATCAGCATCACGCATATCAGAATTGGGAGTGAAGAGCAGATAGGCTCCCTACGAGCCTACCCACCCTGGGGGTTTGGTGTTAAACCAATTGAGATTAGATAGCCGCTTTCACTGCTTTTGCTAACTTAGCTGCCGCTTGTTTCGGATCGGCATCTTTCTCATTGAAGAAGTTGGTCACTACGTCATAGATCGCGCCTTGAGCGTAGCTTGTTGTCGCTAGGCCGTGAGCCATACTCGGAACAAGATCGCCAGATTCAGCACTCGCTTTGAAGGTTGCCATTGAGTCCAACGCACATTGGTCAAACTTAGACATGTCCATATCTAGACGTACAGGGATAGAACCTTTGTTAAGGTTGAAGACTTCTTGGAAATCTTTAGTAAGAATGGTTTTCGCTAGATCTTGCTGCGCTTTTTGGTTCTCTTTATCGCTTAACTCAAAGAACGCAAAGCTATCGATGTTGAAGGTAAATTGGCCGTCAGTACCCGGAGCTGGGGCACAGATGTAATCTTTACCCGGCACTTTACCTGCCGCAGTAAACTCACCTTTCGCCCAGTCACCCATGATTTGCATCGCGGCTTCGCCATTGATAACCATTGAAGTTGCGACGTTCCAATCACGACCTGGCGAATTGCTGTCGATGTAGTCACGCATCTTTTTGAACTTGGTGAACACTTCCACCATCTTGTCGCCCGATAATACGTCCATATCAAGATCAACGAACGCTTTGTTGTAATCTTCACTGCCTAGTACATCGAGAGCCACCGCTTCGAATACGGTTGCGTCTTGCCAAGGTTGACCACCGTGAGCCAGTGGAATGAAGCCAGCCGCTTTAATCTTGTCTGCAGCAACGAAGAACTCATCTAACGTAGTTGGAACCGTCACGCCTGATTTTTCTAAAACAACAGGGTTCGCCCATAGCCAGTTAACACGGTGAACGTTGACAGGAACCGCCACATATTCGCCGTCCCACTTCATGACTTTGGTCACCACCTCTGGCAGTAACTCATCCCATTGTTCTTGTTTAGCAGTCGCATCGAGAGACGTTAGAAAACCTAAACCACCCCACTCTTGAATATCATGACCTTTAATCTGTGCCGCAGATGGAGGATTGCCCGATACTGCTCGCGTTTTCAAAACAGTCATCGCACTTTCACCGCCGCCACCAGCAACAGCAAAATCTTTCCAAGTATGGCCTTGCTCTTCAATCATCTCTTTCAGTACCGCTGCGGATTTCGCTTCGCCACCGGCAGTCCACCAGTGAAGCACTTCCACTTCACCAGCTTGAGAAAATGTTGAGGCAGCAAGAAGAGATAGAGTAAGTAGGGTTTTATTGATTTTCATTATTATCTTCCATGTTTTAGCGGACTCGACGTCCGGTTCAATAAAGAGTCTACTTATTCTGATTGATAAGATTGAAACAAAAGGTAAGCCCCATGTAACACAATTGTTACATTACACTTCTAGGCCTGTGGGGATATAGACTTTGGCTTCTAAGCCGCCTTGAGAGGAGTTGCGAATAATGAGATCTCCGCCGTGTCCGTGCAGGATATTTCGGCAGATCCCGAGGCCAAGTCCGTGTCCTTGGTCATCGGTTGCAAGCCTAAAGTAAGGTTCAAAGACCATCTCTAGTTTGTCTTCTGGAATGCCATTACCACGGTCTTGAATAGTCACGACCACCCAAAGTTCATCACCACTAACTTCCACTACGGCAGATGAACCATATTTCACTGCGTTGTCGATTAAGTTGGTCAGTACACGCTTAATCGCCAGTGGTTTCGCAACCAATGGCTCAATGACGACCGGCTCGAACTCTACCTTTGTCTGATATTGATTATGAGATTCAATCACAGAGAGCACCATTTCATTGAGGTCAATAATGGCATTATTCTCGTGTAGGTCGGTGTCTCTTACGGCTTGTAACGCACCTTTGACCATCATTTCTAGCTCGTCCAAGTCTTTATTGAACTTATCTTTCTTTACTTCACTCTCCAACAATTCAGCCCGCAATCTAAGACGTGTTATTGGTGTCTTTAAGTCATGAGAAATAGCTGAGAAGAGGTGTTCTCTATCGGCCACATAGCGACGGATGCGCTGCTGCATCCGATTAAAAGCCCGAGTCGCTGTGACCAGTTCAGTTGCCCCTTCTTCGTTAAGCGGAGGCTGCTGAATATCCATGCTCATCTCATTAGCAGCTCTTGCTAACTTTTTAAGTGGGCGTACTTGGCGGCGAATCATTAAGTAGGTCAACACCAATAGAATGAGTGTTGAAGAGAGCAAGAAGATCACCTGTTCACGGCCAAGAATAGTGTCATCCAGTTTTACGTAAGGTGCAGGCAACAGTGCGGCAATGTACACCCATTCATGACTGGCTAATTCAATCTGCACAACCAGAATAGGCGGATTAAGAGGTTCTAAGGTTAATGTGTGATGGGCCCACGATCGAGGGAGATCACTTAAGTAGATGTCGTTTTTAAGTAATCGAAGGTGCTCTGGACGAGAAAAATCGACGCGTACCGATTCCACTTTATTGAGCTTGCTACTCAACACACTTTCTATGGCTTCTATCGAGGCCGTTTTCAAGCGGGTATCGGGGATCGGTTCAACAATCAAAGCCTCTTTATTAAAAGAGACGAAGAAACGCGTCCCGCCCATATTTCGAATTTGGTCTAATACGATATGACGATATTTAACGGGCAGAGACTGGAAGAAAGTCACCGTTGAAGCAAACATGTTCGCCATACTCGATGAGGCAGAACGAATCCCTTCCAGCTCTTTGTGTTTTGATTCGCTATACCATATAGACGTTGCGATGCCCTGAGCTATTACCACCGCCAACAAGGTTAATAATAAGGTTCGAGCAACCAAGGAATTTGGCTTTAAACTTCTCAACCACTTCATACGGACTTCTTACTCAGTGCTCATAATGCACAGGCACAGCCAGAATGTAGCCGTTGCCGCGCATGGTTTTGATGTAGTGAGGATATTTACCACTGTCACCCAATCGACTTCTCAGGCGGCTAAGCTGCACATCAATGCCACGTTCAAAAGGCAATGCTTCACGGCCTCTGGTGGCGAAAGAGATGGTATCTCGGTCTAACACTTCATTAGGGCGAGTTAGAAATAGCATTAACAGTGAGAAATCACTGCCCGACAAGTCCATCTCTTCTGAGCTTTCATTGTGGGAAATTCGATGCGCGAGCGTATCGAGCGTCCAATCACCAAAAATGATCTGCTTTGGCAGTGCATCATTGGGTTTGTCATCGACGACTTGAACACGGCGTAACAAGGCTTTGATACGCGCCATTAGCTGACGAGGGCTAAATGGCTTGGCGATGTAGTCATCTGCACCAATTTCTAAGCCGATGATCTGGTCGGTTTCATCCGATACCGCAGTCAGCATGATAATAGGCACATTCGATTGTTTGCGGACGCGTTGACACAAGGTAAAACCGTCATCACCGGGCAGCATCACATCAAGAAGAATCAGGTCAGGATAGCCTTGGCTTTGCAGGTGAGTTTCGAGTTCAACACCGTCTCCAACTGAGGAGACATCGAAACCCGATTTTGTGAGGTACTCTTCCAGCAGCTCGCGGATTTCTTGATCATCATCCACCACGAGAATTCGAGTATTTGTTGGCATCGCCCAAACCTATTAAATTTACAACTTATTCACATAGTGTATAGGCTGGCCGATTATTTGATTATTGACATGTTTGTAAAGTTAGACGAACAAACAGATAAAGATCACATCTTAGTGACCTCTACCTGTACTTAGCGACTCAAAGAATCATGAGGGGGTTAAGAAGAACAGCTGATTTCCATGGCTTTGCCCCACTCAGGCGGCAAGGCAGCAAGATGTTCGTAGTCAGGATGTTCCGCATAAGGGTCTGCCAGCACCACCATAAGTGCATCAATATCGCTGCTATCACCGCGCTCAGCTTTATCTATCGCAAGCTGGGCTAGGTAGTTTCTGAGGATGTATTTCGGGTTTACTTGTCTCATCTTTTCACAACGCTCGGCAACTGAACTCTCTTCCAATTCACAGCGTTGCAAGTAGTTATCCAACCATAGCTTTGCTGCATCTCGGTCGATAATCAAATCAATTACGTCTTGCGGCGGCAATGTATCTAGGTTCGACAGTGTTCTAAAGAACCTTGGGTAATCGACTTTGTTTTGCGACATCAGCTCGAACAACGATTCAAACAAGCGACTGTCACCTTCGTGTTTCGAAAGCAATCCTAACTTACGACGCATCAACTGGCTGAAGTAACCATTCATTTGCGGCTCGTACTGTTCTAACGCAGCCTCTAAATCGGCTTTATCCACCAGCGGCGAAAGAGAATGAGCCAGTGCCGATAAATTCCATAATCCAATTCTAGGCTGTTGATTAAAGGCATAACGACCTTGGTAGTCGGAGTGATTACAGATCAATCTTGGATCATATTCATCTAAGAAGGCGAACGGGCCATAATCGAAGGTTTGGCCGATGATCGACATGTTATCGGTGTTCATTACTCCGTGAGCAAAGCCATTCGCTTGCCACAATGCGACCATCTCTGCAGTGCGATCAACAATCTCATTAAACATGGCTGCGTAGGGTTTTTCTTCATCGAGACATTCAGGGAAATGCCACTCAATAACTTTATCAGCCAGTAACTTATGCTCAGCTAATTGATTGGTATAAAAAAGATGTTCAAAGTGGCCAAATCGAATGTGAGATTCTGCAGCACGCACCAGTAATGCGCCCCACTCTTGTTTCTCTCGGTAAACAGGCGTGTCACTTGTCATCATGGCTAATGCACGTGTGGTTGGGATATTAAGCCCTGCCATTGCTTCGCTACACAGATACTCACGCACAGTTGAACGAATAACCGCACGGCCATCGCCCATACGCGAATAGGGTGTTTTGCCCGCACCTTTAAGGTGTAAGTCGAACGTTTCACCGCTTTTAGCGACAACTTGCGCCAAAAGCAACCCTCTTCCATCACCTAAATCAGGGTTATAAGAGCCAAACTGATGGCCTGCGTATTTCATTGCTACTGGCGAGAATTGATCAGGTTCAACATTGCCCGACAACGTCTCAAGCAATTCCTCTGAGGCATCATCAAATGACGGAAAGCCCAGTTCATCCGCAAGGTTATGGTTCCATGCGAGCCATTGAACATTGCTGAGCGGTGTAGGTTGAATTGGGGTATAGAACAGTCGAGGTAATGCAGTAAATCGATTGTTAAATGAAATAGAATCCCAGACAGACATGAGAGGCACACTGTAGATAAAAGATGATTAAAGATTATCACAGTTTGATAACAACTTCAGATGAGGTTGCGTGATGAACTTATGAGAGAAAATTGCTTAGCTGTTTACGAAGAGAAAAAGCTAAGTGGCTAGCCTGATGAGAAAAGCCACATTTATAAGATAAAGAGTTCTAACTTTGAAGACTTTTTAACAAGTGTGTTCATAATAAAAACTAAAAATATAGAGCCATAAAGCTGACTACATTAGAGCAAGAATACCCACTAGAGACAGGGTAGAGAAAAGCCAAGTACGACTGATTACGCCAAAATTACTGTGTTGAATCATTTCTTGATGCTGCATATGTCTCTCCTTGAGAACGTGATGGTGTAACTACAATATATCGGCTTTTCGCCAAAACCAGCAAGCACATTAATATTAACCTTTTATGACAGCATCAAGAATATTCTGTAATCATTCACCCCTCTGATAAAACAGAAAATTATGCTCGACTGGTCGTCGAAAGCAGCGCGCCTGCACCGATAAAGACACCGCCAGTGACACGATTAAAAATCTTGGCTCTGCCTTTCGCAAACAGCCAGTTTGACGACTTCGCACCTAAATACGCGTACACCAATAGCCAAGACAACTCCATCACAGCAAAGGTTAAAGCAAACACAGCAAACTGGGGAAGCAGAGCAATCGATGGATCAATAAATTGAGGGAAAAGTGCGGTAAAAAATAGAATCGCTTTCGGGTTACTCGCGCCAACAATAAAACCACTTAAGTAGTGTTGCACCGCGCTTTCTTTAACAAGCTGAGAATCGGTTTGTTGACTGGATAGCTTGTCGTAATCTTGCTGGTTAGAACGTAAAGACTTCCAACCAAGGTAGATAAGATACGCAGCGCCTGTCCATTTAATGACATTAAACACCACTTCCGATGAAGCTATGATCACCCCTAAGCCGGTGAACGATAACGTTAAAATTCCGGTGATTGCCGTTAAGCTACCCAACGCGGTAAATATTGATAATTTAAAACCCGATTGCACACCTTTGGTCATGCACAATAAAGAACTTGGGCCTGGCGATGCCGTTAAAATCAGTACTGCCAACAAATAATAAATCCATGTATCAAAGCTCATCGCGAATTCTCCTTAACTCACTAAATCGGCTAAACATTAGTCACCAATATGTAATAGCTATGCATATTAGGCAACTAAATATTGAACATTATTTATTCTGCGTTGATTACTTAATCCCAAAATAACGGCAATAAAAAACGCCATGCATTGCTACATGGCGTTTAAATTAAAACGTTTCAAATAGAACGTCTTACCAAGTACTAAGCTAAAAACTAGCCATCATTACTTAGTCTTTGTAGATAGAGAACTCATCAGCGCAAGCTACGAGCTGCTCGCGAGTGATCATGAATACACCATGGCCACCGTTAGAGAATTCAATCCAAGTGAATGGAATCTCTGGGTACTGATCCATCATGTGAACCATTGAGTTACCCACTTCACAGATAAGAATACCGTCATCAGTTAGATAGTCTGGTGCGTTAGCTAGGATACGGCGAACCAATTTCAGGCCGTCAGTACCTGCTGCTAGGCCAAGTTCTGGCTCATGAGTAAACTCATCTGGCAGGCTGTTCATATCTTCTTCGTCCACGTAAGGTGGGTTCGATACGATCAGGTTGTATTTCTCTTTTGGCAGGTCACGGAAAAGATCTGAACGGATTGGGAACACTTGCTGCTCCATGCCGTGATCTTGAACGTTCTGCTCAGCAACTTGAAGTGCATCAGTAGAGATATCAATTGCGTCTACTTCAGCATCTGGGAATGCGTGAGCGCAAGCAATAGCAATACAACCACTACCCGTACACATATCCATGATGCGAGTTGGCTCTTCAGTTAACCAAGGTTGGAATTGAGCTTCGATCAGCTCACCAATTGGAGAACGAGGCACAAGAACACGCTCATCAACGAAGAACTCAAGACCACAGAACCAAGCTTTGTTGGTTAGGTAGGCCGTTGGTGTACGATCATTAATACGCTTAATTACGCGCTCAACAATACGCAGACGCTCGCTGCTCGTTAGACGAGAGTTCATTACATGCGAAGGAACATCAATCGGCAGATAAAGAGTAGGTAAGATAAGTTGTACTGCCTCATCCCACGCGTTATCAGTGCCGTGACCATAAAATAGGCCAGCTGCGTTAAAGCGGCTAACAGTCCAACGAATCACATCTTGAAGCGTGTGTAGTTCTGATACCGCTTCTTCTACAAAAATCTTATCCAAAATTGTCTCCGAAAAGCGCTACAATACTGCTAATTACGTTTCTAATTAGAATTCATAACCTGATGAGCAAAAAAGACACCGACTTCGATGACGATTTCGCCCTGTTCAACGATGCAGTAAAGGGCGTTAAAAAGTTGCAACAGGATACCATAGTCCAGCAGCCAAAAAGAAATGCCAAGCAAAAAGAAATTACTCGAACGGCAAGACAAGCCAGTGATAGCGAGTTTTATTTCTCGGATGAGTTCATTCCGCACCTTAGCGAAGACGGCCCAACACGTTATGCGCGTGATGATGTATCTAAATATGAGGTAAAGCGCCTGCGTCGTGGTGTCTACGTACCAGACGTGTATCTCGATATGCATGGTATGACTCAACAAGAAGCCAAACGTGAACTTGGCGCGATGATTGCGCACTGCGTAAAAGAGAGCGTGGCGTGTGCCTGCGTTCAACACGGTATCGGTAAACACATCCTTAAACAGAAAGTGCCGTTGTGGCTAGCACAACACCCAGACGTGATGGCTTTTCACCAAGCGCCATTAGAATTTGGCGGTAACGGTGCGTTGTTGGTACTGCTTTCGATTCCTGAGAAGTAATGCTGGTTTGCGAATCGCTCCATCACCAAAAACAAAAAGGGCACCTCAAATCATTGAGGTGCCCTTTTCACTTTAGTCTTCCAATTGAAAGGTTGTCTTCACTTTCACTATGGATTGATGTTCCAAAGTAACTCACCTTTCTGTGTTTCAAGGTTAAAGTCGATGCAGGCTAGGCCTGACGTTGGGAACATCGGCGGAGCCATGCCCGTTGCAAACTCTGCTGTTAGGTAGCCCACTAGAGGTAAATGAGAAACAAATAAAATGGTCTCTAGTTTTTCTACTTCAGCCATTGCCAAGGTCAAATCAAACACATCGTCGGACATTCCATAAGGCGTAATATCATCACAGGTTTCTACTTTCGTACCAGAAAACGCCTGAGATATCTCTAACCACGTCTCTTGAGCCCTTAAATATGGACTCACCAGCACTTTATCGAATTGACTAATCCCCTGCTCATTTGCAGCTTGTGCCACTGCAAGAGAAGCCATTTTCCCGCGCTTGGTCAACGCTCGTTCTGCATCCGAATCCGCAAAATGTTCTGCTTCACCGTGGCGCATAATGAATATTTTCATGTTCAATCCTGTCTTCGTAACATGTCGAAAGTCGATATATCCCATATATCAGCGAAACGCTACTTAGGTTTGGCTCTCAATCCAGAGAAACCGCAGTCAATATAAATAATTATATCAAGTCACTTGCCAAAGAGTTCGACTTTCTTAACAATCTTGTTAAAAGAAAATAAATTACTGATAAAAATCGATAAAAGTGATTTAGAAATCGCCAAAAAGCACTTCATATCCCAAAATATGATTACAAGGTTTGCACGCCGAATCATCGGGTACATAATTTAAAAACCACCTTCTCTGGAGATGCTCCTGTGCACTTAAGCCCAAATGATGAACATCAATACCGTTACATAACCTTAAATAACGGGTTACGCGTACTGTTAGTTCAGGACCAAAATGCTCAAAAAGCAGCAGCCGCATTAGCCGTTAATGTGGGGCACTTTGATGACCCTACAGACCGAGAGGGTTTAGCTCATTACTTAGAGCATATGCTATTTTTGGGAACTGAAAAGTATCCAAAGGTCGGAGAGTTCCAAAGTTTTATCAGCCAACATGGTGGTAGTAACAATGCTTGGACAGGAACAGAGCACACCTGCTTCTTTTTTGATGTTGAATTGAATGCGTTTGAAACCGCACTCGATCGCTTCAGCCAATTTTTCACCGCTCCCCTGTTCAACGAAGAAGCATTAGATAAAGAACGCCAAGCCGTTGATTCCGAATATAAGATGAAACTCAACGACGATTCGCGACGCTTGTACCAAGTTACCAAAGAACTGGTGAACCACAATCACCCATTCTCGAAGTTTTCTGTCGGTAATATCGATACGTTGGGCGACAGAAACGGCGAGACGATTCGACAAGAGATCTTATCGTTCCACCAGCAACAATATTCTGCAGACCTGATGACGCTGACTCTGTCTGGCAATCAATCCTTAGATGAGATGCAAGGCTGGGTTGAGGATCGCTTTAGCTCGATTACCAATCACAACCTGCAAGGCAAGAAGGTTGAAGTACCGATTATCGGCGAGTTAAGCACGGGCGTTCAAGTCCGTGTTGAGCCGATTAAAGAAGTGCGAAAACTTATCTTAACCTTCCCGATGCCAAGCATGGACGAACACTACGGTGTTAAACCACTGTCATTCTTCGCACACCTATTGGGTTACGAAGGAGAAGGTAGCTTGATGATGCAACTCAAAGAGAAAGGTTGGATAACATCCCTCTCTGCGGGTGGTGGGGCGAGCGGCAGTAACTACCGTGATTTCACGGTCAGCTGCTCATTGACCATCGAAGGTTTAACCAAAACCGATAACATCATCCAAGCGATATTTCAGTACATCAAATTAGTAGAACAACAAGGCATAGAAGAGTGGCGTTACCTAGAAAAACGTGCCGTTTTAGAGTCAGCTTTCCGCTTTCAAGAGCCAGCAAAGCCGCTTGATGTCGTCAGCCACCTTGTTATCAACATGCAACACTACCAAGAACAAGATGTAGTGTATGGCGATTACAAAATGTCGCATTTCGATGACGAATTACAACGTTCTTTGCTTCCTTATTTAAACGTCGACAATATGCGTGCAACCATTGTTGCTCAAGGTTTCGAGTATGACAGAGAAGCAAAATGGTATTTTACGCCCTACTCAGTCACGCCTTTTAGCGCAGAACAAGTTCAATGCTTTACGTGCATTAACCCCGGTTGGCAGTTTGAGCTCCCAAGTAAGAACCCATTTATTTGCTACGATCTAGACCCAACTGAGCTCGAAGGTGATGCTAAATACCCACAACTTTTAGAAGAGCTCGACGGCTTTAAGCTATGGCACCTGCAAGACCATCAATTTCGAGTACCTAAAGGTGTGGTATATGTCGCTATCGACAGCCCGCACTCAGTCGCCAGCCCGAGAAATATCGTAAAAACACGCTTGTGTGTAGAGATGTTCCTAGACTCTCTGGAAAAAGATACCTATCAGGCTGAAATCGCCGGTATGGGTTACAACATGTATACCCATCAAGGCGGGGTAACTCTCACTCTGTCTGGATTTAGCGAGAAACAGCCACAACTACTCAATATGATTCTTGAACGCTTCCAAGCTCGCGACTTTAGTCCAGCACGCTTCGAAACGATTAAGCATCAATTACTCAGAAACTGGAATAACGCGTCGCAAGATCGCCCTATTTCACAGCTGTTTAATGCGATGACTGGGATACTTCAGCCAAATAATCCGCCCTATTCGGTGTTAATTGAAGCTCTGGAAACGATAGAAGTCGATGAGCTCTCTTCTTTCGTTCAAGCAATCTTAGCGGAACTGCATGTTGAGATGTTTGTGTATGGCGACTGGAAGAAAGCCGATGCACACAAAATGGCAGAAACGCTAAAAGATGCACTGCGCGTTCAAGATCAGGCTTACGAAGAGTCGCTGCGTCCGCTAATTATGCTGGGTGAAAACGGCAGCTTCCAACGTGAGGTGGTGTGCAACCAAGATGATTCGGCAATCGTTGTTTATTACCAGTGCCCGGATATCTCGCCTAAAAACATTGCGCTGTATTCACTGGCAAACCACTTAATGTCAGCCACTTTCTTCCATGAGATACGAACCAAGCAGCAGCTAGGTTACATGGTAGGCACAGGCAACATGCCGCTCAACCGACACCCAGGTATTGTGTTGTATGTACAATCACCTAATGCTGCTCCAGCAGACTTATTAACCTCGATAGACGAGTTTCTCAACGCCTTTTATATGGTGTTGTTAGAGCTTAACGACTACCAATGGCACAGCAGTAAACGCGGCCTCTGGAATCAGATTTCGACACCAGATACGACTTTGCGAGGACGTGCTCAACGCTTATGGGTTGCAATAGGCAATAAGGACCTGGAATTCAATCAGAGAGAGCGTGTGTTGGAAGATCTTAAAGGTCTAACCCGCTCTGACATGATGCGCTTTGTGGTGAGTCAATTAAAACCACGCACCGCAAATCGTCTGATTATGCATGCGCACGGTAATGCCCATGATGAGGAAGAAAAGTTGTCGGCATGTGTGGAAATTGGCTCTATTGATGAGTTTCAGTTGCGCCCGAAAGACTGTGAACTAGGCTAGCCAGAGTATTATAGAAATCATAAGGTTGATGTAAAAGCATCAACCTTTTTTATTAGGTGAAGCACACTACTCTCTCCCGTCATTCCCGAGAATGAGGGACGACTGAATCGGGAATCTCCTTCCTTTCGCATGTTCCCATAAAAAATAAAGCCCGCATCAATTGCTTGAAGCGGGCTTTATAGTCAACGTACTAGAGAGTTACTTGTAAAAAGACTCATCCAGACCAGCACGTGTTAGTAGGCCATCACATGGCGCAAAACGATCACCGTACTTCTTAGCGAAATCGTTCATCATCTCAACCAATGATTTGATGCCGATTTGATCCATGTAACGGAACGGGCCACCAAGGAATGGAGGGAAACCGATACCAAAAATCGCACCAATATCGCCATCACGAGGGCTGCGGATAATGCCGTCATCTAGACAACGAACCGCTTCGTTCAACATAGGCAATACACAACGCATCGCAATGTCATTATCACTTAGCTTAGGCTCAGGTTGTAGCTTAAGCAGCTTATAAACTGACTTATCGACTTCTTTCTTCTTACCTTTGTAAGTGTAGAAACCTTTACCGCTCTTACGGCCTTTACGGTTGTCATTCAACAGAATATCGAACACATCAGGGCCTTGGAAGCGGTCACCTAGCTCATTAACCAGAATCGGAATAATCTTCGCGCCGATATCCACGCCAACCTCATCTAACAAGGTAATTGGGCCAACCGGGAAACCGAAGTCCAATAACGTGCTGTCGAGCTTTTCAATCGGCTCATTTGCCAATAGCAGATGTGCAGCTTCATTCATGTACGGGGCAAGAATGCGGTTAACATAAAAACCTGCCGTGTCTTTGACAACAATCGGCGTTTTTCCTTGCTTCTTCGCCAATGCTACTACCGTCGAGATAGTCTCTTCTGAAGTTGTTTCATGAGGGATAACCTCAACTAGCGGCATTTTCTCTGCAGGGCTAAAGTAGTGAAGGCCGACTACATTTTCTGGTCGCTGCGCCTTCTCCGCAATCTTATGAATTGGTAATGAAGACGTATTGGTCGCGAAGATAGTCTCTGGCTTGGCATTGGCTTCGATGTCCGAAACCATTGATTGCTTAAGGTCGAGATCTTCAAATACCGCTTCAATCACCACATCGGTATGGTTAAAACTGGTAAAGTCGATGCCACCAGACAGTTGAAGCATCTTACTTTCAAGGCCTGCTCGGCTCAGAATACGACGCTTACGCTGCTTATCGAACAACTTGAAGTTGTAGTTAAGCGCGTTCAGCACACCTTCATTTGATACGTCTTTGATGCGAACCGGTACTTTTGCTTTAGCTACACTCACATGGCTAATACCTGCGCCCATAAGTCCGCCGCCTAACACACCAACACGCTTAACCGCTTTTGGTTCTGCATCTGCACCGTGTTCTTTCTTCATTTCAGTAGTAGCAAAGAAGATAGAACGAAGTGCTTTTGACTCAGAAGTCATTACTAACTCAGAGAAACGCTTCGCTTCGTACTGAAGACCTTTTTCAAAGCCGTTCTCTAGGCCATAACGAATCACATCAAGAATCGCATCAGCTGCAGGGTAATTACCACGCGTTTTCTGATTGGCCTTCTTGGAAGCTTGCTCAAAAATCACCTTGCGACCAAGACCCGTGCGTGAAATAAGTTTCTCTTTGGTAGAAGCTTGGCTTTTAGACGCCAGACGCTTACCTTTTTTGCTACCCGTATTCTTTTCAACAAAACTTTTCGCTACTTCAAGCAAGATAGTTTCAGGCACACAAGCATCCACGACACCGAGCGATTTTGCTTTCTTAGCGCGCAGTTGTTTCCCCGTAAGAATAAGGTCGAGAGATGACAACAAACCGATAAGGCGAGGCAGACGCTGTGTACCACCAGAGCCCGGCAATAAGCCTAACTGCACTTCTGGCAGACCAAGACGAGTCTTATCTGAATCGGTACATACGCGGTAATCACATGCCAGTGCGAGCTCTAATCCACCACCTAAACATGGGCCATGAATCGCTGCGACCACTGGGTACGGTAGTTCAGACAAAGTTTGGAACATCTCCTGCCCTTGGCGAGCCAGAGATTGCGCTTCATCAGCCGTTTTACACGCATCAAGCATTCTTACATCAGCGCCAGCAATAAAGTTATCTGGCTTCAATGAATGAACGATTAAACCCTTAACTCGACTCTGTTTTTCTTTGAGTTGCTCGAAGATGGCTTTCATTTCTTCCGCAAAAGCCGCTTGCAGTGTGTTCATTTTCTCGTTTGGCACATCGATCGCTAACCAAGCTATATCTTGCTCGTCGATATTAAGAGTAAATGCTGTCGCTTTCTTTTTGGTTGATTCAGTCGCAGACGTTGCATCTGGTTGAGCGACTGTTTCTTTTTCTGTTGTTGCATCAAGAGTCGTAGACATTATTCTACCTCCAAGATCATTGCTGCACCTAAACCGCCAGCCGCACAAGCTGTGTTCAGTGCCAAGCCGCCACCGCGACGTTTCAGTTCACGTAATGTTTGAGTCATCATGCGCGCGCCAGTCGCTGCAAACGGGTGTCCGTAAGCAATTGAGCTACCCAGCACGTTGAACTTCTCCATATCAATCTCACCAATCGCTTTATCACGGCCAAGATTTTTCTGAGCAAATTCATCACTTGCAAACATTTTAACGTTAGCCAACACTTGGGCTGCAAATGCTTCGTGCATCTCAATCAGTGTTAGATCTGATAACTCTAGACCTGTGTTTTTCAAGACTTGCGAGGTCGCGTACGTTGGACCCATCAGCATATCCGTTTCAACACCAATCGCTGAGAACGCATAGCCACGAATATAACCAAGCACTTCTAAGCCTAGCTCTTTGGCTTTGCCTTCACGCATCAACATCACAGCTGCGCCGCCATCTGTAAGAGGCGTCGCATTGGCTGCCGTTACACTGCCGTACTTTCTATCGAACGCAGGACGAAGTTTGGCGTAACCTTCAACTGTAGAGTCATGACGAATGTTGTTATCTTCCGCTAGGTACTTTTTGTACGGTGCCGGAAATGCCGTCATGACTTCATCTTTAATCTTGCCTTCTTTCCATGCTTGAGAAGCCAAAGAGTGAGAACGGTGGGCAAGTGCATCTTGAGCTTCGCGAGTAATACCATGTGTCTTAGCCATCTGCTCGGCAGTTTGTCCCATAGATAAGCCGGTCGAATATTCGGCAACGGCAGGCGGTACTGGCATCAAGTCTTTTACTGAAAGTGCTTTGAGAATTTTCAGTTTTTGACCCATGGTTTTGGTTTTGCTCAACGCTAACAAATTAGCAGCAAGTTTTTTGGAAACTCCAATCGGCAATACAGAAGAAGAGTCCGCACCGCCCGCAATACCGACATCAATCGTGCCAGCCATAATGCTTTCGGTCACGTTGACTGCGGCTTGAAAGCTGGTCGCACATGCTCGGGTGACACTGTAGGCATCGGTATTGATGTCCATGCCTGTGCCTAACACGATTTCACGCGCGATGTTCGGCGCTTCTGGCATTTGCACTACTTGGCCGAACACGACTTGTTCGATAAGCGCAGGATCAACATCAGTTCTTGCAAGCATTTCGCTCACAACCATTTTGCCTAGGTCAACCGCAGGCACTTGGCTAAATTCTGTGCTCTGACGAGCGAATGGGGTTCGTAATCCAGCGACAACGGCAACACGTTCTCCGGAACGCGTTTTGACTTCCTGTTTGCCCATGGTTTCTCCTTAAAGTTAAGAGGTCTGACCTGAAGCATTGTAAAGAAGTTGTTAATTAAATCAAACGAGCGTTTAAATAAACGTGATACGAGTATCTCACTGTTTGAAAATATAACTGCAAATTCAGGCGAACCTTTTAGGGTGAAAGGTTGTCCTAAGAGACTAAACTATTGTAAGCAAAGACTGTTATCGCTTTGTAGGGAATGGTTTTCTTTAGGTAAAAAAAAACCACACAAGACTGTGTGGTCGGAATGTATATAAAGCAATTAACTTAACGCCAATTGAAATAATCAGTTTCCTGATTAGGAGAAAGTAAAGTCAGCCTTCAAAAGGAAGTGTCGCCTTGCTCAACATGCTAGCCACGAATGACTAACTAGACGACAAGGTGTACTATAACTTGTTCGAAGTCTTAGATTTTGAAGTAGATCAATTTTAATGTGATTTTACGATTTCCAGCCGATCGTTAGCTCTAAAAGCGAAACAGAATATAAAAACAAAGCACAACGTATAGAGGACAGCTATACGCAGAGCAATTATGGAGGCTCGTGTGTCAATAATAAAAATGTTTGGAAAGAAAACAGCCAAGCGTCCGGTCAACTCTGATATGGACAAACAAAGAAAATACGAAGCACTCGTACGTGCCTATCATCGTGACCTCTTTCGCTACGCCTATTGGTTATGCAAAGACAAAAGCATTGCCGAAGACTTAGTTCAAGAAACTTGCCTTCGCGCATGGAAGTCACTCGATAGTCTACAAGATGAAAAAGCCGCGAAGTCTTGGCTGATTACCATCTTGCGCCGCGAGAATGCTCGACGTTTTGAACGCAAACAGTTTGATCTGGTTGATATCGACGACCATGGTAATGATGCTAGTGTCAGTGATGACCCACACCATCAACACCAGTGGTTGCAAGCGCAGATCATGAAACTTGAAATCGATTACCGTGAGCCCCTCTTCTTGCAAGTGATTGGTGGTTTTAGTGGTGATGAGATTGCCGATATTCTCGATCTCAACAAAAACACGGTGATGACACGTTTATTCAGAGCTCGAAATCAGTTGAAAGAGCTATTGGATACAGAAGAGGCAGAGAGGGGGCAACATAATGGATGATTTGGAATTTCGTCGTCGTGTATTGTCGGAACCTAAACAACGTACACAAGATATTGTTGATGCGGCCGCGAATAGTGAAGCCAATAGTAACTTCTTAGACGATGTACTAGCGCTTGATAAACAGATCCACTCTGCAATGAATGTAGATGTACCAGACGATCTTGCTGATCGTATTCTGTTCAATCAGACCTCAAGCGAAGAAAGCAAAGTAGTCAGGCCTACGTTTGCGAGACGAGCAATGGCAATGGCCGCCTCGGTGGCGTTTGTTGCTGGTTTATTAGTTGGCCAAGTGAATTGGGGCAATGCATTTGTTTCACCCGCGCAAGCAAGCTTGGTTGATACAGCGATGAAGCATGTTGTTGATGAAAAGAGTTTTGTTAGTAACATCGATGAACAGGTCACATCGCAGCAAATCAACGCAAAAATGAATCCATTTGCTTTTCAGTTTGATGATACTTTCCCTTACCACGTCTATTACCTAAACCACTGTGGCTTTGGTAAATCCAACGCGGTACATATGGTCTTCCAAGGCGCAAAAGGCAAAGTAACACTGTTTTTAACCGGTATTCCAACAGACAAACCTATCGACTTTGATGAAAAAGGCATGTCCGGTTCGGTAACACCCGTAGATGGCAGCAGCTTAATCCTTGTTGGTGAAAATGGTGAGGATGTTTCTAAAATCGCCGAAAAACTGACAAAAATGATTAAACCGATGAGCTAGTTCGCTCTTAAAGCCCCGTCATAAAAGGCCCAGCAAGTATATCACTGATATTGCTGGGCTTTATTTATAAATAAACCGAAAAACCATTCACACCACCAATACCTCTAGAGTTAAAACTCTAAAAAACAGCATTTCGCACCATTTTCGTGCCAGATAGGCGTCATTTCCATAATTTTCTACTCAAAATTTCCAATGGTCGGATTTGTATATCGTATACTTGCGAATAGGATCAGCCACCATTGAGCAATTGCTCAAATTAATCGCCCTGTAGAGGCGGATATATAAAGGAATAAATGAATGACTACCAACAACACGCGTCTGTTTAAAAAGTCTCTTTTAGCAGTAACAATTACACTGGCGTCTTCGCAAGCGATGGCAGCAGGTTTCCAACTTAACGCACAATCAGCTACCGGCATCGGCCGTGCTTTCGCTGGTGATGCAGTAATCGCAGATAACGCGTCAGTAATGGCACGTAACCCTGCAGCAATGGCACTGTTTGACAAAACTGAGCTTTCTCTTGGTTTTGAAACAATCACTTCAATGATTGAAGTGAAAGATACTAGCTACAATACGCTTGGTGGCGCAATGCCAGTCGATAACGTTGATGATGTTGGTGATACTTCTGTAGCTCCAAACATTCACCTCATTGTTCCTGTTAATGAAAAGTTTGCTTGGGGTGTGAACGCTTACTCTAACTTCGGTACTAAAACTGAGTTTTCAGATGATTACCTAGCTAGTGAATATGGCGGTTTAACAGATGTAATGAGCATCAACTTCGGTCTTGCAGGCTCTTACCGTCTAAACGATCAATGGAGCTTTGGTGCTGGTCTTGACCTGATCTACGGTGAAGGCACAATGAAGCGTACTGCTGGTGTCGGCTTTGGCCCAGCCGCAGGACAAAAACTACTTGACGTAGATGGTGCAACTGGTTGGGCTGTTGGCTTTAACGTAGGTACAGTTTACGAGCTAGATGAAAACAACCGTTTTGGTCTATCTTACCGTTACAGCCCTGAGTTCACCGCGGAAGATGACAACGGTCAAGAAATCACACTGCCTCTACCAGATATGGCAGAGTTCTCTGGTTTCCACAAAATTGAAGACACTAAATTCGCTGTTCACTACTCTGTTCAATGGATTGGTTGGAGTGCATTCGACTCAATTGATTTTGAGAAGCTAGATCCTACTCAATCGACACTGGCTTACGCATTGAGCGGCGGCACAGGTGCGTACCAGAAAGATTACAAATGGCAAGATGGTTGGCACTACGCTATTGGTGGTACATACTACCTGAACACTGATTGGACGCTTCGTGCTGGTTACATGTACGACACAAGTGCACAAGATTCACTAACTTCTATCTCTGTACCAGATTCAGATCGTCAGTGGTTCTCTGCTGGTTTCACATACCACATTAATACCGATTCTAACGTAGACTTTGGTTTCACTTACCTACTAGGTGATGATACTAAAGTTGAAGAAAGCTTAGGCGCAACTTCTGTTAGCGCAACAACGCATGCTGATGCAATCCTACTAGGCCTGCAATACAGCCGCAGCTTCTAGCTTCTAATATAAGCTAAGTTATTAATCCCAAAGGGTCGCATTACGCGACCCTTTTTTATTGCCTAAACCACTGACCTACTTCAATTTAAGCTTACAACTGTAGCCTGCAAGGTCAATATATGACTACAAGTGTACGCTCAAACTTCGCAACACAGCCGAAACATTTAGATTATTTCTCTAATAATTAAACACATTTACTCATTAAATCCCTAAAACACTGTTTTATTCGAATTTCATTTTTAAAGTAATGACTCTAAAAGTAGAATCACGCCACTAAATACTTATGATTCAGCGAACATAATAATGAAAATGAATAAGACTCTTCTATCTGCTGCAGTGGCAGTTGGACTACTTTCGACTTCTACCGTGACTCAAGCGGCAGGTTTTCAACTAGCAGAATACTCAGCAACAGGCCTAGGCCGTGCATACGCTGGTGAAGCAGCAATGGCTGACGGTGCTGATGCACAATGGCGTAACCCAGCAATGCTGACTTACCTAGAAGGTACCCAGGTTTCTGTTGGCGCTATCTATGTTGACCCAAACATTGATATCGACGGTACTTCTACGTCTATGATGGGCAAAACGACTTCATCAAATTCTAGTGATTTTGCACACAGTGCAGTGATCCCAAACTTTTATGTTTCTCATAAGTACAACGAAAAGTTTGCTTTAGGTTTCGCTGCGGGTACTAACTACGGGATGGAAACAGACCTAGGTAAAGACTTTGGTGGCGCTAACCATGGTAACGAAGCAAGTGTTACGACAATGGAGCTAAACCTAAACGCTGCATACCAAGTACTTGAAAGCGTATCTATTGGTGGTGGTATTCGTTACATTATGGCTGAAGGTAGCTTTGGTGCGGTATCTACAGCTAACTCTCTAGTTCCTATGCCTCAAGGTACAGCTTTAAAATACATGGAAGGTGATGACACAGCATGGGGTTGGCAAGTGGGTACAGCTTGGCAGATCAATGAAAACAACCGCCTTGGTTTTACCTACAAGTCAGAAGTAGATCTAACGCTTGAAGGTCACGCAAATGGTGTCGCTTTTGATGCTGTTGCTGGCGCTTTGGGTACTCCAGTCAAGTCAAAATACAACGGTTCAATGCAACTTGCATTGCCAGCTACCGCCGAGCTTGCAAGCTTCCATCAACTATCAGATAAGGTCGCTGTACATGCGAGCGTTAACTGGACTAACTGGAGCAGCTTTAAAGAACTAGTAGCTGACATCCCTGAATTCGGTCCTGCTCGAACTCAAGATATCAAGCAAGAGAACTGGGAAGACAACTACCGCTTTGCGATCGGTACAACTTATCAAATGACACCTAAACTGGCTCTACGTTCTGGTATCGCCTACGACACTTCAGCGGTAAGCGAAGAACACCGTACTGCGACTATTCCAGAAACAGACCGCACTTGGTTAAGTATTGGTGCTGGCTACCAATGGTCTGAGCAACTAACACTAGACGCCGGTTTCACTTACATCCTAGCGAAAGACGCAAAAATGGTTGAAGATGACGCAAGTTCTGCTCCATTTGGTGGTGACTTCGAAGGTGAAGTAACTGGTAGCATTTGGTTAGTGGGTATCCAAGCTAACTACCGTTTCTAATCTATTTGACTTAATCTAAAGTCATAAGCATTAAAAAGGCTCGATGTTGTTATCAACATCGAGCCTTTCTTTTATCGATAGTCTAAATCTTATTTCTAGTAATCTTCTAGATAACCATCGATGAAGTCTTCTTCTTCAAGGTCGACCTCTTCAGGTTCAATCTCGGCTTTGAAATCACGACGTTGAATGTAAACATCACGCGTCAATGCATATGGATCAGGAGAATTATCCAACAGCGCTTCTTGTGACACCAACTGAGCACGTGTTTCCATACCTTCGAAAGCCCACTTGCCTAAGCTTGCCCAAAAGTTCAAGAACGATAGAGGCACATACAAACCATCGACGGTTTCAGTCACTTCACGCGTCGTTACCGGGCCGTAACCTGGCACCATAAAGTACGGTCCATTCCCTACTCCGTAATGACCAATCGCATCAGAGAACGACTTGTCGTCGTACTTGGTGATCCCTGCTTCGCTGGCAATATCGATTAAGCCTAACAGACCAAAAGTTGAGTTAATCCAAAAACGATTGAAATGGTCGAGTGCTTTTTCACCATTTCCCATAAGGAGGTTGTTCACCATGCTTGATGGTTCGTCTAAGTTGGCTAGAAAATTGGAAATACCAGATCGCACTGGTACAGGAGTGTAGTCAACATAAGCGAGGGAAACAGGGCGAACCAAATAAGGATCTAGATATTCGTAGTTGATATCCCACATCGCTCGGTTGAAGCCTTCAAAAGGATCATTGGGGTGGGATTCTTCTACGTATTCTGAGGTTTCGAAATTATCATCGACACGACTCTCTTCCGGAGCACTAGAACAGCCCACCGTTAAACTTGCGATAAAAAGTAAACTCGAGAGTCTTAAAATACTGGCAGACATATCACCTTTTCCATAAGGAATTCAAATAATAAAAAAGGCCAGCAATCGCTGGCCTCAATTGGTTGCGTAAGTCTATACCGTTTATTGCAAAATCGGAATAGCTAACGCCTATGCAAAATGATGATTAATATTGCTTATTGATATCGATAGTTACTGGAGCACCCAGTTCAACCACTTCGCTCTCACCGTACCAATCACCATCGCGAGTTGAAACGTTACCATCTGTATCAAGCCTAGCTCTAACCATCAGAGTTTCAAGACTAGACAACTTCTGTCCTTCCATCATGCTGTTGCCATCATCAAGCACAACTGTACGAGGAAAAGTTCCTAGTGGGTAACGAGCTGCTGCGATAGGCATTGGCGAACCATCAGCTCTGTGTACTGACACGATCAACACTGAGTTAGGAGCAGCATTAACATCACCAGACAGATCAAGTGTTACAGCAACGCTCTTACCTTGGTCGACACCCATAGCGTCACCCATTTTCTTCTGAGCACTTTCAATACTGCGCGACAACATTTCGTAACGGCTGTCTTGTGGGCCAATCATCTGCTGCATGATGCTCCAGTACTTCACCGCACCTGGGTAGTCTTGACGTTCAAATGCATCAAATGCTAGCAGTGAGAACACACGAAGGTCGACGTAATCGTTTTGAATCAAACGGCTCAAAATCAAACGTGCTTGGTTCTGATCAGCTTCATCAGGTGAAAGCATCAATGCTTGTGCGAAGCCTAACTGAACATCTTCGTTCTTAGGCTCAAGCTTGTACGCTCGTTCCATAGAATCTTTTGCTGTTTCAGCGTCGCGGTTAGCCAAAGCAATACGACCAAGCAGCAACCAACCTGTAGAATCTTTTGGCTGGTAGTGCAGACGAGTACGAAGTGCCAGAGTCAGATCTTCTAGTTCATCGTCTGTTAGCGCGCCACCTTCCGAAGACATTAGCTTTTTAGATAACTCAGGAAGGTTCGAACTCACTTCTTGCCAGTGTTGAACTTTATCCAACGCACCGAACTTGAAGTACATACCGTACGTCACAGCCACAACAAGGATAATCGACGGTACAACCACACCAAGCGTTGAGATTTTAGTCTTCTTCATCTCTTGCTTAGCTGGAACATCATCAAGCAGGGATTGTTTCAAATCAGCGATCAGCTCCTGCTGGTTATCAACAAGACCTTCTTCTGCTTCTACTTCTAGCTCATCTAGACGATCTTTGTAGAATGCTTTGTTCAACTCATCGCGCAGCACATCATCGTTGTTTGCCTTTTTATTAATGAAGGGCAGAACAATTAAGAAAATTGCCGCTAGCGAAAGGATAATGGTAGAAATCCAAAATAGAGTCATTACTTCTTATCTCCGTCGTTCTCTTCATCGAGTAACGCTTTTAAGCGAGCTTCTTTGTCTGCATCCCAGCCTTTATCTGACTCAACTGCTTTCGACTTTGATTTTCTGCTTCGTAAAATGATCAAACCGAAACCAAACACAACTACTGCAAAAGGACCAACCCAAAGGATTGACGTTGCTAGTGTCAGTGGAGGGTTGTAAGTAACAAAGTTACCGTAGCGAGCGATCATGTAATCAATGATATCTTGCTTCGACTTACCGTCTTTTGTCATCTCGTACACTTTCTGGCGCAAGTCGACTGCTAGCTCAGCGTTCGAATCGCCAATCGTGTTGTTCTGACATTTAGGGCAACGCAACGTGTTACTCAGCTCTTTGAACTGCTGTTCTTGATCAACGGTATCAAATTCATGAAACTCGATAGGCGCGGCAGAAACAGTCGCTGAAATAGCAAACGTAGCGAACAGAGTGATCAGGACCTTTTTAATCATTTCGCTTCCTCCAGCAACTCTTGATACATCGGCTCAAGCGTCGATGCCCAGTTGGTTGGATTCACGTCACCAACATGGCGGTAACGAACCACACCGTTAGCATCAATTAAGAACGTC
Organism: Vibrio sp. BS-M-Sm-2; assembly: GCF_041504345.1. Classification (NCBI taxonomy): domain Bacteria; kingdom Pseudomonadati; phylum Pseudomonadota; class Gammaproteobacteria; order Vibrionales; family Vibrionaceae; genus Vibrio; species Vibrio sp. BS-M-Sm-2. Next base: position 941,486 of record NZ_CP167894.1, read on the forward strand.
TCAGGAGCACCATACACGCCAAGATCTAGACCTAGCATACCATCGCCATCAAATAAGCTGATTAAGTACGGGTTACCTAGTTCTTTTAGCCAACCAACAGCTTTGTTGCGATCATCTTTGTAGTTCATACCAATGATCTTAACGCCTTGAGCGGCCAATTTATTCAGATAAGAGTGCTCTGCATAACAGGTAGGACACCAAGTAGCCCACACATTAAGCAGCAGAGGTTCGCCTTTGAAGATCGCTTGATCATGAAACTTACCTGGTTGTTCTAAGTCTTCTAGACCGAACTCAGGCACAGGCTTACCAATCAATACTGACTCAAGTTTAGTCGGGTCATCACCCGACTGATTACGAACTAATTGAGTTGCAAAGACTCCAGCTAGAATCATAAAAGCAATCAATGGAATGAATAAAATCTTCTTGTTCATTCGAATTAAGCCCCCTGCTCTTCAGCCGACTTTTTTGTTGGCTTACGGAAACGGTAACGACGGTCACTAATAGCAATAGCACCACCAATCGACATGATCAAAGAACCAGCCCAGATCCAACGTACAAATGGTTTGTAGTAGATACGTACAGCCCAAGATTTGTTGTCGTCTAAACGTTCACCCATTGCGATATAAAGGTCGCGCGTTACGCCACGGTCAATCGCTGCTTCTGTCATCATAGACTTAGCTGTGGTGTAGAAACGTTTTTCAGCGTGAAGCGTGTTGATGTATTTGCCTTCTTTGGTAATTTCAAAGTCAGCAATATAACCATCATAGTTAGGGCCATCTTTGTCACGAACTCCTGTAAACAGGAAGCTGTATTCTTCAAGCTGGTAGCTTTCACCTGGCGCCAAACGTACATCGCGTTCGATGCTGTAGTTTTGCACCATTGCAATACCAATCACTGTCACGGCTAAACCAATGTGACCACACATCATTGCCCAGTGGCTACGAGGCAGCTTGGTTAGACCTTTCAGGAATGTATGACGGTGAGTCGCACGCTCATGCAGCTCAAAGCCATGCATGAAGATGATCCAAAACGCCATTACCCAACCAGCAAAAGCAGTACCGCTGAAGCGGTCAGCCAGTAGAGCAACCATTAGCGCACTCAAGCCAAGTGAGAATGCACCTGAAATCAGCATTGGTTTAACGAGCTTAGACAGGTTGTCACGTTTCCAACGGATCAGTGGACCGATACCAAGTAGGAACGAGAACGGAATCATTAACCAGAAGAACAACATATCAAAGAATGGAGCACCGATTGATACTGAGCCCAAGCCTAACTGTTTGTGAACTAATGGTAGTAGCGTACCTACTAACACAACGACAAGCGCTGCAATCAATAATATGTTGTTACCAAGCAGTGCGTTTTCACGAGAAACCAAATCAAAATTACCGCGAACACGAACCGATGCGCCTTTAACCGCAAACAACAGTAGTGAACCACCAATAACAAAGACTAGGAAACCTAGAATAAACATACCGCGAGCAGGATCCGACGCAAATGCGTGAACCGATACCAAGATGCCCGAACGAACTAAGAATGTACCTAGTAAGCTTAGCGAGAATGCAGAGATAGCCAGTAATACTGTCCAAGCTTTAAATGTGCCACGCTTTTCGGTTACCGCTAGTGAGTGCATCAGTGCAGTACCAGCCAACCAAGGCATGAATGAAGCGTTTTCTACTGGATCCCAGAACCACCAGCCACCCCAGCCAAGTTCGTAGTAAGCCCACCATGAACCTAATGCGATACCTACTGTTAGGAATAACCAAGCTGCGATTGTCCAAGGACGCGACCAACGAGCCCATGCCGTATCAAGACGACCACTCATTAGAGAAGCGATTGCGAAAGAGAACGCAACAGAGAAACCTACATAGCCCATGTAAAGCATTGGCGGGTGAATAATCAAACCCGGGTCTTGCAGTAGTGGGTTCAAGTCACGGCCATCTACAGGGAAGAAAGGCAATGTACGTAGGAACGGGTTAGAGGTTACGATAATGAACAGCAAGAAGCCGACAGTAATCAAACCCATGATAGCCAGTACGCGAGCCACAGACTCTTGAGGCATACCACGGCTGAACGTCGCTACTGCAACCGTCCAACCTGCTTGGATAAGAACCCAAAGCAGTAATGAACCTTCGTGAGCGCCCCAAACCGCCGTGATTCGGTAGTACCAAGGCAGTTGGCTATTCGAATTGCTTGCTACGTATTGAATCGTAAAATCATTGGTGTAGAACGCGTAACACAGGATAAAAAACGAAATCGCTAGGAATCCGAACATTCCCCACGACAACGGTCGTGCACTGTTCATCAATAATGTGTTATTTCGAGCGGCTCCATACAATGGGAGCACGCTTAGCAGCAATGCAAGTCCCAAAGACAGGATCATCGCAAAATGGCCGATCTCGGCTATCATTGAGCATTTCCTTCTTTTTGTTCAGTTGTGTATTGCAAAGGCTCATGAGTCTTCTTCATTGCTTCTGCAACTTCAGAAGGCATGTACTCTTCATCGTGCTTTGCCAACACCTCGAACGCTTCAATTGTCGTCGCATCTTTAAGGACACCCTGAGCAACAATACCTTGGCCTTCACGGAAAAGATCAGGAAGGATGCCATCATATAAAATCGTTACTTTAGGGCCTACATCCGCCAAATCGAAGCTTACACGTAGTGATTCGCTGTCACGGCTTACAGAGCCGACTACAACCATGCCACCAATGCGTAGGCGTTGACCAACTTCAGGTTTTTTACCATCTTTGCCGTTGACCAGTTCAGTTGGTGTGTAGAACAGATCCATGTTCTGGTTAAGTGCATAAACCATCAATCCAATAGTCGCACTGATACCAAAAAAGATTGCTAAGACAATGCCCAGCCTCTTTTTACGTCTTGGGTTCATAGAGTGTTCTCCATATTTTTTGCTGCATCGATACGAGCTTGACGATCAACCTTAGCTTGTACTTCATTTAGTAATTGCTTACCACGACGAACACTTACCACCAGTAAAATGATCATCGCGAGGAATGTGATTCCAAATGCACTCCATACATAAGAGGCGTAGCCTCCCATGGCAAAGAAATCACTCAAAGATTCAAAATACATAATTACCTACCCTACTACGCTTTTTCAGCCGCAAGCTTGCGAACCCATGGACGGTGACTCTCTTTACTGATGATTTCGTTTCTAAAACGAACCATAGTCACAGCACCAAAGAAAAAGGCGAAGCCGAAAATATTAAGAAGAAGCGGCCATAACATGTCACTTGAAATAGAAGGCTTATCGAACTTAGTGATCGTCGCGCCCTGGTGAAGTGTGTTCCACCACTCTACTGAAAAGTGAATGATAGGTAGGTTGATGACACCAACAATAGCCAAAATGCCTGCCGCTTTGGCTGCAGTTTTTTGGTCGTCAAACGCGTGGTGTAGTGCAATCACACCTAAATATAGGAATAGAAGAATCAGCTCTGAGGTCAAACGCGCATCCCAAACCCACCAAGCGCCCCACATTGGTTTACCCCAAACAGCACCAGTTAGCAGCGCGATGAAGGTAAATACCGCACCGATAGGTGCCATAGCCAACGCGGCCATGTCTGATAGTCTTACCTGCCATACCAAGCCGATAAACGCTGCAATCGCCATCGACATATACACGCCCATGGACCAAATCGCAGAAGGTACGTGGATGTAAATGATTCGGAAGCTATCACCTTGTTGGTAATCAGAAGGTGCAAATGCTAGTCCCCACACAGTACCGGCAGATAGACACAATAGCGCTAGGATAGAGAACCATGGCAGAAGTTTACCAGCAAGCTGATAGGAAGTTTCTGCTTTGGCATAGGGATGGAGCCATTTCCACATGTTGTAATCTCACTCTTACTTCATATTGCTTACAGCTATCACAGCTATAATTATTATAATTTATTTGGCTTACTGCCTCTTCCAGTGACTCTATGAGTTTGAAAGTTCCAATTAGTTCACTCTGAACAATCAAAGTGATGGTGAGTGCTTAGTTAATACTCTAATAGCTAGTTAACACTCACTCTTAGTGCTGCACTGATAGCAAATGGGGTGAGCGTCATTGCGCCCATTAGCATTGCCCCTAACACGGCTAGTTGTCCGTTATACGCAACACCTAGTGCTGCCGCATCAATCGCTGATGTAGCAAATATAAGAATTGGGATATACAGCGGCAAAATAAGCAGACTCAACAGCACGCCGCCTTTTTGTAATCCAACCGTCAAAGCCACACCAATAGCACCAATAAAACTTAATGCAGGCGTACCAACCAACAAGGTCAAGACCACCGATAACCAAGTATCGAAATTCAAGGACAGCAGCACCGCTAACAACGGACTGATCAATATTAATGGTAACCCTGTCAATAACCAGTGCGCTATGACCTTGGACAATACTACCAACTGCAACGGGATGGGCATCAGCATCATCTGCTCAAGGGCACCGTCTTGAAAATCATCTCGGAATAGTCGTTCCAAAGAGAGCAATGCAGAAAGTAAAGCAGCAACCCAAACAATACCCGCAGCGATGCGCGCAAGCAGGTTCGGCTCAGGCCCAATACTCAGTGGAAAAAGGGTGATGACAATAATAAAAAACCACAGAGGGTTAAAGATATCGGCTTGGCGACGAAATGCGATCAGCAGCTCACGTCGAATGATCGTTGTCATTGAAGAGATCATATTACTCACCCAACTTTATTTTTCTTAGTTTCGGGCTATCAGCAAACATATCTTGGTGTGTGGTTAGTAACACAATGCCACCGTTATCTGCATGCTCAGAAAAAAGAGACTCTAAAACTTTAACGCCCTGCTTATCGATTGCAGTCAACGGTTCATCTAGAATCCACAACATTTGTTTACTCAACCAAAGACGAGCCAACGCCACACGGCGCTGTTGACCAGCTGAAAGTTGCCCCGCGGGCACGTCTTCCCTACCAGCAAGACCAACCTGGGCCAACGCATGGTAAAGCTCTTCCTTGCTCGTTCCACCACTGTGAATCGATTGATAGAAACTCAAGTTCTCATAGGCACTGAGCTCGCGCTTCACGCCAGTTTGATGACCAAGAAAAAGTAAATTTTGATGATACACATCTCGACTCGTTTCAATGGACTCACCATCCCAACAAATAGTGCCTTCATCACGATCGCCTAGCCCGGTGATAATCCTAAGGAGTGTCGTTTTCCCAGTACCGTTACGACCTTCAACTTGAACCAACTCGCCAGGTTTCAATTGAAAAGACAACGATTCAAACAGAACCCTGTCGTCACGAATAGCAGTTAAATTTGAGACTTCTAGCATAGGTAAATTTAGTCGAGTAATGAGAGGGCTATAGTAGCACACCAACATGGTGACAAAACAGGACTAGGCGTTTTCGATAAGACAAAGTCCGTAAGAAACTGTTACCACCGCATCACAATTTACACATTTTCACCAACAAACTAGATATTGCCGTAGATACAAGTACTTATAAACATCGTTCTATATAGATATAGCAAGCATAAAAAAAGAAGCCGAAGCTTCTTTTAAGAGGTGTACGTGATAAACATCAATTGCTCAATACGCAGTAAGCACTCAATTTAACGACGTCGAGGCAGATCTCTGCGATCGCGAGAGGCATCGGGTTGATCATCGTACGATGAAGGGTTGCTTCTCAACGAAGGGATTTTTTCCTTACCCGCGAGCTTATTCTGTAGAGACATCATTAGCTCAGCTTCCGCTTTAGGTAATTCACACTCTTCGATCAGTTCGTTTATCCCGGCACCAAGCTGAACCATTTTTGTTGCACGCGTATATAAGCGTCCATCGGTGTCAGCATGTTCCAACTCAACAATACGTTCATTCAAGTGCTTTATTAGATCTTGCTGTTCCGTCACTTTCTGGCCAAGGCCAACCACAACAGAGCGAACTTCAAGTAATTGCTTACTCGATTTTTGAAGCTCTTTATCCAAGTTACGAACTTGCAGACGTGATTGATCGAGCTGCTTTTGAATTGCACGTTTTACTTTGCTAATCAAAATCACGATGAATAACGTAAAAACCCCAACACCTGATATCAGAACGACAGGGCTTAAAGGAAGCGCTTCAAACATTACAGGTGAGCCATCTCATCCCATTCGTCTTCGCTTAGTAGTTTGTTTAAATCTACTAGAATAAGCAGCTTGCCATCACGGTTACTTACACCTTGGATAAACTTAGCACTTTCATCAGTACCAACACTTGGCGTTGTGTCGATTTCAGAAGAACGCAGGTAAACCACTTCAGCAACGCTATCGACTAGAATGCCAATTACTTGACGCTCAGATTCAATAACGATAATACGAGTGTTATCTGTGATTTCACCTTGCATCAAGCCAAAGCGAGAACGAGTGTCGATAACAGTAACAACGTTACCACGTAGGTTAATAATACCTAGAACGTAATCTGGAGCACCCGGTACTGGAGCAATTTCGCTGTAACGCAGTACTTCACGCACTTGCATTACGTTGATGCCGTAAGTTTCTTCTTCTAGCTGGAAAGTCACCCATTGAAGTACTTCATCATTGGTTTGCTCTTTTCTTACTTCAACTTCACTCATATGAGACATAGATAATCCTCTTGCCGTCGTTACCGACCACTATTATTAACTTGATGCGTTTACTAGCTTAATGCTTTTACATCTAGCCCTGCGTTTAGCATGGCGATTAATGCTTCAACATGGATCAAAGCACACATTTTTTCTTTTACCATACCAGCGAGCCATGGGCGTTTCCCTGCCATTTCTCGCCAACGTACTTTATCTGTATTAAGTAGCTCGGTGCCTTTTAGCTCGGTGCCCGCAAGGCCCCACAAGCTCTCTCCAAGCATGACTATATATTGATAGTTTTCTTTGTACTCGTCACCTGATAGTTTCTCAGACATCACCCATTTTGCGGTGTCGACCACATCTAGCTGACTATCACGGTTGGTTTGTAAACCCAAATACCAAGCTGGCTTACCAATGATATGACTTAACTCTTCAAGGCGATGGATACCGCCAAGCTCATCAAGTGGTACCGCAAAGGTCACGCCGTTTACATCAAAATACAAAACTTGAAAGTCTTCTGTGCGAACCGTATTTTCCCAAGAGGTAAACTGGTTAGCACCTCCGGCTTGAGTTTCAAGTCCAATAACTGTCTCGACCTCAGGAGCATCAAGTTCAAACTCAACAGCCTTAACTTCTACTTGTTCCGTCTCCTGCGGTTCAGCTTGTAACTCTTCAATTTGCTGCGTTTCAACAGGTGGCTCTGCAGCAATTGATAAATCGGGTTCTGGAAGATTCCAATCTTGAATCTCTGGCTCTTCAAACACTTGAACAGACTCAACCGCGGCCTCAAACATTTGCATGTCTGCTTGCTGGGCGATTTTCTGGGTGTTCAGATCCATCAATTCATCAAGATTTAGCTCGTCAACAACATTGGTCGCCTCTAAACGACTTAGTAGCTTCTGAACATCCTCAAGGTTAGGAACCTCAAACTCAGCCGCGCGTATTTCTGCGTAGCTTGAGTGGTGGCTCGAAAATTGGCGCTCTGGCTCTGGCTCTGGCTCTGGCTCTGGCTCTGGCTCTGGCTCTGGCTCTGGCTCTGGCTCTGGCTCTGGCTCTTCAGGTTGTGATTCGTCGGTAGACTCGTCAACAAAAAAATCGTCAGATTCAAAGCTTTCATCGCCTAACAGCGCAGTAAAGTAATCATCCAGTGCTTGTTCACTCGAGAGACTTGGCTGTGCCAATGTTGATTCTTTATTCGCGCTCATTTATCGCCAACCTTTCGAGATAAATAAGCAACTGTTTATAAGCAAATACACCACGGCTACCTGATGCAAAATGAGATGCTGGCAAGCGTTTTAGACTTGCATCTCGAAACTTAGTATCTATCGGCACAGCAGATGTCCAAACTTGGTTAGGATAATCATCTTTGAGCTGCGTTAATGTTTGCAGTGAGGCTTTGGTTCGCTTGTCGTACATGGTCGGGACAATCGTCACCTTAAACGGTGTTTTGCGAGATTTCTGCATGATGGTCAAAGTGCGAATCATGCGCTCTAAGCCCTTCATCGCCAAAAATTCCGTCTGTACCGGAATCAAAATACGATCACTGGCAGCCAATGCATTCACCATCATCACACCCAGAATTGGCGGACAATCGATTAACACATAGTCGTAGTCATCTTTCAAAGCGGCCAAAGCGCGCTTCAAGATCAACCCCATGCCGCTTCGATTTCCCATTACGCGGTCTAATGTAGCCAAAGACATATGGGCAGGAATAATATCGATACCTTCAACTTCTGTTTGTAAAAGCAAAGGTCTTACTGTCTGCGCATTAAACTCACGCAACTGAAACAGATCAAACAGGCTCGATTCCACCGTATCTGAGTCGTAACCCAGATAGGTGGTCAGTGATGCATGTGGGTCAGTATCAACCAACAGAACACGGTGCCCCTTCAAAGCAAGTAAACCTGCTAGAGTCACGGTCGTGGTCGTTTTACCAACACCACCTTTTTGGTTTGCAACACTCCAAACAATCATTTCGATTTACCTAAGCTAACCCAACTTCAACCAAGATCCTTTCCGCGATGCGGTCTAGAGGTAGGTCTTCAGTAGAAATGCCAGCTTTTGCTACAGCTTGAGGCATACCATATACAACACAACTATCTTCGTCTTGTGCCCAAATCGTCGAGCCCGCAGTTTTCAACATACGCGAACCTTCTCGACCATCTGCGCCCATACCGGTCAGTATCATAGACAACACTTTGTCGCCGTAGATCTTCGCTGCAGAGCCAAATGTGACATCCACACAAGGCTTGTAGTTCATTCGGTCGCCGCCATCGATAATTCTTAGACGTGCAGACCCTGCACGGCCATCTACCATCATCTGTTTACCACCGGGAGCAAGATACGCCACTCCGGGTTTCAACACATCACCGTCTTGCGCTTCACGAACTTCAATCTTACACAAGGTGTTCAATCGACTAGCAAAAGCAGCGGTGAATGTGGCTGGCATATGCTGAACTAACACAATGGGATGTGGGTAGTTAGCAGGGATGCGCGTCAAAATCTTCTGTAGCGCAACAGGACCGCCAGTCGATGTGCCAATGGCAGTTAATTGATACTTTTTGCCCGAGGCTCTGAACTTCGCAGCGGTTGCTGCAGCAGGTCTAGCGGCTGGAGCAGCATTAGAAACCGGTTGACGCAATGGCGTAGATGTTGAAGTCGTTGCTGTCGCTCTCGGTGCAATAGGAGCACGACGCATAAACGCACGCTTTGCAGCAATCTGAATCACACGCTGTTGAAGCAATGCAACCGCATCGTCGCGGTTACGTGCGATGTCTTCAAACTTCTTAGGTAAGAAATCTAGAGCACCTGCATCTAGCGCATCTAACGTTGCTCTCGCTCCATCATGCGTTAACGATGAAAACATCAAAATAGGCGTTGGAGACGCGGCCATGATTTCACGAACAGCTGTGATGCCGTCCATGACAGGCATTTCAATGTCCATCGTGATTACGTCAGGTCTTAGCTGTTTCGCTTTCTCAACGGCTTCTTTACCGTTTACTGCTACATCAATGACTTCTAGGCGAGCCTCTGAGTTGATGATCTCGCTAACGCGACGACGAAAAAAACTCGAATCATCAACGACTAATACTTTAATCGCCATATTTATCCTTAAATTAAATTCTTGACGCAGCTGCGTACTGCTTCAACAAGTCCGGCACATCTAGAATCAATGCAATGTGTCCGTCACTTGTAATTGTCGCGCCTGCCATTCCTGGCGTGCCTTGCAGAAGCTTATCAAGTGGCTTGATCACGACTTCTTCTTGACCGATAAGCGTATCGACAACAAAACCAACTCGTTGGCTACCCAGCTGTACGATAACAACATGGCCGTGCCCTTTACGCAGTTCAACAATACCCGCTTTAGGAGCAAGCCAGTTTTGCAAGTAGAACAACGGAATAGACTTATCGCGAACGATGATCGTTAGCTGACCATCAACCACGTTTGTGCGGCTTAAGTCTAGGTGGAAGATCTCGTTAACCGATGCCAATGGCAATGCAAATGGGTGACCCGCAACACCGACCATCAAGGTTGGTAGAATCGCTAGGGTTAGTGGAACCTTGATGGTGATCTTGGTGCCTTGTCCCATTTCTGAATCAATATCAATAGAGCCGTTCAGTGTGTTGATCGCCGTTTTCACAACGTCCATACCTACACCACGACCAGAGATATCCGAGATCTGCTCTTTGCTTGAGAAGCCAGGAGCAAAAATCAGGTTGAAACACTCTTTATTTGATAAGCGAGACGCTGCATCTTCATCCATCAGGCCACGTTTGACCGCAATAGCACGAAGCTTATCAGGGTCCATACCGCCGCCGTCATCAACGATAGCCAGCTCAATATGATCACCTTCTTGAGAGGCAGACAAAATCACTTTACCCGTTTGTGATTTACCCGCAGCAACACGGTCGTTCGGCATTTCGATACCATGGTCGACAGAGTTTCTCACCAAGTGAATCAGGGGATCTGCAAGCGCTTCTACTAAGTTTTTATCAAGGTCCGTTTCTTCGCCACGCATTTCAAGAACGATGTCTTTCTTCAAGCTACGCGCAAGATCGCGGACAACTCGTGGGAAGCGACCAAATACTTTCTTGATCGGCTGCATACGAGTCTTCATTACCGCACCTTGTAGGTCTGCAGTAACAACATCTAAGTTAGAGACAGCTTTCGACATTTCTTCGTCGTTGCTGTTGAGGCCTAGGCTGACAAGTCGGTTACGCACCAATACCAGTTCACCCACCATGTTCATGATGGTATCCAGTGTTGATGTATCAACGCGAACTGTCGCTTCAGCTTGCTGCTTCTTAGCCGGCGCTTTAACTTCAGCTTTTGCTGGAACGCTCGGTTTCGGCTCGGCTTTAACGGCAACTGGTGCTGCTGGTTGCGGTTTAGACGTTGCTTGCGGTGCAACTGCCTTAACTTCTGCAGGCTTAGTCGCTGCATCCAGTTCTTCAATCGAAGGTCCATTGCCTGATCCGTGTAACTGGTCCAGTAACTTCTCGAACTCTTCGTCAGTCATCAGATCATCGCCTTCAGACATCGCCGAAACAGGTGCTGCAGAAGGTGCTGGCGGTGGAGGAGGCGTTGAACTCGCAGCCGTCGGGCTGTTACCCGCACCATGCAGTTCATCTAGTAACTTTTCAAATTCATCGTCAGTAATATCACCGCTGTCAGCAACTGGCTGAGGTGTAACAGGTGCTGGCGGCGGTGTTGGTACAGAAGATGCTGTTGGCGAACCACCTTTACCGTGAAGTTCATCAAGCAGGCGCTCAAACTCATCTTCAGAGATATCATCCACTGAAGAGGCACTGATGCTTGAACTTTCGACAACCGGTTCAGGGGCTGCAACGATCGGCTCAGGGATAACAGGTGTTAACGCTTCTTCTGGTGTAACTTCATCAACTGATTCTGGCTTACAGAGGCGGTGAAGTTCATCCAATAAAGCTTGGTCTGCTGGCACTAAAGGTTCCTGATCTTGCACGGCTTGAAACTGTGTATTAACAGTATCTAACGCCTGCAGCATAGTATCCATCAAACCTGATGTTACGCTGCGTTGGCCGTTTCGTAGAATGTCGAACACATTCTCGGCACCATGACAAGTATCCACCAGCTCAGTTAATGCTAGGAAACCAGCACCACCTTTTACTGTATGGAAACCACGGAAAATAGCATTTAATAGGTCTTTGTCGTCAGGATTATTCTCAAGCTCTACCAGTTGCTCTGATAGAAGTTCAAGGATCTCTCCTGCTTCAACTAAAAAGTCCTGAAGAATATCTTCGTCTAAATCGTAGCTCATACGTTACCTTTAAAATCCAAGACTGGATAACAAATCGTCGACTTCATCCTGAGATGCAACAGCGTCTTCGCGCTCTTCTGGGTTCATAATTGGACCCTCAGGCGCAATCGATGCTTTCCTCTCTGACTCTGGAGTTGGCTCTATTTGATTCGCACCGAATACCGTGAGAATCTCGACCAAACGTCCTTCTACCTCATTCACCAAGGTAATAACTTTGCTAATTATCTGCCCAGTTAAATCTTGGAAATCCTGAGCCATCAAGATTTCAGTCAATTGTCCGCGTAGTTCAGTGCTGTCGCCTTCTACTTGGACAAGCAATCCATCAATGCGGTGACATAAAGCTTTAAATTGTGCCAGCTCAATGCGGCCATGCATCAGTTCATTCCATTGAGGCCTTACTTGAAGTAAACACTCGTGTAGGTTGTCTGCAATTGGCATACAGCGATCGACAGCGTCCATCGTCTTATTTGCCGCCACTTCCGTTTTATCAATGACATACTGAAGGCGATCCCTTGCGTCAGGGATTTCGTCATTTGCGATAACGCTGATGCGCTCATCGAAATTAAATTGAGTCAAAGAATCATGGAGGTCGCGAGTCAGACTTCCTATTTCTTGAAGCATTGGATTGTCTTGAAGACTAAAATTATCTTCATAAATGCTTCTAACAAGAGAATCAGCATTCTGCTGCTCATCGTTCTCAAGCAGCTCTACTAATTTTTTTGCTTGTTCTAATGAAATCATCCTGAATTCGGCCTTACTCCGCATACTTTGTGCGCTTAGGCTATCGAGATAAACAGAGAACTTATCAGCTAATGTTTACCTAGAAATGCCTAAATTTATTGATGCTTATAAGCGATCAAAAATCTTATCAAGTTTCTCTTTCAGCGTTGCAGCAGTGAAAGGCTTCACAATGTAACCATTAACACCCGCTTGCGCTGCTTCGATGATCTGCTCACGCTTCGCTTCTGCCGTGATCATAAGCACGGGAAGGTGCTTAAGTTCTGCGTCTGCGCGAATGTGTTTAAGCAGGTCAATCCCTTGCATGCCCGGCATGTTCCAGTCAGTTACCACGAAATCAAATTCGCCTTTTTTCAGCATAGGTAACGCGGTCAAGCCATCGTCTGCTTCTTGAGTGTTGTTGAAACCTAAGTCGCGAAGTAGGTTTTTAACAATTCGGCGCATCGTTGAAAAGTCATCAACAATGAGAATTTTCATGTTTTTGTTCAAATTAGCCTCCACTGAATAGGATCAGTGTTGTTAGTCGTTCTGTGTCCAAGCACTTAACTTAGTGCGTAAACGCTGCATAGATTGGCTCAGTATTTGGCTGACACGAGATTCGCTGACACCTAACACTTCCCCAATCTCTTTTAAATTGAGTTCTTCGTCGTAATAAAGCGAAAGCACAAGGCCTTCCCTTTCCGGAAGTTGTTTTATCGAATCGATCAAAGCTTGGCGGAATGACTCATCAGCAACCCCTTGAAAAGGCGTATTATCTTGAGAGTCTTCATTCGGAGATATTACATCATCTGAGACGCCTAAATCTTCGATTCCAACCAGTCTTGAACAATTAATGTCAGTTAAAGCACTGTGATACTGCTCTAAACTGAGTCCCATGTGCTTTGCCACTTCGGCATCACTCGGGTCACGGTTGAGGATACCCTCTAACTCCGCGATTGCACTGCTGATTTCTCGATTGTTTTTATGAACCGATCTCGGTACCCAGTCCCCACGGCGAATGTCATCTAACATTGCCCCGCGAATTCGAATACCGGCATACGTCTCAAAGCTTGCGCCTTTGGTACCATCATAGTTTTGTTGCGCTTCAATCAAGCCGATCATGCCAGCTTGAATTAAGTCATCAACTAATACATTAGGCGGTAATCGCCCCAACAAGTGATGAGCGATACGTTTAACCAACACAGAATACTTCTCAAAAAAAGCCTGTTGGCTATTGTGATTAGCATGTTGGTCGTAAGTAAGCGCTTTATTCACCAAATGGTTCCTCTATAAATTCAGTACGATTCAGCAGCCTTTCCACAAAGAACTCCAAGTGCCCACTTGGTGTTTTTGGTATTGGCCAGGTCAATGCTTTATTAGCCAAAGAGCTGATTGCCAATGCCGCTGGAGAGCGAGGATACGCATCGACTACGATTTTCTGTCTCTTGACTGATTGACGTACTTTATCATCTAAAGGAATACATGCTACGAGTTCGAGGCTCACATTCAAGAAGCGCTCTGTGACCAAAGTCAACTTTGCAAATAATTCTCGGCCTTCACGGTAGCTTCTGACCATATTTGCAACAACTTTGAACCGCTGAACTTGGTGTTCTCTGCTCAAAAGCTTAATCAAAGCATATGCATCCGTGATCGAGGTAGGTTCATCACATACCACGACAACCACGTCTTGCGCCGCTCTTGAGAAGCTGATTACCATGTCCGAAATACCGGCTGCGGTATCAACTAACAAGATGTCCATCTCGTCTTCAAGCGAACCGAATGCGCGAATCAAACCTGCATGCTGTGCGTGTGAAAGTTCAGTCATGCTTTGTGTGCCCGATGTCGCAGGAATAATTTTAATTCCGTGCGGCCCTTCGACAATCGCATCCTTAAGTTCACATTCGCCTGCCAACACATGCCCAAGGTTTCGTTTAGAACGAATACCCAGCATGATATCGACGTTAGCGAGGCCTAAGTCGGCATCTAGCACCATAACTTTTTTGCCTTGGCGCGCCATGCAAATAGCCATACCTAACGTCACATTAGATTTACCAACCCCTCCCTTACCACCGGTTACAGCGATAACTTTTGTGAGTGAAGGCTTGGTTAAGCGACGGAGGCCGCTAGCTTGATCATGTATCATATTTTCATTCATATTTATCCGCCGCCTAGAGCCCTTCAGAATCGCTATTCCAGTAATGAGGTTCATTCTCTGTAGATTTTTCTAATAACTCATTCGCCTTAGCAATCATGTACTTTGGCTGAGCTATAACGATATCTTCAGGAACTCGTTGACCATTTGCAATGTAAGCAACTGGTAATGCATTTTGTATTACGACACTGATGAATTCACCTAGACTTAGGGATTCATCCAGCTTAGTCATGATGCATCCCGACAACGGGATTCTTCTAAAGTGTTCAATTGTTTCTTGCAGCACTTTGCGTTGCGCGGTTGCAGGCAACACAAGGTAGCTATTGATAACGGAACCACTCTCTTGCATCAATGTGTCTAACTGCTCAGATAGGCGAACATCTCGTTGTCCCATGCCTGCAGTATCGACCAGAATTAGGCGACGATTACGTAACTGATATATTACATCGGCCAATTCACTAGAATCTTTAGCAACTCTTACAGGACAACCCATAATTCGACCATAGATCGATAACTGCTCATGTGCACCTATACGATATGTGTCAGTTGTCACTAGTGCTACGTTATCTGCGCCATATTCCATGGCAGCACGTGCAGCTAGCTTTGCAACAGTCGTTGTTTTACCCACGCCAGTTGGGCCAAGTAGAGCCACAATACCGCCGCGTTTTAAAATATCTTTTTGTGTAACGGAGATTTGGTCAGCAACCAAGGCTAACAACGCCTTCCACGCACGTGCAGGTTTGGTATCTTCAGGAATGTAACACGCCATTTGGTCGGCAAGCTCTGCAGATACACCCATACGTTCAAGGCGTTTGATAAGCATGGCTCTAAGCGGTTCACGACGCTCAACTTCTTGCCACATTAATCCAGATACTTGATGCTCTAACAGACGACGAATTGAGGTCATCTCCTCGCGCATCGTTTCCATTTCAGTATCTGAACCTTTGGAATGCGTATTCTCACGACCACGATCATAACGGGTAGGATCCAAACGAGGTGCTGGACGCTCTACTCTGCGGTCTTCGGCAATCAATTGGGATAAACCTGTTTCACGAGCAAATGCAGAATCTAGGTTCCCGTGAGACTGTTGGTTACCGCGAGACTGCAAATTACTTTGAGTCTGATGACTATGAGGCTTATGACCCGTGCTTGATTGGCGATTGAGCAATGCAGACAATGAATCTTCATTTTCAGCACGATGTTGTGGCTCATCATCGGCGCCATGACTGTATTGCTTTAGCATATTCGCAAAGCGCTTGGTCATTGAGCGTCCACCTTCAGCATTCGACTGTAGGCTAACCTTATCATCGTCTAATTGACGTCGCCCTGCAGGAGGTGCGGGCGCGGCCATTTGCGTATATTGGCTTTGTGCAGGCTGCTGAGGTTTATTTGGTCTCTGGCTCGCTGTCGACGGGCTGGATTCACCATCAATAGCGGCAACAATTTCCACGCCACCTGCGACCTTTTTATTAGACATGATCACCGCTTCCGAACCAAGTTCTTCTTTAACTTGGAGCAAGGCCGTTCGCATATCTTTTGCAAAAAATCGTTTAATTTTCAATTCGATCGTCCGTTCTAATTAGGCGGCTTAATTACCAACAGCTTGTACTATACGTATCTGCTTTTCGTCCGGTATTTCTTGGTAAGACAAGACTCTCAAGCTTGGAATCGTGTTTTTCACGAACTTAGCCAGAGTCGAACGTAACACACCAGAGGTCAGTAGCACCGCGGGCTCACCTTTCAGCTCTTGCTCTTGTGTCGCGTGACTGAGGGATGTCTGTAAACGTTCGGCTAAACCAGGTTCAATACCAGCAGATTCTCCGCCGGATGCCTGCATGGTTTGATGCAAGATTTGTTCCAGCTCAGGAATCAAGGTTATCACTGGCAATTCCGGTTCTATACCATTGATTTCCTGAACAATTAACCGTTTCAATGAGATACGAACCGCCGCCGTAAGTATGTCAGGTTCTTGACTTTTACCAGAATACTCCGACAAAGTTTGGACTATGGTTCGAATATCACGAATTGGAATGGCTTCATTCAATAGGTTCTGTAGCACTTTTACGACTACACCCAACTGCAATTGATCCGGTACAAAACCTTCCACCAGCTTAGGTGTTGAGCGGCTGAGCATCTCAAGCAAGTTCTGAACTTCTTCGTGACCAATAAGCTGTGATGCGTTATTGGTTAGCAGTTGGCTAAGGTGTGTCGCCAGTACAGTAGAAGAATCGACAACGGTATAACCTAGAGCTTGTGCATGTTCACGCTGCTCTTCACGTATCCATACAGCTTCAAGGCCAAAGGCAGGGTCAATCGTCGGCTCACCATCGATCATACCGTAGACTTGACCTGGGTTAATCGCGAGTTCCATGTCTGGTTTTATCTCAGCCTCACCTACCGCGACACCCATCAAGGTGATTCGGTAGCTGTTTGGTGTCAGTTCTAGATTATCGCGAATGTGCACCGCTGGGATCAAGAAACCAAAATCTTGAGACAGCTTCTTACGCACACCTTTAACGCGTTCAAGCAGTTCGCCTCCTTGGTCTCTATCCACCAAAGGAATCAAACGGTAACCTACTTCTAAGCCAATAATATCAACAGGTTGAACATCATCCCAAGAAAGCTCTTTCTGAGAGCCTACTTCTCCATTCGCTTCAACGGTCGCCGGAAGGTTAGGTTCTTCCGCCTTCTTCTTGTTCTTTTTATCGATGTAATACGCCCCTGCACCCGCAACAACTGCAAGGCTCAAGAACGAGAAATGTGGCATACCTGGAACAATACCCATGATGCCAAGGATTGCAGCGGTGATCATCAAGGCTTTTGGATTGTCGAACATCTGGAAGACGAGCTGCTGCCCCATGTCTTCATCAGTGTTTTGGCGCGTTACCATCATCGCGGCTGCAATAGACAGTAATAGAGATGGAATTTGTGCAACCAGACCATCACCGATAGTCAGTAGTGTGTAGATTTCAATTGCTTCACCAAAACCAAGGTCAAACTGAGCCATACCAATGCTCAAGCCACCAATGATATTGATGAATAAGATTAAGATACCAGCGATCGCATCGCCTTTAACAAACTTAGACGCACCGTCCATCGAACCGTAGAAGTCGGCTTCTTTGGTTACTTCAAAACGTCTCAGACGAGCCTGATCTTGGTCGATCAAACCAGCGTTCAAGTCGGCATCGATTGCCATCTGTTTACCCGGTAAGGCGTCCAAAGTGAAACGCGCGCTTACTTCCGAGATACGGCCTGCACCTTTGGTTACAACCATGAAGTTAATGATCATCAGAATCAAGAACACCACTAGACCTACGGCATAGTTACCACCGATAACCACGTTACCAAAGGCTTCAATCACGTTACCAGCCGCGTCGCCACCTTCATGACCATGAAGCAAGACCACACGTGTTGAAGCAACGTTCAAGGCTAATCGAAGTAGAGTCGCAATCAGAAGTACGGTCGGGAATGCAGCAAAGTCTAAAGGTCTGCGGGTATAAACCGAAACCAATAGCACAACCATAGACAATGCAATGTTAAAGGTGAAGAACATATCCAACAAGAAAGCTGGAATTGGCAACACCACCATAGCAAGCGTTGCAAGTACCATAACAGGTGCACCAACCGCAGGCATGGCACGGTTCGGGATTTTAGGTAGCTTGTCCGCAAAAGGCAGGGAGAATTTCATAAATCTAGACAGTTTCGCTATGTTGTAGCTCTCTGAACAAGTGGATTAGATCTTAGTCAGGGCTGTTTTGCTATGGGCTTATAATGTTCAGGCTTACTACAGCAAACACTGTACCAACATCTCACGTCAAATTATCGCCATCACCTCAATAAAAGGAAGATTGGCTAGATCACTATTATCAGGGTTCATCACGCAGAGCTCAAGCAATTGATCTAATGACGTAAATCAGGTGGGATCGGCATATTAGAATCTTGCAGTTTTGGTCTCTCACCACCTCGTTTTCGGTACTGCTTAAGCTGGAAAACATATGCAAGCACCTGCGCGACAGCCGTAAACAGACCGTCAGGAATTTGTTGTTCTAGTTCAGTGGTGTGATAAAGCGCCCTCGCCAATGGCGGTGCCGGAACAATATAGATATCGTTTTCGCGTGCAATTTCTCGGATCTTCATCGCCATGTGGTCGACACCTTTGGCAACCACAATCGGCGCTTTATCTTGATTCTGCTTATAACGCAGTGCCACGGAAAAGTGCTCTGGGTTGGTCACAATCACATCCGCTTGAGGGACGTCTGCCATCATACGACGCTGAGCGGCTTCCCTTTGTAGCATACGAATTCGGCCTTTTACTTCCGGCTTACCTTCGGTATCTTTGAATTCGTCTTTAACTTCTTGTTTAGTCATTTTCAGCTGATCAGCGTGTTGCCAGATCTGAAATGGGATATCAATGGCAACCACGATCAGCAAAGAGCAACTGATTAAAAGAATGAAGTTAAGCAAGATATCCAAAGCATGAAAGATATTCTGCGGATACACATCCATACTCAGCTGCATTAAATCATGCTGAGAGGCCTGAATAAGGTAAATAGCCATGCCTGATACAAGTGCCACTTTCAAAATAGATTTCAGCAGTTCAACCCAGCTTTGTAGGCCAAACATACGCTTGATACCACTGAGTGGATTGAGCTTAGACGCCTTTGGCATTGCAGCTTGCATCGAAAAGTTAATCCCGCCAACACCTGCCGCACCAATAACAGCCGCAACAAACAAAGTTATCAAGATTAAGAACAGTGGAAACAGTAAGTTCACCAGTGCGCCACCAGCGATTTCAAGGAGCTTGTTGGTGTCAAAGATCTCGTCGCGGCTCAGAGAAAACAGACGTTGCATGGCCTCGAACAAAGCCTTCGCCATCGATTCGCCAAACCACATTAATGCAATCGCACCGACTATCAGTACCGACGCTGAAGCTAGCTCTTTTGACCTTGCAACCTGCCCTTTCTCTTTGGCCTGTTGCAAGCGTTTGGGCGTGGCGTCTTCTGTGCGTTCTTGACCGTCTGACTCTGCCATTTCAGTCTCCTAGCAATCTAACCGGATTAGACGACATATCTGTTGTTCGCCTTGCATCCAGAATAGCTCATAGTGACTATACAAGCCGCCAAGGATGTACCAACAAAGTAACAGACCCACGAGTAGCGCAAATGCAAAACCCAAAGAAAAGATATTTAACTGAGGTGCAGCACGCGTCATTACACCAAAAGAAAGGTTAATCGTTAACAGTGCGATAATGCCCGACAAGGACATCGCCAATGCCGTTTTGAACATGATACCAAGCCACAACGCGAGTTCTCGAAAATCAACCGAAGTCAAAGAGCCACTGCCAATCGGCAAAGTCTTAAAGCTGAACACCACCAACTGCAGCATTTTCAAGTGACCGTCGGTTGCCAAGAAGAACATAGTGGCAAGTAGCATGAAGAGCTGACCCAATACTGGCGTGTTCTGTCCATTTGCTGGGTCGACCATAGAAGCGAAGCCCAAGCTAGATTGCATACCAAGGATTTGACCGAGCATAACAAAGGTTTGAATCATGAACTGAGTGACAAAGCCCATCGCCACACCAATCACAATTTGCTCAAAGACGGTTAGGAAACCTTGGAAAGAGAGCAGTTCAATCTCTTTTGGAACCGCGGGAATCGCGGGCATTACGGCAAAGGTGATCGCCAAGCCTAAATACAGACGAATACGAGGCGACACAAAGCGCGCCCCTGTTACCGTCATCACCATCAGCATGGCTGAGATGCGAGTGTATGGCCAAAAATAATTGGCTAACCACTCTAGTACAAGGCTCGTCGGGTATTCCATATCGATTTAATACAGAACTTGCGGCAAGCGTTCGATGAGTTCAAAAAAGAACTCCATCATCATCTGAGTCATCCAGTGTGCAAATAGCATCAACGCCAACAAAGTCACAATCAAACGCGGCAAGAAACTCAGTGTTTGTTCGTTGATAGAGGTCGCAGCTTGGAAAACAGCGACGACTAAACCGATCAGCAGGCTCGGGATGATAATGGCGCAAACCATAATGAGTACCATCCAAAGGGCATCTCGGAACAACTCTACGAATATTTCAGGATTCATTATTCCCCCAGCTACAAGGCAAAACTGCCAGCGAGAGTGGAGAGTATCAAGTTCCAACCATCAACAAGAACAAACAGCATCAACTTAAACGGCAGCGATACAATCATTGGTGACAACATCATCATACCCATAGCCATTAATACCGATGCCACTACCAAGTCGATGATTAGGAACGGCAAGAACAACATAAAGCCTATCTGGAAAGCCGTTTTCAACTCTGACGTGATAAATGCAGGAATCAGAACCGCCATTGAAACATCTTCAGGGTTGTTCACTTCCGCACCAGAGATCTCAACAAAGGTTTCTAGATCTTTGATTCGAGTCTGTTTAAGCATAAAGGACTTAATCGGTTCTTGGGCAACATCGAATGCCTGTCGTGCCGATATCTGTTCATTGAGATAAGGCTGAACTGCTTGTTCGTTAACTTGGTTAATCACTGGCGACATGATGAAGAAGGTCAAGAATATCGCGATACCAATAATCACTTGGTTAGACGGTGTTTGTTGTAGACCCATTGCCTGACGCAAGATAGACATCACCACCACAATACGGGTGAACGAGGTCATCAAAATCACCATCGCCGGCAAGAAGCCAAGCATGGTCATTAGAGCCAAGATCTGTAGGTTTATCGAGTAGTCTTCACCACCATTAGCATTGGTTGTCATGGTAAAGGCAGGTATGCCACCACCATTGCCGGTTAAGCTACCCGTTGTCATGGTTTGCGATTTGGCTTGGTCTTGTTCCATCGTGCTGATGGTTACCGACTCTGAGCCAGCGGTATTCGCAGGAATGACGGTGCCGTCTTCAGCCTGTGCAAATACCGACATACTGAATACGAGTGAGCAGAGGAGAGTGAGCTGAACCAACAACATTTTAACCATTCGGAAAGCTCCGTTTTGGCAAACGTAAGATGAGTTCAAAAGTCCGTTACTTGTTTGCATCTTTTTTTATTAGCTGGGAAAGCTGACTTGAAAATGTACTTTTTTCCAGCATCTCCTGAGTAAGAGGTTTATCCAGCTTAGAAATTAGCTGGATAGATTGCGTGGTAATCCCGACTAAGAACTGATCATCACCAGCTTGAACAATAGCGATGCGTTCTTTAGTACCTACAGGAATTTGCCTAACAATCGCCAAGCCTTGCTGATTCGACATTGCAGGCACTTGCATTCGCTTGAGTAGC
Source organism: Vibrio sp. BS-M-Sm-2 (assembly GCF_041504345.1). Classification (NCBI taxonomy): domain Bacteria; kingdom Pseudomonadati; phylum Pseudomonadota; class Gammaproteobacteria; order Vibrionales; family Vibrionaceae; genus Vibrio; species Vibrio sp. BS-M-Sm-2. The sequence goes on from NZ_CP167894.1 coordinate 963,494, forward strand.
CAAGCAATAAATAAGATGAAGGCTATAACGAAAATTAGCGACCCAAAAGTGGTCGCTAAATCGAGAGATGGCGGCGTTGCAGCAAAGGCAATAGAAGGAGAAGATAACAAAGCTCCCCCGTAATTAGCCTAGCCAATCTTGGAGACAGAAAGCTCATTAACGCAGCTTCTTAATTCGTTCTGTCTGACTAATAACGTCAGTCAAACGAATACCAAACTTGTCGTTCACCACAACCACTTCACCATGAGCAATCAAGGTACCGTTTACCATCACATCCAGTGACTCACCAGCAATTCTATCTAGCTCAACAACCGAACCTTGGTTCAACTGAAGTAAATTACGGATACTGATCTGAGAGCGGCCAACTTCCATTGAGATAGTCACGGGGATATCCATGATGGTATCCAGTTTACGACGCTCATCTTCAGAAATCGGAGACGATGAATCGGTTAGCTCATCAAGTGGTGCCGCAAGCACGTCATCAACATCAATTGACGGTGCTGAAGGATCTTCACCAAGTGCCGCAGCCCACTCGTCTGCTAGCTTTTGATCTTCACTAGGTTCCATTACCAATTCCTATACTTTTATCTATTTTGCTATTCGTCATCGTCGCTATTTTCCAGCTCAGACATTAAGTCCTTGCCTAGAAAAGCGAGATCAGTTTTAACCACATGTGGTCTTTGAATTTTTTCAGAAATCTGTACTGCGAGCTTCTCACCGGAACGGCCCATTTTCACACGATACGTTGGCAGCTCTTCAACGAACATAGTCGCATGCTCAGGCATGTTCATTGGAATGACGTCACCGGGTCGCAACTCCATCAAGTCACGCAGAGAAATATCTTGCTCTAGCAAGTTCACACGGAAGTTAACCGGCACATCCATAATTTCATCACGCAGCGCGGTACTCCAACGAACATCGGTTTCCATTTTGTCTGATTGAACACCGGCATCCAGCAGCTCACGAATCGGCTCTACCATGGAGTAAGGCATCACGACGTGGAAGTCACCACCACCGCCATCCACTTCAATGTGGAATGAGCTTACAACAATCACTTCTGTTGGGCTCACAATGTTCGCCATACTTGGGTTCACTTCAGAATCCAAGTATTCAAACTCAACCCCCATCACTGGAGACCAAGCTTCTTTGTAATCTTCAAAAACAATTTTCAACAGTAACTGAATAATTCGTCTTTCGGTTGGCGTGAATTCACGGCCTTCAATCTTGGCGTGGAAACGTCCATCACCACCAAAAAAGTTCTCTACGAGAATAAAAACAAGACGAGCTTCCATGGTGATAAGCGCCGTGCCTTTCAGCGGGCGGAAACGAACCATGTTTAAACTAGTGGGTACATACAATGTGTTTTGGTACTCACCAAACTTCATCATCTGCACGCCGTTGATCGACACTTCAGCTGTTTTACGTAACATATTAAACAAGCTAATCCGCATATGACGTGCGAAACGCTCGTTAATAAGTTCAAGGGTCGGCATTCGACCACGGACGATTCGATCTTGAGATGAGAAGTCGAAATTGACTGCACTATCATTGTCGGTTTCTAAGACATCTTCTACGTCTTCAACATCATCAACGCCATGTAATAGCGCATCAATTTCGTCTTGGCTTAATAAATCGGTCACAAATTACCTATTGAATTACGAAGTCAGTGAATAACACTTTTTCAATCACAGGCTGGCCAACAGCTTGAGCCAGGCTTGCTTTAATATCTTCAGTCGCCTTATTTCGCAGTTCAACTCGCCCAGTTGGAGAGCGCAATTGATCAACCGTTGCTGAAGCGAACGTTGCTAATAAAGTACTCTCTACAAGAGGAGAGTGGTAACGAGCCAAGTCTTCATTCTTGCTGCCACGCACCATTAACTGTGCTTTTATCTGAACTAGGCGGTCTTTTTTATCACCTGTCACATTGAACAAGAAGGGCTGAGGGATATTAACATACATAACAGGCTCGGCTGCGACCACAGCAGTAGTCGGCTGAGACTGAGATTCTGAGGCACTATCATCAGAGCCTAAAAAAAAGAACAGTGCGCCACCTACGCCAAGTAGTAAAACGACTACCGCTATAATGATGATGAGAAGCTTACTCTTCCCTTTAGGTGCATCTTGTTCTTCTGCCATATTTTGCTCTAACTTCCTGTTCTTTCGATTAACTGACGGTACTTTCTATTAACTGGTTCTGTCTATTAACTAAGTGTACTTAGCCTGATATTAGGCATAATAACTAATTCCATCACGCTTTGATGCGACATTCAATTCAAGATTGCTGCCACTATCAAGGTTTTCATCACCTTGACCATCATTTGTGCGGTTAGCGCCGGATTGTTGTTCACCATTGTTGTATCTATCTTGCCCCTGGCCAGAGTTCTGTTGTTGAACTGACGAATCGGCAAGCTGCATCCCTTGTTGAGCGAGCATCTCTCTCAGACGAGGTAAGGTTTGCTCAATCACATCTCTCGCCTGCTGATTGCTCACAGTAAAGTGCACATTCGCGACGTCATTATTCATGGTCATTCGAATTTTCATCTGCCCCAATTCAGGTGGGTCGAGTCGGATGTCCAAGTTCTTAAGGTTTTTAGACATCATCATTTGGACTTTTTCAGCTACCTGCTCATTGGCTAGTTCTTTGGTGAGCTGTAAAGGAGCCTGTTGAGCAGCTTGAATTTCAGCTCGCGTAGGTGCCGAACCAACCGTTGCTGTACCTTGTGCGCCGGCCGCAGCAGCGATCTGCTGAGCAAAGGCCGAATCTTTAGAATCTTCTTTAGCACCCGCTTTTCCAAGACCAGACAGTGCAGCTGCACCGGCTCCAGTTTTAAGTAACATGTCCGTTGAGCCGGCTTTGGTCGCTGCAGGTACTGCATTCATCGCCACCCCTTGCGCAGTTAAAGCAGGGTCTAACGCAGCTTGTTGTTGAGGTGAAGCAAGGTTAGCTTGTTGAGCCGCTGCCTGTTGGGCTGCATGCACATTATTAGCGTGTAGCATTGCCGCTTTATCATTTGCAGCATGAGTGGCAGCAGCGTTACTTACCGATTGTACCGAAGCTTGTGCTGTCGCTTGCTGAGCAGCAGCCGTAACCGCCGCTGTTGATGCCACCGTAGCTAAGGCTTTGGCTTCATTTGAATCACTATTATCCCAATCAATTGCGGTGGGTTCATCAGGCGTACTGTTCACGCCTGGAGCTTGGCTTAGTAAAGCCGTTGCTTGCTGCTGAACATTGGTTAGCTGTTGATTCAATACATCTAAGTTCGAGGTTGCTCGAGCCAGTGCAGCTTGCTCATCGACCGTCAACTTAGCACCACTTTGTTGTTTTTGAAGCAAACCATCCACTACAGACTGCTCTGATTCAATCTGAGCGTTCAATTGGTTCAACGCTTTGGTATGAGCATCAACCTGTTTCGCTAGCTCAAGTTCAGCTGGTGAGAGTGCTTGGCTTTGATCGGTAGTAACCGCGCTAGCCGCATTTTTTTGGTTCAGCTCTCGACTCATACTTGCTTCAATTTGTTCTGGGGTAACGCCTTTATCCATCAGCTGTCGAATTTCATCATCTGATAACTGAGACACTCCCTTACCTCCGGTAAGCACAGCGATTTCAGAATCGACCTCAAGGCTCTTCTCTTGATTTGCTGCACTAGCTTGTTGTGTCGCATTACCCGCAATTGAAATTCCTGCAACAGAAGCACCCGCGACATTACCTTGGACTTGATCTATCTGACCTTGCTGAGGCAAGCCTTTGCCGTTTGGCGCTTGATTTAGAGCTTTGTTTGCCTCATCCAACTGACCAAGCAATTTATTGCCTTCACTCATCGCTACGCTGGCTTGCGACGCCTGCGTAGAACCATCTACAGCTGATAAATCCTGAGCTTGAGAAGCCTGTTCTTTAGAATCGTTAGTCGTAGCCTGCGCGTCTTTACCAGCCGCCTTATCTGCGACATTGTTATCAGAGACAGTGTTATCAGCGATGGTGCTATCAGTGCTTGTATTAGCTTTGAGCTGAGCCTCCGTTCCAGACACAGCCTCTGCATATGTTATATCTGTGGCTTTGTCGCCCTCTACTTCTGAAGCCACTTGTTTACTTTGTGCTTCGCTCACTTCGTCAGTCGCCTTTGATTTCGCTGAATCACTTTTCTTCGCTTCAGCTGACGCTTCACCTTCAGTAGCGGCGTGCTTTTCGTCAGATTTCGACGCGTTTTCAGTGTCTTTTACTGCGGCTTTACTGGCACTTTCTTCAAAGCCGAGCGCTTCTTTAAAAGACTCAAAGAAACCTTTAGCGTCGCCGGTCTCTTCTACCTTTGAAGAGGTAGAACCGGTGTCCAACAACGATGACGTTTTGTTGGTCGCTGAATTTGAGGAAAGACTAACATTCATATATACAAGCTCTATCTACTAGCTTTGCTGCGATGAATCATGCAACAAAAAGAAAGTCGGGTGCTTTTCATGCCTTTGGTGGACACGACGCGCAATTTTATATAAAACGGAGCAAGAAACATGCCTATAAGTTCTGTTCTCTCAACCTAAAGAGCAGTGGCTACCTTATTCATGGCTTAGGATCACATCTTCTTTCGGCTGTATAACAAAGTCGAGAACTCATCCATTTGCTTTTGTTCTCTTTGATCTTGCAGTTTTGCTTTCTCTTTCTGCTTTTTTTCCATCAACCACTCATAGGATTTACGTTTTTTGCGTAACTCCACCCAGTAGTTTTGACAGTTGTCGACTTGATTTTTAAAGTGGTGCTCCGCTTCTCTCTGTTTAGAAAGTGTTTCATCTAATTGAGTTAAGAAGCGGTTTAAGTGACCATATTGACTCGCCGTTAACCCAGCCTTGCCACGGTCGACAAGCTGCTGGCAGTAATCAAGTCGGTACTTTTCAATCTGCGCAACCTGCTCATAGTAACCTTGCAGCTCCGAGTTCGCTTTGTTGAGCGCGAGTACAGCTTGGTTCTCTTGATCTTTGGCTTGATCGAGCAAAAATTCTAATGCGTTATCCATGACTAACCTTATTCACTCGTTAGCCACCCAATACATGCTTTAACATGTTGACACACATGTCGTATGGGACAGTTTCTTTCATCTTCTGCTGCAAGTATTCATCCAGTTTTGGCTTCAAAGTGAAGGCACTATCAATTGCAGGATCAGTTCCTGGCTTGTAAGCACCAATCGAAACCAAATCTTGGTTTTTGCGACAAATAGACAGCACTTGCCTTACCGCTTTCGACATCAAAACATGTTCTTCAGTGGTAATTTGCGGCATAACACGACTGACAGATTTCTCGACATCGATCGCAGGGTAATGACCCGCATCCGCCATCTCACGCGACAACACAACGTGTCCATCAAGGATCGCTCGCGACGCATCAGCAATGGGGTCTTGTAAGTCATCGCCTTCGGTTAACACGGTAAAGAAAGCCGTAATCGAACCTTGTTCATCATTGCCGTTACCCGCACGTTCCACCAGCGCTGGAAGCTTGGCGAATACTGATGGCGGATAACCTTTAGTTGCTGGCGGCTCACCAACAGACAGAGCAATTTCACGCTGAGCCTGAGCAAAACGGGTCAATGAGTCCATCAACAACAAAACATCTAAACCTTGGTCGCGGAAATACTCGGCTACAGCCAACGCAGTTTGACAACCTTTTAATCGCATCAGTGGCGATGAGTCAGCAGGAGCCGCGACCACCACCGACCGCTTACGACCATCTTCACCAAGAATCTCTTCAATAAATTCTTTAACTTCTCGTCCACGCTCACCAATTAGACCTACAACCACTACCTGCGCGGTTGTGCCTCGAGTCATCATACCAAGCGTAACCGACTTACCGACACCAGAACCAGCGAACAGACCGATACGCTGTCCTTTACCTACGGTAAGTAGGCCATTAATCGCCTTTAAACCCACATCGAGTGGTTCAGAAATCGGTTTACGAGCTAAAGGGTTGATTGGCTCAGCATTAAATGAAGCGCGTTGCTCAGTATAGATTGGACCTAGCCCGTCGAGTGGATTGCCTACGCCGTCGATCACTCGACCAAGCAGCTCCATACCTACAGGGATGCCACTTTCAGTGGTCATCGGTGTCACACGAGCGCCAGGTAAGATCCCAGTGATTTGCTCACTCGGCATCAAAAATAGGTTATCGCCTGAAAAGCCGACGACTTCGGCTTCCATCTGACCAGACATAGTTTCAACTAGACACAGGCTGCCGATCGGAGCTTTACAGCCAGTAGCTTCAAGCGTTAAGCCAACAACGCGGACTAACTTACCTGATGCAATTGGTCGCGATTTTAGCCCTTCGACTTTGTATTGGCTAAGACGATTCGCTAACTCAAGCATTACTCATGACCCTGGTGACGGTTTGCACCACAGAAGTTCTGAATGACGTTTTTCACGCGATCTTCCATGCGGTAGTTAACGCTTGATTCACCCGCTTCGATTTGTACATCACCACGATTAAGTGCAGGCTCCGCAACTAGCGTCCAATTACGGCAATCCAATTCTGTTTCGCCATACGCAGAGCGAATGATCGCCACATCTTCCGGGTTAAGCTTCAAGGTAATCGCATGACCAGAAATTGGCAGGGACTCTACCGACTCTTTCACGGTATCTAATATGATTTGTGGATTGGTTTGTACTTCAACATGAACCACTTCTTTGACCATGGTCAGTACCATGTCTACCAGCTGCTTCTCAACCTGAGCATTCATCAGCTCTAATGGCTGAGCAAACTGGTTGGCAAGCCCCATAAAGATGGCAACTTGTTGCTGAATGTACTCTTGGCCAGCAGCCACGCCTTCAAGCTTACCGGCTTGATTACCTTCTTCGTGGCCAGCGGCAAACCCTTCTTCTTTGCCTTTTTCGTAACCTTGTTTAAAACCAGCCTCTTGCCCTTGATGAAGGCCTTCCTGATAAGCACCTTGTTTGATCAGTTCGATCTGCTCTTCAGTTAGAACCAACTCTTCATCTTCAATGGCCTCTTCAACTGTCGGCATCCAACCAGGGTCGTAGTTAAACGCCGTTTCTTTGGCTTGTTTATTCACATCAGAGGTATAGTCAGGTAGCCCCCATTTCTGAGGTTGGGCAACCGTATTATCTTCTTCAGGGCGAAGGAAGCCGCGTTTTCTATCACCTGACATATCAGTACCTATCTATGAGTACGTCCAACTGCATTGTCAATTCAAGCAGTTAAACAGAGTTAATCTGTGGTTCGAAATTGGATAAAGAAAAGCCCCAACAGTGTGGGGCTTTTGAGGTTTCTGTATTAAAGGAACTCGTCGGCGCCACCAGACAGCATAATCTCACCACTGTCTGCCATCTTCCTCGCAATACCCAATATCTCTTTCTGAGCCGCTTCCACGTCAGAGACTTTCACTGGCGGCATCGCCTCAATATCGTCTCTCATCATATCGGAAGCACGTTTAGACATGTTCTTGAAGATCTTCTCACGTAGACCATCATCAGCACCTTTAAGTGCTTTCTGTAGAATGTCTTGTGGAACATCACGTAGCAGTCGCTGAACACCTTGGTCATCCACTTCAATAAGGTTTTCAAAGACAAACATAAGATCTTGAATCTGAGTTGCCATGTCTTCGTCTTGATCTCGAATTTGATCCATCAAGACACCTTCTACGTTGTTGTCCATGTAGTTCATGATCTCAGCCGCGGCTTTCAGGCCACCAATTTTGGCAGCTTGAGCACCAGCTTGACCCGCAAACTGTTTCTCCATGATCTCGTTCAACTCAGCAAGCGCCGAAGGTTGAACTTCTTCAAGGTTGGCAATACGCATCATTAGATCCAGACGAACACGCTCTGGGAATTGAGACAGAATCTCAGCCGATTGATCAGCATCGAGGTACGACAAAACAATAGTTTGAATTTGAGGGTGCTCATTGATGATGATGCTCGCCACTTGACGAGGATCCATCCACTTAAGCGAATCCAAACCTTTCGAGCCTGTACCGAGAAGGATTTGGTCAACAAGGTTATTCGCCTTGTCTTCACCCAGAGCAGCCACCAACGCGTTACGCATGAAGTCTTCACTACCCATACCAATGTTGGTGTACTTCTGAATATCATCTAAAAAAGCACGGTGCACTGCGCCTACTTTCTCTTGAGATAGATCCGTAGCTCGTGCCATCGCACTACCCACACGCTGAACCTGCTTTGGTTCTAGGTGACGAATAATACCAGCAGCGTCTTCTTCATTTAAACTGAGTAACAAGATCGCAGCGCGCTCATCGCCTGAGATAGAGTCGATATCCACGCTAGAGACATCAAGCACTTCACCGCCTTCAGTTTGTTGTGGAACTATTTCGTTAGCCATCTACCATCCAATTCTTAACTACTTGAGCTGCTAGCTCCGGTTCATTCGCTACAAGTGCACGTACTGCTTTCAGCACATCCTCGTCTTTATGAAGGTTTGGCAAGTCAATGCTTGAACCAAATTCAAACAGCTCACCACCTTCAATATCACCACCAATTAAGCTGGTTTCGCCGTCGACACCAATTGGCATGCCATCAGGGCCGTACATTTGATCATCATTATCAGCTGCTGGGTTAAGCAGTTTCTTCATTGCAGGGCGAACAAGTACCAATACCACCACAATAATAACTAAGGCACTCGCGAACCAACGCACCCAATCATTAAAGTTTGGATGCTCCCAGATAGGCACATCTGCCACAACATCTGTCACTTGTGGTGCGAACTGCATACTTAACACGTTGAGTAAATCACCACGGCTTTCATCAAAACCGACAGTACCAATCAATACCTGACGAATCGCATTGATTT